>NZ_JAUORQ010000002.1:0-525148 GCF_030548085.1 Agarivorans sp. 2_MG-2023
CGGAGTGGACGGGACTCGAACCCGCGACCCCCGGCGTGACAGGCCGGTATTCTAACCAACTGAACTACCACTCCGCAGAACCATCTCGTCTGGTGCGGCGCAGATAATACGGTTATGCCTATTACGAGTCAACAAAGAATTGTCTTATTTCTTTAAAAATCCGTTCAAGCGCCGATGTTTTAGCCAATGCGCCGAGCTTTTAGCCAAGACGGTTAAAAAATCACTCAGACGGCATTTTTAAAGTACTGGCTTCATCCATTTTAGGCTCAACGCTTGGTTGGGCCGCTGGGGCTTCTTTGGCATTTTTTAACGCCGCTTCAAAAGCCTTACGTTTGCGCCACCAAATAAACAAAAATGCCAAGCCGGCAACCGCCACAAAACCGAATACCGATAACAGTATAACTAACCACAACGACATCTCTGGTTCTGGCACAACCACCGTCTTAACAACCACCGGTTCTGGCGGCGGAGGGGGAGGTGGTAAAATCACAAAATCTTCTTCAGGTAAATCGATAACAATTTCGCGGTTTTGAATCGTTGTTGCTAATAACGTCCCCATTACCCGATAGCGGCCTTGTTCTGTGGGTGTAGGCAAATCAACCGTAAATTCTTCACCGTCGGCATAAGTTTGAAAAGCTTGCTCCCACCCTACGTTGTTATATACCTTGCCGCTAATCACTACCGACTCAGGTCGCACTTCATCGGTATCTATCACCAACGCCATACGCGCTTGGCGCTGTTCGTCTTTTGGCGACATCACCTTTATAGACACTGGATTAGGATAAATAAGAACTGGTGAAAGCTGTGCGCGAGTGAAAATTTGGTTTAGCGTGCTCACCACAATCTCATACTTACCTGGCCGAGCTTCTAACCTGATGTGGGTTGTGAATACACCGTCGTCAGCATACTCGTCATAGTCTTTACCATCATCATAGAACTTTCCGAGTTCATCTCGACGCACTTCTACAGTTTGGTCTTCTAGTAACTGTTGACGCATTAGCGCTACGTTCATCAAGGCTTCTTTGAGCATGACCTCTAGATCTATCCGCTCGCCCTTAGAACTTAAACGTGCCGAGATGCGTAAACGTTCGCCTTGATATAGTTGATGGGGGATGGGATCAACGTTGAGCTCTACGTCACTGAGAATCCGAATACGGTTACGCCCGTTGTTTTCTGCCACTGCTTGCCAAGGACCACGCATCGGGTTTTCAATGGTCACAATATCCAGCTCGTCGGTTTCTAACCAGCTCACATTTTTGGGCACTTCCCAAGCGTAGATTTTGCTGCCATCGGGGCGTACTAAAATAGCAGCCGGAGAGCCCGGCGAACGATACAGCAGGAAAGTAGCTTTCTCGATACTGTGATCTAAACGAAAGCGGTTATCGATTAAAGGGATATCACGATTTTCAAAAATAGTGCTGGCTTGCAAGGGCAACGCCAGCCATAACAACAGCCACAGAGTTTTTTTAATCATTCAGTCTAGTTACGCCAGCGACACTGGCCTCCCTTTTTTTCTACCAAATCTAAGCGCTCTTGGTGCGAACCAAGTTCTTGTTCGCTGGCAAACACCACTTTTAGTGGAGGCCTATTTGAATCAACCAAGCGAACACCTACTCCGTCACCACTGCCCTTCTGCTTTAAGTTCAGCTTATTCTGGCCACCGGTCATCTTTAAGAACACGTCGGCCAATAACTCGGCATCAAGCAATGCGCCGTGATAGGTACGTGAAGAGCGGTCTACGCCATAGTAATCACTTAAAGAATCTAAGTTTTTCCGTGAAGGTAAGGGTTTATTACCCGCTAACTGTACTTCACGTTTATTGTACTCGCCTCGTCTTGCCACCAATAATGAATCGGTGATAGTACAAATATCGGCACAATTTGGCATCGCTTTAGTTAAGGTTCGCGACATCATGGCAAACTCGTGATCTAGGAAGCTAATATCGAAGTTTGCGTTGTGCGCGACTAACTCGGCACCACGAATAAACTCAACAAAGTCTCGCGCAACATCTCTAAATAGCGGTTTGTCGGCAATAAATTCATCGGTGATACCGTGAACGTGGATTGCTTCTTCATCAATCAACTGCTCTGGATTGATATACACATGAAAAGTATTACCGGTTAGCTTACGGTCAATAACTTCAACACAGCCAATTTCAATCACTCGGTGCCCTTGGTAGATAGGCCCGCCACTATCGTTCATACCGGTGGTTTCAGTATCAAATACGATTAAACGATGGCTCTTAGATTGGTTCAAAACAGCTCCTATGCGACACTAAGCAGATAATCCTGTTAGTTTACCAAAGATATGGCAAAAGAAGTTCACTTGTTTACCGATGGCTCTTGTTTAGGTAACCCTGGACCAGGAGGTTATGGCGCGCTGCTGGTATATCAGCAACATCGCAAAGAACTCAGCCAAGGCTTTCGCCTCACCACCAATAATCGTATGGAAATGCTCGCTGCTATTGTTGCCTTAGAAAGCTTAAAACAAGATTGCAAAGTCATTCTTACCACCGACAGCCAATATGTGCGTCAAGGTATTACTCAATGGATCCACAATTGGAAAAAACGCGCTTGGAAAACCGCAGCCAAAGCCGAAGTGAAAAATGTTGATTTATGGCAACGTTTAGATGCCGCTTGCCAACGTCATCAGGTTGAGTGGCATTGGGTAAAAGGCCATGCAGGCCACCCAGAAAACGAACGGGTAGACGATTTAGCTCGAGAAGCGGCTACCAATAACCCAGAGCAAATCGACCTCGCCTACGAACAGTTACACGATTAACCACTAATCGATGACGTTACAGGTATGCGCTGCTTGACTCTCCAAGCTTTTTTAATAGGAGTAAGCGGGGCTCTGCGTTTTCGAGCCACAATAAAATAAGCTGAGGCTGTGGCTCTAAAATAGCGTTTGCCCCAACGCTCAAACCATTGCGGTGCGGGTCGGCTATTAACAAAAGAGGTGTAAGCTAAACGCTCATCATTTAACACCTCAAAACCCAATAGGTTAAGCCAGTCTTTTACTCGCGCAGGAGTAAACATTCGGCAAGACCACGGCAAACCACGCTTTCTAAAAGGGAAATAACGGCGCATACCTAATAAGCTAAAAGGATTAAAACCACTAATAATAATGTAGCCGTCTGCAGTGAGTACGCGCTCCACTTCGCGCAATAATTGGTGAGGGTCTTTTGAAAAATCTAAACTGTGGGCTAACAAGCAGAGATCGATACTACTTTCTTGAAAAGGCAATTGCTCCGGTTTGGCACGCAAACCTATTAAATGCCCCTCCTTCGCCACATTTAACTGATGACGAATCATCGACGCGTGACAATTAAGCTGAGCACTTAAATTACCCAGTTTTAACATATGATAACCAAAAGCTACTGGCAGATATTGGTCCAACAAACTTTGCTGCTGATCCATTAGCCAATCACCTAATGGCAAATCTTGCCAGAAGTCAGGACTTTCAATTACTTCACGAATTTTCGCCGGCTTCATCAATTCCCCGTACCAATCTATTGCAGATAAGGCAATAATGTCTCATCGACTTTAACGACAGAGATATCATAATGCAAATCATCCATATACCCGCTTTTAATGATAACTATATCTGGTTATTAAAAGAGGTTGATTCAAACCATTGTGTCGTTGTCGACCCCGGTGATGCAAGCCCTGTGAAACAGCGTTTACAAGAAATTGATGGTCAGCTTAGCGCAATCCTTATTACCCACCATCATGCCGACCATATTGGAGGAGTAACAGAGTTACTCGAAGCCTATCCAGCAGCAGAAGTATTTGCCCCAAGTAATAGCAAATATCACTTTCCTCACACTGTTGTTAACGAAGGTATGATTATTACGCCGCAAGGTTTACGTGATGAGATGTCTGTTATTGAAGTACCAGGGCACACCTTGGATCATATTGCTTACTTTAGCCAGGGGCATTTGTTTATTGGCGATACCATTTTTTCGGCCGGCTGCGGTCGCTTGCGAGAAGGCAGCGCCGAACAAATGCACCACTCTTTAGCCAAAATTTGTCAACTTGATAGTGAAACGCTAATTTATGCCGCACATGAGTACACTCAAGCAAATCTTCAATTCGCCTTAGCTGTAGAACCTGATAATCAAGCTTTAGTGAACTTTCAGCAACAAGTAAGCAAGCAGCGTCAAATGGGATTACCCACCCTACCTACAAGTTTAGAGCAGCAACTGGCGATAAATCCTTTCCTACGTTGCCAGAATGCCTCAATTAAAGCTGCGGTAGAGCTAGAAAATTTACAGCCATTAAACAATGAGATAGCAGTGTTTGCTGCCCTCAGGTCATGGAAAGACCGCTTCTGACTTGCTAATTTCACGCGACCTCAATAACATTGGCTCTGAATTTTTAGTAGATGGATAAATCATGAAAGCGCTCATTGTTGGCCTTTTTTCATTGTTATTGGGCGCTTGCCAACTGACCACTCCCACCGTAACCGAGCAATTGGCCCCCGCCGATTCAGAGCTTACGCAACCAGAACAAAACACCGAAGTAGCGGCGAACAGTCAAACCAGTGACGACAACCTAAGCAAAGAAACAGAAGTTGTCGCTAAAGTCGAAGCGCCTCAGCCAGTGGTTTACGACGACGTGTGGCTGCGTATTGAAGACCAACTTGCGATACCGCTACCAGAAAATAACAAACGCCTACAAGCCCAGCTTAACTGGTTTTTAAAACATCCAGATTACATGCGCCGCGTATCAGTGCGCGCCGACCCTTATTTGTTCTTCATTGTTGAAGAAATTGAGCGTCGCAACATGCCATTAGAGCTGGCCTTGTTACCGATTGTAGAAAGCGCCTTTCAGCCTTTTGCCTACTCGCATGGCCGAGCGGCAGGCATTTGGCAGATTATTCCAGGAACGGGTACGCGCTTTGGCTTAGAGCAAAATTGGTGGTACGACGGACGACGTGACGTTTATGCTGCCACCCATGCCGCCTTAGATTACTTGGAATACCTCAACAAATATTTCGACGGCGATTGGTTACACGCCTTAGCGGCTTACAACTCTGGCGAAGGTCGAGTTCGTCGCGCTATTCGTGCTAACGAAAAAGCCGGTAAAGCCACTGACTTTTGGTCATTAAACCTGCCAAGAGAAACACGTGCTTACGTACCAAAACTACTGGCTTTAAGCCAAATGTTACAACAGCGTGATGACTACAAACTGAATATTCCAGCCATTGCGAACAAGCCGTATTTTGAAAAAGTAGCCACCTATAGCCAAATTGATTTAGCGTTGGCGGCTGAGCTTGCAGGTATCAAGCTAGACGAGCTGCATAAATTAAATCCTGGTTTTAACCGCTGGGCCACAGCACCAGACGGCCCACATTACTTGTTGGTTCCAACCAAAACAGTCCCCAACTTTGAGATTGCTTTAGCATCATTGTCTAAACAAGAACGCATGCAATGGGCACGTTACAAAGTAAAATCGGGTGATAGCTTAAGTGTTATTGCAAAGCGCTATAACACCACCAGCAAACAAATCCGCGAGCTAAACCAGCTGAGCAACAATACGATTCGAATTGGTCAGCATTTGTTGGTGCCGGTATCTTCTCGCAAACAAAGCGCTTATACCCTAAGCCAAAGCCAACGATTAGTTAGCCAGCAAAACAAGCCACGTGGTGACATCAAACTTAGTTACACAGTAAAGTCTGGTGATAGTTTTTGGAGCATCGCGCAAGCCTACAAGGTTAGCCACCGAAATGTTGCTAAATGGAATAGCATGGCGCCTACTGACACTTTGAAACCAGGTAAAAAGTTAGTTATTTGGCAAAAATCTAAAGCCAGTAAAAACCATATTCAAACCGTGACTTACCAAGTAAGAAATGGTGATTCACTGTCTCGTATTGCGCAAAAGTTTAAAGTATCGATAACCGATTTATTAAAGTGGAATGACCTAAATAAAAATCACTACTTACAGCCGGGTCAAAAGTTGAAGTTATACATTAACGTTGCCGAAGTGAGCGCGTAGAAAACTCAAAACTAGCCATTAAGGCGTTGTGATCCGATGTATCGGTAGCAACGCTTTGGCTACTTTGGAGCGTTAAGCCACGATAAAAAATATAATCTAAAGCTTTACCAAAAAAGCGAGTGCGTTCATCGGGTTTAAACGATACTGTTTTTAATTGATGGGCCAAAATAAACTGTTCCAACACTGCTAAACGTCCAACACTCCAGGTATTAAAATCCCCGGCTAAAATCAAAGGTCCATCATAAGCGGCCAACCAAGGGCTCAGTTGCTGTAATTGCTTTAAATAATCGGCTTCACTCAAGGTAAAGTTGATACTGTGTACATTAACAATCAATAAGCTTTTATCCTGCCACTGATAGTGTTGTAACAATGCCGATTTAGGCACCCTTATCCACGGCTCAGTGCTTAGCACCAAACAGTTCTCGCTACTCGCTTGCTTTGCAAGATTCACTACGCCTAGGCCGTCACCAAACCACTCAAATGCGATAGCTTGATACATGTGCCATTGGCTAAGCTTGCTCCATTGGCTAAAACGCTCCCTGCTCGCTTCTTGTAACAGCATAAAATCTACCTGCTGACTAAACTGCTCAAGCTGCTCTATCCATCCCTCATTTTGCCCTTTGTACGTATTCCAAACTAACACTGAAAAAGACCGGCTGTTTGGCTCGGCTTGCAGCAGCTCTGGCAGAGCTGGCTGATAAGTTAAGTCTTGATTATCGCAAGCAGGCAGCTCTGCAAAACAACTGATGCTAAATAGCACGCTGCAAGCAAGCAATAATTTAACCAGTGGTAGAGGTGTAAACAGTCTCAAGTGGCGCTCTCACAAATCAGTTTATTGTTATAAACAATAGCGATGTAAAAAAAATACGACATACTTGAGCTATCATCAAACAATGGAAACGCTAATGCAATCCAATGAGCCAAGGACTTTGGTACCCATCTTTGCGGGAGGTGGAACTCGGCTACCAGCACATATCGGGATCCTCGCGGGCTTAAAAGAGCTTAATGTTCAGTTCTCTCATATTGTGGGAGTATCTGGCGGCAGCATTATTAGTTCATTGTTTGCCAGCGGTATGGATGTAGAGCAAATCAAAGCCATTGCCCTAGATACCGATTTCGAACAGTTCAAAGGTTTTTCCTTGATCAGTTTATTACGCAACGGCGGGTTATGTTCAGGCGACAAATTCGAAGCGTGGATTGATGATTTGCTTAACGGTGCTACGTTCAAAGAACTTCCTTTACAACTGCACGTAGTGGCCACCGATGTACGCTCTGGTTCACCTGTAGTATTTGATGCTAAAAGAACCCCTGATCTCAAAGTTTCTCGGGCGGTGCGTTTTTCAATGTCTATTCCACTTATCTTTTCATTCAAGCCCTACCAAGACCATTTAATGGTAGACGGTAGCATTTTGTCTGAAGATGCTTTACATCAAGACTGGGCCACCGATGGCACCCCGGTAATTTGCTTTCGCTTACGTGGAGATAACGATATTAAGCCACTTCAAACCAACGGGATTTTCCCACTCGCGGCATACATATCACTATTAATACGTACTTTTATGACCACCATTTCTCGAGAATATGTTAATGAGAAATTCTGGCATCGCACTATTGTGGTTAATACTGGCAATACCTCACCGGTAGATTTTCATTTAGACGACCAAGCAAAACTACGCTTATTCGACACAGGATATAGAACTGCACTTGATATTGTTCCTGCTAAAATTTGGCATCAACAACACCCCGCCCCTCAAAGTGACAAAAACATTAATTAAAACAATGCATTGATCACGTTTTCAGTCATGACTAATGGTTAATACAAACTAGCTCCAGTTGCCGTCTACACTTATAAAAAGCTGTAAAATAAAACAATTTGGAAGAAAGATTATGTCCTTAACCATTCGAAAAAGACTGTTAATACTTGCCCTTGCCCCCGTGCTTATTTTGTCAATTAGTATCTTATTACTGACAATTTCAGAAACTCAAAAGCTCACTCACGGTCAATCAACCGAGACGCGAGAGAATATGGTTGCCATGAAAAAGGCAGAGTTAAAAGCCTACATGGACATGGCTTACTCCGCCGTCGCCGAAATTTATGAAAACGGCGGAACGCTTGAACAGGCACTGCCTATTTTGCAGCGCTTAGAATATGGCGAATCAGGGTATATTTTTGGCTATACCAATAAAGGTGTTCGAGTATTCATGGGGACTTTAGATAAGGGCATTGGTGATAACTTTTGGTCCTTACAAGACAAGCAAGGTCAGTATCTAATTCAAGACTTAATCAAGGCATCACAAAAAGAAGAATTTTATACCTACTACTTCCCCAAACCAGGTGCTACTGAGTCATCTCCCAAGCTTAGTTATGCTGTCTACTTAGATCGCTGGGATTTAATGATGGGAACAGGCTTTTATACCGACGATGTAGACGCGGTTATCGCTCAGCTTGAAGAGCATGCTGAAGAGAGCCTAAACTCCTCATTAATATTTTTGGGCTTAACCGCTTCTGCCCTGTTAGCCTTTGCCCTATTAATTGGATACTTCATTAATCGCAGCATTATGTCTCCACTGCACGATCTTACCCTGTCTTTTGAGAAACTGGCCAGTGGCGATGCCGACTTAAGTGCCCGCCTAAATACCAACTACGTACACGAATTTGGTCAACTCGCCACTAACTTTAATGCCTTTATTGAACTGCTGCATGAGATCATCAGCATGGTAGGCAAAGTGGCGCACGACGTAGCCCAAGAAACCTCGTCGATGTCTGACCGCGCCAACTCTGTAGACCAACTTTTAGTTGAACAACGCGAAGAAACCGAGCAAGTGGCCACCGCCATGACAGAAATGACCGCCTCGGCGCATGATGTTTCCGACAATGCTAATCAGGCCGCTAACTCTGCTCAGCAAGTAGATAACAGCGCTGGTGATGCAATGACCACAGTAGATAGCGCAGCAGCTACCGTGCAATCCTTGGCAAACGAGATAGGGCAAGCGAGTGAAGTTATCGCCAAACTAGAAGGCGATGTACAAAATATCTCATCAGCACTAAGTGTGATTCAAGGCATTGCCGAGCAAACCAACTTACTCGCACTAAACGCGGCCATTGAGGCTGCACGTGCGGGCGAACAAGGTCGCGGTTTTGCCGTGGTTGCCGACGAAGTACGCCAACTTGCCAGTCGTACTCAACAAAGTACCGGTGAAATTCATGGCATGATCGAGCGCCTTAAGAGTGGGTCTGATGCGGCAGTATCAGCCATGGATAGCAGCCAAGAACGCAGCGGAGAAGCGGTAACTGGTGCAAACGCCGCTAGTGAAGCACTACAACTGATTAAAAGTTCGATTCAACACATTATGGATATGAACGCCTTAATCGCCACCGCCACCGAAGAGCAAAGCCATGTGGGGCAAGAAATTTCTCAACGGATTGTGCATATTGCCGACCAATCAAGTCAATCGGCGGGTCTTGCTCAAGAAAATCGCAGCGGCAGTGTCAATCTTAATGAGCGAGCAGAACAACTTGAAGAGCTCGTTAAACGATTTACTTTATAAACTCAGCAAGTCGCTCACAAAAAGCCTCAATTTATTTGAGGCTTTTTTATATCAATTGTTAACTAGCCGGAATAATTCACAAAAATGACTAAGGCCTTGTGTTAGCTTGCCGAATAATAAAAAAGACCTCTAATAAAAATCAACAAGACAGGATCCAACTATGTCTCTTACAATTCGCCAACGTTTACTCGTTTTAGCCCTAGGGCCAGTTCTTATTCTTGCTACCAGCATGTTGTACCTAAGCTACAACGAAACCAAAGCACTCAGTCAAGCTCAGTCCTCAGAGACTCAAGAAAACATGATGGAGATGAAAAAAGCCGAGCTAAAAGCTTATATGGACATGGCTTATTCATCAGTCGCCAACATTTACGAAAGCGGCGGCAGTTTAGAGCAAGCTATGCCAACACTTAAACGCCTAAAGTATGGCGAATCAGGTTATCTATTTGGCTACCACAAAACCGGTACACGGGTGCTGCTAGGCGAAAATGACAAGGGTATTGGCGATAACTTTTGGTCCTTACAAGATAAACAAAATCAGTACATCATTCGCGATTTACTCAAAGCGTCTAAATCAGGTGAGTTTTATACTTACTACTTTCCCAAGCCTGGCGGTAATCAAGCGCTTCCTAAGCTTAGTTACGCCATTTATTTAGATAAGTGGGATATATTTATTGGCACCGGGTTTTACACCGATGATGTTGATGCCCTCATCACAAAACTGGAAGAAGAAGCACAAGCTAGCTTAGAGTCGTCGATGTTTTTCATATTCCTTACTGGTGCGGCATTACTGGGGCTTGCGGTGTTAATTAGCTACTTCATTAACCGAAGCATTATGGCGCCACTACAAGACTTGAATCAGTCTTTTGCTAAATTAGCCTCTGGCGAAGCCGATTTAAGTGCTCGCCTTAAGACCGATTATGTTCATGAGTTTGGTCAGTTGGCGGGTAACTTCAATGCCTTTATTGAATTGCTACATGAAATCATCAGCATGGTAGGTAAAGTTGCCTTAGATGTCTCAAAAGAAACCTCATCTATGTCAGACAGAGCCAACTCGGTAGACCAGCTGTTGGTTGAGCAGCGTGAAGAAACCGAGCAAGTGGCCACCGCGATGACAGAAATGACCGCATCTGCTCATGATGTATCAGACAACGCCAATCAAGCCGCAGACTCTGCCCAACAAGTAGATAATAGCGCTGGAGAGGCCATGACCACCGTAGATAGCGCTGCCGCTACAGTGCAATCGCTAGCAAATGAAATTGCCCAAGCCAGTGAAGTTATCGCTAAGCTAGAAGGTGATGTGCAAAATATTTCGTCTGCATTGAGTGTGATTCAAGGCATTGCCGAACAAACTAACTTGTTAGCCTTAAACGCAGCCATTGAAGCCGCTCGGGCTGGCGAACAAGGTCGCGGCTTTGCGGTTGTTGCCGATGAAGTACGTCAACTGGCCAGTCGCACCCAACAAAGTACTGGGGAAATTCATGGCATGATTGAGCGCTTAAAAAGCGGTTCCGATGCAGCGGTATCTGCCATGGACAGCAGCCAAGAGCGCAGTGGAGAGGCTGTAACAGGGGCCAATGCTGCTAGTGAAGCCCTGCAACTGATTAAAGATTCAATTCAGCACATTATGGATATGAACGCCTTAATCGCGACTGCCACTGAGGAGCAAAGCCACGTAGGCCAAGAAATCTCTCAACGCATCGTACATATTGCTGACCAATCCAGTCAATCTGCTGGCTTGGCTCAGGAAAACCGTAGCGGCAGTTTGAACCTAAAACAACGTGCCGAACAACTCGAAGAACTCATTAAACGCTTTACTTTGTAAACCCAATCACTGGTTCGCCCAATAAAAAAGCCACCCTAGGGTGGCTTTTTACTCGCTAACGTTTGATTAACCTACGTTAACGCGTGCGTTACGGAACATACGCATCCACGGGCTATCTTCGCGCCAGTCATCTGGGTGCCACGAGTGCGCCACGGTGCGGAATACGCGCTCAGGGTGAGGCATCATAATAGTCACTCGACCATCTTTTGATGACAAACCTGTAATGCCAAGCGGTGAACCGTTCGGGTTAGCTGGGTATTGCGTGCTAGCTTCGCCATAGTTATCCACGTAGCGTAAGGCCACGGTACCACTGTTAGCTAAGGCGTCTAAATGCGCTTGGTCACGCACTTCTACGCGGCCTTCTCCGTGAGATACCGCGATAGGCATTTGTGAACCAGCCATACCGTTTAAGAAAATTGACGGTGATTGCTGTACTTCTACCAAGCTGAAACGCGCTTCAAAACGTTCTGATTCATTGCGTACAAAACGAGGCCACAAGTCAGCACCTGGAATCAGCTCACTGAGGTTAGACAACATTTGACAACCATTACACACACCCAGTGCAAAAGAATCGTTACGCTCGAAGAATGCACTGAACTGTTCACGCGCTCGGCTGTTAAACAGAATCGACTTAGCCCAACCTTCACCAGCACCAAGTACGTCACCGTAAGAGAAGCCACCACAAGCTACTAAACCTGCGAACTTATCTAGGCTCACTCGGCCAGCCAAAATATCGCTCATATGAACATCTACTGCTGCGAAACCAGCTCGGTCAAAGGCGGCTGCCATTTCATGATGCGAGTTAACACCCTGCTCACGTAAAATAGCCATTTCTGGTTTTAGCCCCTTAACAATGTAAGGCGCAGCAACGTCTTCATTAATGTCAAAGCTTAAACCAATGTTCAAACCAGGATCTGCCGCATCAAACTTAGCGTCAAACTCTTGCTTTGCACACTCTGGGTTATCACGCAGCGCTTGCATTTGATAAGTAGTTTCAGCCCAAACACCGCGGTAGTGAGTGCGGGTATTAGCCAGTACCACTTCACCGTTGCGGGTAAAGCGGATAGCGTCATCATCGTTCAGTGAACCAATCACATGGCTGCAAGAGGCTAAGCCGTGACCTGCTAACACATTAAGTACTGCTTCTTTATCTTCAGTTTTAACCTGAATTACCGCACCTAGTTCTTCATTGAATAGTGCTTCTACACTGTCTCCAGCGAGCAAATCTAAGGCTACATTTACGCCGCAATGTCCTGCAAAGGCCATTTCTGCCACAGTGGTAAATAAACCACCGTCACTACGGTCATGGTACGCCAATAGCTTTTGATCAGCAGTAAGTACTTGAATGGCATTAAAGAAACCTTTAAGCAGCTCAGGTGAATCAACATCAGGCACCTTATTGCCTAGCTGTTTATAAACCTGGGCTAAACACGAGGCGCCCATGCGGTTTTTACCCTGACCTAAATCGATTAAGATTAAGTCTGAGTCACCAAGGTCATTACGCAGCTGAGGAGTCACCGTTAGGCGAATATCTTCAACTTTGGCAAAAGCACTGATAATCAATGAAAGCGGCGAAGTCACAGACTTATCTTGACCTTCATCTTGCCAAGCCGTCTTCATCGACATTGAATCTTTACCAACCGGAATGGTTAAACCTAGCGCAGGACATAATTCCTCACCCACCGCTTTAACCGCTTCATACAAACCAGCATCTTCACCAGGGTGACCCGCTGCAGACATCCAGTTAGCCGATAACTTAATATTATTTAGCGAACCAATATTAGTGGCGGCAATGTTGGTTAGTGCTTCAGCTACCGCTAAACGGGCTGAGGCAGCGTGGTCAATCAGTGCCGCAGGGGTGCGCTCACCAACCGACATCGCTTCGCCATGGTAAGTATCATAGCTGGCTGCTGTTACTGCACAGTTCGCTACGGGTACTTGCCAAGGGCCTACCATTTGGTCGCGAGCCACTAAGCCGGTAACACTGCGATCACCAATGGTAATTAAGAAGGTCTTCTCGGCAATTGCCGGCAAACGCAACAAACGCTCGGCCGCATCGCTTAAGTCTAGTTTTTCAGTGTTGAAACCAGGGCCGTTAAAGCGAGCGGATGTAACATCACGATGCATTTTAGGGGCTTTGCCTAACAGAACCTCTAACGGCATACGAATAGGATCGTTGCCAAAGTGCGAATCGTGCAGGACTAAATCCATTTCTTCAGTTGCTACACCAATCACTGCGTATAGCGCGCGCTCACGTTCACAAATGGCATCAAATACAGCTAGGTGCTCTGGTGCTACAGCAAGCATGTAACGTTCTTGCGACTCGTTACACCAAATCTCTAAAGGCGACATGCCAGGTTCGTCATTTGGCACCGCGCGTAAATCAAAAATGCCACCGCGGCCACCATCGTTTACTAATTCAGGACAAGCGTTAGATAAACCACCTGCACCAATATCGTGAATAAAGGCAATAGGGTTCGCGTCACCTAGCTGCCAACAACGGTCGATAACCTCCTGACAACGGCGTTCCATTTCTGGGTTTTCACGCTGTACCGAAGCAAAATCTAAATCTTCACTTGATTGGCCAGAAGCCATTGAAGAAGCCGCGCCGCCACCTAGGCCAATATTCATTGCTGGACCACCCAGAACAATAATTTTTGCGCCAACCGGGATCTCGCCTTTTTCTACGTGGTCTTCGCGAATGTTGCCTAAACCACCGGCCAACATAATCGGTTTGTGATAACCACGAACTTCTAAGCCGTTAAAGCTTTCTACTTGCTCTTCGTAAGTACGGAAGTAACCAAGAATATTAGGTCGACCAAATTCGTTGTTAAAAGCAGCGCCACCTAACGGAGCTTCTAACATAATCTCTAGGGCGTTAACGATACGGCTCGGTTTACCAAAGTCACTTTCCCAAGTTTGTTCAAAACCCGGAATACGCAAGTTACTAACAGTAAAGCCCACCATGCCCGATTTAGGCTTAGAACCACGACCAGTAGCACCTTCGTCGCGAATCTCACCACCAGAGCCGGTAGCGGCTCCAGGATATGGAGAAATAGCGGTTGGGTGGTTATGCGTTTCTACCTTCATAAGAATATGAATATCTTCTTGATGGTAGTTGTATTGCTTGGTGTCTGAATTTGGGAAGAAACGCCCCGCCACAGAGCCAGTCATTACCGCGGCATTATCTTTATACGCCGACAATACATAATCGCTGTTTAGCTCATAGGTATTCTTAATCATTTTGAACAAAGATTTAGGCTGTTTTACCCCATCAATTGTCCAATCTGCATTAAAAATTTTATGACGACAGTGCTCTGAGTTTGCTTGGGCAAACATCATTAGCTCAACATCATTAGGATTACGTTTCATTTTCTCAAAATTTTCTACTAAGTAGTCAATTTCGTCATCAGCTAAGGCTAAACCCAACTCTTGGTTAGCTTGCTCTAAAGCTTGTTTGCCACCGCTAAGAATATCTACCGATGTAAAAGGTGCTGGGCTAGCGTGTTCAAATAAGGCAGCTGCTTGTTCCACCTCTGCATATACCGCTTCCATCATGCGGTCATGAATCAAGCTGTTTAATTGAGCGCTTTGTAACTCGCTTAACTCACTGCTGATTTCTACGTAGTAAGCAATACCACGCTCTAAACGTTGTACGTTGGTTAGTCCACAGTTATGAGCAATGTCGCTGGCTTTTGAAGACCAAGGAGAAATTGTGCCAGGGCGAGGAGTAACCAATAACAGTTTTCCAGTTGGCTGGTGTTCTGCAATGGTAGGCCCGTAGGTTAATAACTTGTCTAATACTTGTTGTTCAGCATCACTTAAATCTGTAGATATATCAGCAAAATGCATGAACTCAGCATAGATAGAAGTAACAGGAAGGTCTTGCTCTGCGCAACGTTTTAACAGTTGTGCAATTCGAAAATCAGACAGTGCAGGTGCACCACGTAGTACCAACATATTTATGGCTCGCTTTTCCAGATGGAGGTGGGAGGGGGAAAATTGCGCGTATTATAGATAAAAACTGCGACAATGGTAAACAAAACGTTAGCTTAACGAGGAAAACCGCGCTTAAAGCTAGACAGCTAGGCGGATATCCATAAAATCGAATAAAAATATTAGTGTGGAAAACAAATTTGATGATTAAACAGCAACGCTTCACCCTGCTCTTAGCGTTGCTCGCTTTGTTTCTTTTGCAAGGCTGCGAACCCAAACCTTTTGTCTCTGAACTAGAGCAAATTCGCCAACGCGGAAAATTGCGCGTGGGAACGCTGTATAGTCAGCAAGTTTTCTATTACGACCAGCACGAGCAACCTACCGGCATGGAGTATGAGTTGCTAGAAGACTTTGCCGCTTACCTTGGTGTTGAGCTGCAAATGGTGCCTTTATATAACCAAACCGAACTTTACCGAGGCTTGCACAACAAGCAGGTAGATTTATTAGGTGCAGCTTTATCCCCCACCAATGCGCTGCGTGAGAATTTTCGTTTCTCCCCTGAAATTTATCGTGTTGATGCCAAAGTTGTTTACAAGAAAAATACCCGCCGCCCCCGCGATATTAGCCAAGTAGACTCACCGTTATGGATCACCTCGGGCAGTTATCACCAGCCTTTATTAAAAAGCTACCGTAAAGAAAATCCTGAGCTGAGCATAGAGGTGACTGACCGACTAGATAGCAGCGAACTACTTAAAAGCATTGTGGATGAGGAAATCCGCTTCGCCTTAGTCGACGATACCACCTTGGCGCTACATCAGCGCTTTTACCCAGATCTTGCCGAGGCCTTTACTCTCAACAAATCTACGTCAGTGGTATGGATGGTTAACCGGCTTCGTGATGACAGTTTGTATAGCGCCTTAATCGAATTTATTGGTGATAAGCACAACAGCGGTGGTATTACTCGTTTATATGAGCGTTATTTTGGCCATATTCAACGTTTTGACTATGTTGATACTCGCGCCTTTTTGCGCTCAACCACCACTCGCCTGCCGAAGTACGAAGACTGGTTTAAGCAATATGCGGGGAAACTAGACTGGCGCCTAATTGCTGCCGTGTCATATCAAGAGTCTCATTGGCGCCCGCACGCTAAATCGTTTACCGGTGTACGCGGCATGATGATGTTAACCCTTCCCACGGCTAAGTCTGTGGGAGTGACCAATCGGCTTGATCCAGAGCAAAGTATTCGTGGTGGAGCCGAGTACTTACAAAAGTTAATTAATCGCGTGCCCGACAGCGTGCGCGAAGATGACAAGATCTGGTTTGCCTTGGTGTCCTACAACATTGGTTTCGGCCACATGTTAGATGCCAGACGAATTACTAGAATGCGTGGTGGTGATCCCGATGCTTGGGTAGATGTGAAGGAAAATTTACCGCTATTGATGCGTAAAAAGTGGTATCAACAAACTCGTTATGGCTATGCTCGCGGCCAAGAAGCCTATAACTATGTGAACAATATTCGTCAATATTATCAAAGCTTACTGTGGTTAGATGCTCAAAGAAAAGAGTCTCAGCGACGCCAGGAGTTAATGAAGAATCGCGCGCCTTACCCAGTGAATAACCCTACAGGTTCGGTAAGCACTCCGAATAAAACAGAGATTAATCCCAACAATTAGAGAATAATCTTGACGATTTGTCACAATACTGTCATGTTTTGTGCTTAATCTACAATGGAGATTAAAAACAGTAAGCGTCCTGCCTAACATAATGGAGAGGATAGATAGTATGATTAGAAAAAAACGCGTTACCCTTCACTCGCCACGCCGCCGCATTCAACTGGCTCGTCAGCATCGTAAGGTTTTATTAAGACAACGTTCTTTTGTTTTGTCTGAAATGGGTTTAGTCAGCGTCGCTGGGTAAATCACTGCTCTGTTGTTTTTTTCGCAGCTTGTGTTGTTCACGACGCTTGCGGAAAAAACGACTAATAGTATCAGCGCAAGATTCAGCCAACACACCAGCTTCAATCTCTACTTTATGATTAAGCTGCTTACAATTAACAATATTGAACACACTTCCGGCCGCACCTGTCTTTAAATCATTGGCACCAAACACTAAGCGCTTCACACGGGCGTGCACCATTGCACCCGCACACATAGAGCAAGGCTCTAAGGTAACGTAAAGCGTGGTGTCTAATAGTCGGTAATTACCTATCTTTTTGCCTGCCTCGCGCAATGCTAGCACTTCTGCGTGAGCGGTAGCATCATTTAGCGTAATGGTTTGATTCCAGCCCTCGCCCACCACCTCGCCTTGGTAAACCACCACTGCTCCCACTGGTACTTCGCCCTGAGCCTCAGCTTTCGCAGCTAAGTTTAGTGCATAGTTCATCCAGTCAATATCAGTGTATTCCAAAACGATGTCTCTCAAGCTTAATTAGGGGGCATATTGTAAACCCGAACAGTGATAGACAAAAGCCAGCAACTCCGGCTTTAACTCATTCACAATACAACAAACACAAAAAAGCCGGCGTATAGCCGGCTTTTTTACTGATTAAATAAGCGTTTATTCAGCAGGTTTTTCTGCTGGAGCTTCGCTAGGCGCAGCCGCTTCTTTAATACTTAAACGTACGCGACCTTGGCGGTCTACTTCTAGTACTTTAACTTTAACGATGTCGCCAACAGTTAGGTGGTCAGATACATTCGCAACACGCTCTTGAGAGATTTGCGAGATGTGTACTAGGCCATCTTTACCAGGAAGGATTTCAACGAATGCACCAAAGTCTGCTAAGCGAACAACTTTACCTTCGTAGAATTGACCCGCTTCAACTTCAGCAGTTAACTGCTCAATACGTTTAATCGCTTCTTGAGCTTGCGCATTGTCAGTAGCGGCAACTTTTACAGTACCGTCATCTTCGATTTCGATAGTAGTGCCAGTTTCGTCAGTAAGTGCACGAATCGTAGCGCCACCTTTACCAATAACGTCTTTGATCTTCTCAGGGTTAATCTTAAGCGTATGGATACGTGGAGCAAACTCAGAGATATCTTCGCGAGAAGTACCGATAGCTTGGTCCATTACACCTAGAATATGTAAACGCGCGCCTTGTGCTTGACGAAGAGCGATTTCCATAATTTCTTTAGTGATACCTTCAATCTTAATATCCATCTGCAATGCAGAGATACCTTCAGAAGAACCGGCTACTTTAAAGTCCATGTCGCCTAGGTGATCTTCGTCACCCAGAATGTCAGAAAGAACAACAAAGTTGTCACCCTCTTTCACTAGACCCATTGCGATACCCGCAACAGAGGCTTTAATTGGAACACCAGCGTCCATCAATGCCAATGAGCTACCACAAACTGAAGCCATTGAGCTTGAACCGTTAGATTCAGTGATTTCAGAAACAACACGTACTGTGTACGGGAATTCTTCTGAGGTAGGCATAACCGCAGCAACACCACGTTTAGCTAAGCGGCCATGGCCGATTTCGCGACGCTTAGGAGAGCCAATGAAGCCGGTTTCACCAACACAGTATGGAGGGAAGTTGTAGTGCAACATAAAGCGAGATGTTTGCAAGCCAGCTAGCGAGTCAATCATTTGAGCATCACGCTCAGTACCTAAAGTACAGGTTACTAATGCTTGCGTTTCACCACGAGTAAATACTGAGCTACCGTGAGTACGCGGTAATACGCCAGTCATTACGTCTAGAGCACGAATCATGTCTGGTTCGCGACCATCGATACGTGGCTCACCAGCAATAATGCGTGAACGTACTACGTTTTTCTCTAATTTGCCTAGCTCGTCACCAATGTCTTGGCTGTCTAGAGCGTCGTCTTCAGCCGTTAATGCTTCAACAACTGATTTTTTGATTTCGCCAACTTTAGCGTAACGCTCAGTTTTATCAGTAATTTGGTAAGCTTCAGTTAACTTAACTTCTGCTAACGCTGCTACTTTGTCTTTAAGTACAACGTCTACTGCAGGTGCTTGCCAATCCCAAGCAGGTTTAGCCGCTTCTTCACACAGCTCGTTAATGGCAGTGATTACCGCATTAGATTGCTCGTGACCGTATACTACCGCGCCTAACATTACTTCTTCAGACAACAACTCAGCTTCAGATTCAACCATTAGTACTGCACTTTCAGTACCGGCAACCACTAAGTCTAGTTTGCTTTCTGGAAGCTCTTCAGTGGTTGGGTTAAGGATGTAGTTACCATCAATGTAACCAACACGTGCTGCACCAATTGGACCGTTAAATGGAATACCTGAAAGGCTTAATGCCGCAGAGGTACCAATTAGGGCAACAATGTCTGGTTGTACTTGTGGGTTAACAGATACCACAGTAGCTACAACTTGTACTTCGTTTACAAAGCCATCTGGGAATAGCGGACGAATTGGACGGTCAATCAAACGTGCAATTAAGGTTTCATCTTCAGAAGGGCGACCTTCGCGCTTGAAGAAACCACCAGGAATTTTACCTGCTGCGTAAGTACGTTCTTGGTAGTTAACAGTCAACGGGAAGAAATCTTGGCCAGGAGTAGCGGTTTTCTTGCCCACTACCGATACAAATACTGTTGTATCGTCCATAGTTACCATTACAGCAGCGGTTGCTTGACGAGCAATAGCGCCAGTTTCGATGGTGACTGTATTCTCACCGTATTTAAACGTTTTTACGATAGGATTCACGTGAATTTCCTTTAATTTATGTGCTCTTTTAATTCGCGCTAAAGTATAAAACAATGCTATTGCAAAAGATAACTTTATCCTTATTAAAAGCCTTGTTATTGCGCGAGTTTGTGATTTTTATTTAGGCAACAAAAAAGGGAGCCTAATGGCTCCCTTTCGGTATTCTTTCTTGGCGACGTTAAAATTAACGACGTAGACCCAATTTAGCGATCAACTCAGCGTAGCTCGCTTGGTTTTTACGCTTCAAGTAATCAAGCAATTTACGACGCTGGCTAACCATGCGTAGTAGACCACGACGGCTGTGGTGATCGTGAATGTGCTTCTTGAAGTGACCTTGCAAGTGGTTGATTTGTGCAGTTAACAAAGCAACTTGAACTTCAGAAGAACCAGTGTCTCCTGCTTCACGTGCGTATTCTGCAACGATTGCTGCTTTTTCAGTGCTACTTAGTGACATACTAACTCCTAAAAATGTAAATTTACTCTCCGCCAATCACTAACTCAGCGAAGAAGGACGCGCATTATATAGCGCGTTCAGTACAGTTGCAAGCAACGAACTTAACTATCGCTGCTTTGAATCAAACGCTTGGGCGCCACTAAACCATCATCATTCAGCTGACCAATTCCCACAAATCGGCGTTGCTCGCCAATAGTAAGCCTGAACACGTCATTCAACGGCGCGCCAGCCACTTGCATAGCTTGCCCTTGCATTAAATATCCACCCAAGGCCTCGGGGATATTTACTTCAGCTAAATGCTCAACTGCAGAGTCCATTGGCAACAATAAAGGATCCAATAACTCTTTAGGTGCAATCTCCTGCTCATTGGCTTGTTCCAATAAGGCTTCAAGTTGCTCCAGCGTCACCATTCGCTCACTGGGGTAACTAGCCACTTGCGAGCGATGCAATTTAACCACATGTGCGCCACAGCCAAGCATTTCACCTAAATCATCAATAATGGTACGAATATAGGTACCCTTACTGCAGTGCACGTCAAGCGTTAGCATATCGCCTTCAAGCGAAATGAAGTTATTCTCGTACACTGTAATCGGCCGAGCTTCGCGCTCAATAGTGATGCCTTCTCGAGCATAACTGTATAAAGGCCTACCATTGTGCTTTAACGCCGAGAACATCGACGGCACTTGATTGATAGGCCCTCGAAAAGTATCTAAAGCCGTTTCTACGTCTGTTTGATTAACGTTTACTTCACGTTGCTCAACCACTTCACCATCTGAATCAGAGGTATTAGTGCGAACACCTAGCTGAGCAGTTACTTGATAACGCTTATCTGAGTCGAGCAAGAACTGTGAAAACTTGGTCGCTTCGCCCAAACAAATAGGCAACATACCGGTCGCTAAAGGATCTAACGCGCCTGTATGCCCTGCCTTTTGAGCAAAATAAATCCGCTTAATACGCTGCAAAATGCCGTTAGACGACACGCCAGTAGGTTTATTCAGCAGAAGGATGCCATCAATCGCGCGTCCCTTTTTTCTGCGTCCTTGTCCCATTACTCGCCCTCTTTCTCTTGCTCTGCATCGTCGACTAATGTGCGACCAGAAGCTTCTGCTTTTTGCTTATCGTCTTTCACCGCTTTAGTCGCCAGCTCTGTCATGCGTAAACCTTCACGCAATGAGCCGTCGTAATGAAAACGCAACTCTGGTACCGCACGTAAACGCATTGCTTTAGCTAATAGATGACGAACATAACTAACATGCTCTTCTAACGCTTCTAGGCTAGCTTTTACCGCGTCTTCGCTGTCATCTAAAAAAGTGACAAAGACTTTGGCATAAGCTAAATCTCGGGTCACTTCTACCGCTGATACTGTTACCAGGCTCAAGCGAGAGTCACGTACTTCACGCTGTAAAATTACAGCAACTTCTTTTTGAATTTGTTGGGCTACCCGATCAGGGCGGCTAAATTCTCTAGGCATCACATTTCTCCTGATACCACTCCCAAGGGAGCATTAAAAACACAAATGGGGGCGCAAGCCCCCATCTTAGAGATAATGTATAAACTTACACTTACAGTGTGCGTTTAACTTCTACTATCTCAAATACTTCGATTTGGTCACCAGCGCGCACGTCATTATAGTTCTTCACGCCGATACCACATTCCATGCCGTTACGAACTTCGTTTACGTCATCTTTAAAGCGGCGTAGAGATTCTAGCTCACCTTCATAGATAACCACGTTTTCGCGTAGTACACGGATTGGGTTAGAACGTTTAACTTGACCTTCAAGTACCATACAACCAGCAATAGCGCCCAGTTTAGGTGACTTGAATACGTCGCGAACTTCTGCCAAGCCCATAATCTGCTGTTTGAATTCAGGGGCTAATAGACCCGTCATCGCACTTTTCACTTCATCGATTAAGTCATAAATTACGCTGTAGTAGTGTAAATCTACGCTTTCTGATTCGATGATGCGACGCGCAGTTGCGTCGGCACGAACGTTAAAGCCAAGAACAATTGCGTTAGACGCTGCAGCAAGGGTTGCGTCGGTTTCAGTGATACCACCTACACCACGACCAATGATGTTAACTTTAACTTCTTCTGTAGACAGTTTAGTTAACGAATCTGCAATTGCTTCTAGTGAACCTTGTACATCAGATTTCAGTACAATGTTCAGCTCTTGAACCTCACCTTCTTCCATGTTGGCAAACATGTTTTCTAGTTTAGATTTCTGTTGACGAGCAAGCTTAACATCGCGGAACTTACCTTGACGGTACAAGGCTACTTCACGAGCTTTCTTCTCATCACGAACTACTGTCGCTTCGTCGCCAGCTTGTGGCACACCAGAAAGACCTAAAATCTCTACTGGAATAGACGGACCAGCAGTCTCAATATCTTTACCGTTCTCATCTCTCATAGCACGAATACGACCGTATTCTAAACCACAAAGAATGATGTCACCTCGTTGCAACTGACCATGCTGAACTAAGATAGAAGCAACTGGGCCTCGGCCTTTATCAAGACGAGACTCAATAACCACACCTGAAGCTGCACCAATATGGCTAGCAGTTAGTTCAAGAACGTCTGATTGCAATACAATGGCTTCTAATAAGTCATCGATGCCTTCACCGCTTTTCGCTGATACGTGAATAAACTGAACATCACCACCCCAGTCTTCTGGAATAACTTCATGTTGTGACAATTCATTCTTAACGCGATCAGGATCCGCGCCTTCTTTATCCATTTTGTTTACAGCAACAACCAATGGTACTTCAGCCGCACGAGCGTGCTGAATTGCTTCAACAGTTTGAGGCATTACGCCATCATCTGCAGCAACAACTAACACAACGATATCGGTTGCTTTAGCACCACGAGCACGCATTGAAGTAAACGCAGCGTGTCCAGGAGTATCTAAGAAGGTAACCATGTTACCGTTAGTTTCAACGTGGTAAGCACCAATGTGCTGGGTAATACCACCCGCTTCACCATCGGCAACTTTAGCGCGGCGAATGTAATCAAGTAGCGATGTCTTACCGTGGTCAACGTGACCCATAATGGTAACAACAGGAGCACGTGTAGTTTGCTCGCCAGTTGATTCAGCTTCTTGCATAACTTGTTCTTCAAGTGCGTTTTCTTTTACAAGAACAACTTTATGGCCAAGTTCTTCAGCTACTAAAGTAGCAGTTTCTTGGTCAATCACTTGGTTAATGGTCGCCATGGCGCCCATCTTCATCATCGCTTTTATCACTTCGGTCGCTTTAACGGCCATTTTGTTAGCTAGTTCACCAACAGAAATGGTCTCGCCAATGCGAACGTCACGCTCTACTGGCTGCGCTGGCTTATTGAAGCCATGCTGCATAGCAGAAGGTGTTGCAACCTGACGCTTGTTGCCTTTACGGCCACCGCGGCGATGGTTGTTATCGTCATTTTGCTTAGGCTTACGCTTTTTACGACGTGGCGCTTCAGCTTTTTGCTCTTGCTCATCTTCTGCGGCTCGCGCATAAGTAGAGGTAGTTACGTGGTAGTCTGCTGACTCTTCACGTTTCTTACGAAGCTTTTCTTCTTCGGCCCAACGAGCAGCATTTTCAACTGCCAGCTTTTTAGCTTCTTCAGCCTTTTTCTCGGCGTCGGCTTCAGCTTTAGCAATAGCAGCTTCTTCTTGCTTACGAGCAATATCAGCAGCTTCTTTCTCAGCAGCTAGTTGCTCTGGAGATTTCTCTGCATCAGCTTGCTTAGAGGCTTCTTTCGCTTTAGCGGCGGCAGCTGCAGCGGCGGCAGCTTTCTCTTCACGCTTAACTTTGTCTTCTGCAGCCTGCTTAGCAGCCGCTTCAGCAGCTTGCTTAGCAGCCGCTTCAGCATTAACGCGAGCAGCTTCTTCAGCTTCAATGCGTTCTTTTTCTTCTGCTTCTTGCTTAGCCTGTTCTTCAACAGCGCTACGCTTCACGTATGTGCGTTTCTTGCGAACTTCAACTTGCACAGAGCGTGCTTTACCGCCACCAGTACCAGCAACATTCAAGGTGCTTTTTGTTGTGCGCTTCAAGGTCATACGGCTTGGCGAGCTTTCTTCACCATGCTGTGATTTTAAGTGCTCAAGAAGCTTAGTTTTCTCTTCTTGAGTAACACTATCGGTTAAAGATTTTTTAATACCAGCGTCTGCAAATTGCTGAATTAGTTTATCTTCGTTTGTTCCCACGTCGGTCGCGAGTTGTTTAATTGAAACTTCTGTCATCGGGCTATAATCCTCCGTCGACCTTATTCTTCGTCGCCGAACCAACAAATCTGTCTGGCGGCCATAATCAGTTCGCCGGCTTTTTCTTCCGACAATTCTTCGATATCTTCTAACTCGTCAATGCCCTGCTCTGCAAGGTCTTCCAAGCTAATTACACCTTTACTAGCCAGTACAAACGCAAGGTGGCGTTCCATACCTTCTAGAGCAAGTAATTCTTCACTTGGTTCAGCATTATCTAAAGACTCTTCTTTAGCTAATGCTTCTGTAACGAGTGCTGCTTTAGCACGTTCGCGCAAGGCATTTACCATGTCTTCATCTAGACCTTCAATACTTAGTAACTCGTTAACCGGTACATAAGCAATTTCTTCTAGAGTGGTAAAACCTTCTTCCGCAAGTACTTCAGAGAACTCTTCATCAATATCTAAATATTGTACAAAAGTATCTACCGCTTTTTGTGCTTCAGCTTGATGCTTGCTATTAGCATCTTCAACGGTCATCACGTTAAGTTCCCAACCCGTTAGTTGAGAAGCAAGACGAACATTTTGACCATTGCGACCAATCGCTTGCGCTAAGTTGTCAGCCTCAACAGCAATGTCCATTGAATGACTATCTTCGTCAACGATGATTGAGGCAACTTCAGCTGGCGCCATAGCGTTAATCGCAAACTGTGCTGGGTTATCGTCCCATAACACAATATCTACACGCTCATTGTCCAACTCACCCGATACAGCCTGAACACGCGCGCCGCGCATGCCCACACACGCGCCAACAGGGTCGATACGGCGATCGTTACTTTTCACTGCGATTTTTGCACGAGAACCTGGGTCGCGGGCAGCCGCTTTAAGGTCAATCATTTCTTCAGCAATTTCTGGCACTTCAATGCGGAATAATTCAATCAGCATTTCAGGGCGAGTACGGCTCATAAACAATTGAGCACCACGCGCTTCGGGTTTAACTTCATAAAGTAAACCACGCACTCGGTCACCTGGTCGGAATGCTTCACGGGGAAGCGATTCTTCGCGATGAATCACTGCTTCTGCGTTATTACCTAGGTCAACAATGATATTTTCACGGCTTACCTTTTTAACAACACCTGTTACTAATTCGTTAACTTGATCGAAGTACTGCTCAACCACTTGAGCGCGCTCGGCTTCACGTACTTTTTGTACGATAACTTGCTTAGCAGTTTGTGTAGTAATACGGTCAAATACTACTGACTCAATTTGCTCTTCTACGTAATCACCAAGTTCTTTATCTGGTTCTTCGTATTGGGCAGCTTCTAAAGTAATTTCGCGATATGGGTTCTCAATCGCTTCTTGGTTTTCTACCACCATCCAACGACGGAACGTTTCAAAACTACCGTCCTTACGATCGATATCAACTCGAACTTCGATATCACCTTCATATTTTTTCTTGGTTGCAGTGGCTAAGGCGACTTCCATAGCTTCGAAAATCTTTTCGCGCGGCAACGCTTTTTCGTTAGATACCGCGTCAACAACCAACAAGACTTCTTTGTTCATTCCTGGCCCTCTTTAATCAAACTGGGGAACTAGATGCGCTTTTTGTACGTTACCCAGCGCGATCCGATGTTGTTCTTTGTCTACTGCAAGCACGACAGTGTCGTCTTCCACAGCAATAATTTCACCCTGCCATTTGCGGCGATTGTTTACCGGCATACGTACTTGCAAAAAAGCAATTTCGCCAATAAAACGTTGGTAGTGTTCCGCTTTAAAAAGGGGGCGTTCTAAACCAGGAGATGACACCTCAAGGTTATATTCGGTACTAATTGGATCTTCAACATCCAAAATAGCGCTAGCTTGTCGACTTACGTCGGCGCAGTTATCCACGTTAATACCGTCTTCATGATCAATGAAGATACGTACAATGGAGTGCTTGCCAGCACTAACATATTCAATACCTACCAACTCAAATCCCAGCGCTTCAACCGCTGGAGTAAGCATGTCAGTTAGTCGTTGTTCTACAGTTGCCAAGGTTCCCCTCCAGAAACAAAAAAAGGGCGTAAAAGCCCAGTTCTAGCACCTAAGGTGCGGCGCGAAAATAACAAAAAGCCCCGAATGAAGCGGGGCTTTAAAATTTCTGAGCCTTTTACACTACCCATACCTAAGTATTTGATAGTTGGTTGCGGGAGCCGGATTTGAACCGACGACCTTCGGGTTATGAGCCCGACGAGCTACCAGACTGCTCCATCCCGCGTCCGATTGCCGAGGATTATAACAATCACTCTGACAGTATGCAAAAATAACTATTGGTGCCGAGAGCGGGACTTGAACCCGCACGTCCATAGGACACTACCCCCTCAAGGTAGCGTGTCTACCAATTCCACCACCTCGGCTAAAATTAGTTTGGTACGTCGCTACCTGGACTAGCAGGTGATACCGGTACATCACCATCTTGGATAACTTGTTCTGCTGCAGGTTGCGATAAATCGCCCCACTCATCAACTTGTTGTGTTTGTTTGGCAGAGAGGTTGCCTAACACTAAGCTGATAACAATAAACAAGGTAGCAAAAATGGCCGTTGCTCTAGTTAGGAAGTTACCTGAACCAGAAGAACCAAACACAGTGTTTGACGCGCCAGAACCAAAAGATGCGCCCATGTCGGCACCTTTGCCTTGCTGAATTAACACTAAACCAATTAAGGTTAGCGCTACTACTAAATAAACTACTAATAAAATTTCGTACATTCTCTTTCACCTAAGTCTGGGTCGGCCTTTAATCCGACCGTCATTTAGTGAAACACAAGTCACCAAAGCGGGCGAGATATTAGCGAACCTCTGCGACTAATACAAGCACCAGCTTCAAAAAACTTTTACTCTGTGTTCAACCGTTTAAATATTGTTCGCTTTAATCGCAAGCAACACGTACTGCTTCAGCAATATCGTTTGCGCATTGTTCAACTAATGCGGAATCGGCACCTTCTACCATTACACGCAGCAATGGCTCTGTTCCTGACTTACGCAATAAAACGCGACCAGAATCACCTAACTGCGCTTCGGCTTTTTGCTGGGCCATTTTGACCAAATCGCTACTCAGTGGATCTGATTCGCCTTTAAAACGAACATTCACTAGCAACTGCGGGTATAAAGTCAGCTCGCTTAATAAACCGCGCAAACTTTGCTTTTGCGCCAACATAGCGGCTAGCACCTGTAGTGCAGCAACAATACCATCGCCAGTGGTGGTATGACCTAGGCAAATAATATGGCCTGAGTTTTCGCCGCCGTAGCTCCAGCCTTTTTCAGAAAGCTGCTCCATAACGTAACGGTCACCTACTTTTGCACGGCTAAATGGAATGTCCATATCAGCAAATGCCTGCTCCAGCGCTAAATTACTCATTAACGTACCAACAACACCGCCACTTAGGTGATGGCTTAATTTGGCATCTCGAGCCAAAATGTAGAGGATTTCGTCACCGTCAACTTGCACGCCGTGTTGATCTATCATCATCACGCGGTCGCCATCACCATCAAGAGCAATACCTAAGTCGGCTTTATGCTCTAACACTTGCTCAGCTAATAAGCCGGTATCGGTGGCGCCACATTTCTCATTAATATTAAGCCCGTCTGGCTGATTACCAATCGCGATAACTTCAGCGCCTAACTCACTAAACACTTTAGGTGCGATATGGTAGGTAGCACCATGAGCACAATCGACTACTACTTTTAATCCAGCAAGGCTGAATTTGTTAGGAAATGTACTTTTACAAAACTCAATGTAACGACCTGCTGCGTCTTCGATGCGGCGGGCTTTACCTAACGCCGCAGACTCAACACACGTCATAGGGTTATCAAGCTCAGCTTCAATGGCCAGTTCTACTTCGTCAGGTAATTTGGTGCCACCAGCTGAGAAAAACTTTATGCCGTTGTCGTAGTAAGGGTTATGTGAAGCGCTGATTACAATGCCCGCTTCTGCACGGAAAGTACGCGTCAAATAAGCTACCGCAGGGGTTGGCATAGGGCCAACAAAGCTTGCTTGAACACCCGCTGCCGAAAGCCCAGCTTCTAAGGCCGACTCCAACATATAACCAGAAATACGGGTGTCTTTACCAATTAATACTTTACGCGTTCCAGTACTCGACAATACCTTACCTGCAGCCCATCCTAGTTTTAATGCAAATTCGGGAGTGATTGGGTATTCACCCACTTTTCCACGAACACCATCCGTGCCAAAATATCGTCTTGTCATTACTTACTCATCTGTACTTTAGAAAAAATTGTTAGTGCATCTACCGTTTCTTTAACGTCATGCACACGAAATATGTGGGCTCCTTGTTGAGCCGCTAACACTGCGCCGGTAATACTTGCTGCTAGTAGATTATCTGTCGATGTAGACAATAATTTACCGAACATGCTTTTACGCGACATGCCTGCCAATATGGGCAAACCTAACTGTTTAAACTCACTCAGTTGAGCTAACAGCTGAAAATTATGGTCAAGAGTTTTACCAAATCCAAAACCAGGGTCAACTATTATATTCGATTGGCAAATACCTGCCGCAACACAGCTCTCAACTCGCTGCTTTAGGTAAGTGATTACTTCGCTAATAACATCTTGGTATTCAGGATTTGCTTGCATAGTGCGCGGTTGCCCCTGCATGTGCATCAAACACACGGGTACATTTAAGCTAGCGGCTACCTCTAAAGCACCGGGTTTGCTTAAAGCACAAACATCATTAATGATATCGGCACCGGCTGTAACGGCCTGCAGCATCACTTCAGGTTTGTTGGTATCAATAGAAACTAAACACTCGAAGCGTTGCTTGATCTCGGAGATGAGACTCACGGTTCTATCTAACTCATCATCAAGACTTACCTCAGCAGCGCCAGGGCGAGTCGACTCGCCACCAACGTCTATTATATCAGCCCCTTCCTCCAGCATTTGCTCTACGCGCGCTAACGCCTGCTGACGAGCGAAATAGCTGCCACCATCTGAAAAAGAATCTGGAGTGATATTAAGAATGCCCATAGTCACCGGTCGAGAAAACTGATGAGGACCAATATTGAATGCTTGAGTCATATTTTTTACTTACAAAAAAGCCCTGCAAGCAACTTACAGGGCTAAAACATTATTACCAATTACTGTGCTGGGTCTTCACCTACAGTTTTTGGTTGTTCAGGTGTCTCGGCCTTTGGCTCATCGCCCTTGTCGTTAGACTCTGGCGGAGTACTTGGCTTATCTGAATCATCCCAATCAGCAGGTGGACGCGGTGTTTTGCGTTCCATCAAGTCATCGATTTGCTTAGCATCAATAGTTTCGTACTTCATCAACGCATCTTTCATGGAATGTAATACATCCATATTTTCGTTGAGTAATGCTTCTGAGCGCTTGTAGTTACGATCAATCACCGCTCGAATTTCTAAATCGATAGCCTTAGCTGTATCGTCAGACATATGCTTAGTCTTAGCAGCGCTGCGACCTAAGAACACTTCGCCTTCTTCGTCAGCGTACAGTAACGGTCCCATAGAGTCAGATAAGCCCCACTGGGTAACCATTTTACGTGCAATTTCAGTCGCGCGTTCAATGTCGTTACTCGCCCCTGTAGACACTTTCTCATCGCCGTAGATAATGCGCTCAGCTAATCGACCACCGTAGAGACTAGAAATCATACTCTCTAGGTGTTGCTTGCTATGACTCACTCGATCTTGTTCAGGTAAGTACATCGTGACACCTAAAGCTCGACCCCGTGGAATGATGCTTACTTTATAAACAGGATCGTGCTCAGGCACTAAGCGCCCAACAATAGCATGACCCGCTTCATGGTATGCAGTCATCTCTTTCTCAGCTTCAGTCATCACCATAGATTTACGCTCAGCGCCCATCATGATTTTGTCTTTGGCTTTTTCAAACTCTTCCATTGAAACAGTACGTTTGCTACCACGAGCAGCAAATAGCGCAGCTTCGTTTACTAGGTTAGCTAAATCAGCACCAGAGAAACCTGGAGTACCACGCGCAATAACTGCAGCATCTACGCCATCACCTAGAGGAACTTTGCGCATGTGCACTTTAAGAATCTGCTCACGTCCGCGAATATCAGGCAGACCTACGGTTACTTGACGGTCAAAACGACCTGGACGCAGTAAAGCTGGATCTAATACATCTGGGCGGTTCGTTGCAGCGATAACAATAATACCTTCGTTACCCTCAAAGCCGTCCATTTCTACGAGCATTTGGTTAAGAGTTTGCTCACGTTCATCGTGACCACCACCTAAACCTGCGCCACGTTGGCGACCGACCGCATCAATTTCGTCGATGAATATAATACAAGGTGCCGACTTTTTAGCTTGTTCAAACATGTCGCGCACACGTGATGCACCCACACCCACAAACATTTCTACAAAATCAGAACCAGAGATAGTAAAGAACGGTACTTTAGCTTCCCCAGCAATAGCTTTGGCTAATAGGGTTTTACCTGTACCTGGAGGGCCTACCATCAAAATACCAGTAGGGATTTTACCACCTAACTTTTGGAATTTAGTCGGGTCGCGCAGATAATCAACCAGCTCACTGACTTCTTCTTTCGCTTCATCACAACCTGCAACATCAGCAAAAGTAGTCTTAATTTGGTCTTCGCTCATCAAGCGCGCTTTACTTTTACCAAATGACATCGCGCCTTTACCGCCACCGCCTTGCATCTGACGCATAAAGAAGATCCAAACACCAATCAGCAATAGCATTGGGAACCACGAAATAAAGATAGAAGTTAACAAGCCTTGTTCTTCTGGCTGCTCACCCAATACCTTCACGTTGTGATTAATAAGATCATTTAACAGGTCTTTATCATGCAGAGGAATGATTGTGCTGAACTGTTCACCAGTACGCTTGATGCCTCGAACATCTTGCCCACTGATTCTCACTTCGCGGATCTGTTCTTGATTCACTTCCTTAACAAAGGTGGAATAATCCATTTGCCGACCACTGTTTGAATCAGGGCTAAAGCTTTGGAATACAGACATCAAAACCACTGCTATTACTAGCCATAGAATCAGATTTTTTGCCATGTCACTCAAGACGTAAACCTCACCGGTTATATTTAAATAAGAATTATTAGCTAGCCTACTATAGTTTAAAGCCACTAGCCACTATATAGACTTCTCTAGAGCGAGCTCTAGAAGAGTCAGGTTTGCGTGTTTTTACGCTGGTAAACATAGAACGTACTTCTTGTAGGTATTGATCAAAACCTTCGCCTTGAAATACCTTAACGGCAAAACACCCTTTAGGTGCAAGTACTTCTCGACACATCTCTAATGCTAGTTCAACCAAGTACATTGCACGCGATTGATCAACATTATTGTTGCCGCTCATGTTTGGCGCCATATCAGACAACACAACATCAACTTTTTTCTCGCCTACTCGCTCAAGCAAAGCGTTAAGTACATCTTCCTCACGGAAATCGCCACATAGAAAATCTACGCCCGCAATCGGATCCATTGGTAAAATGTCACACGCAATAACATGTCCGTCTAGACCCACCTGTTCTACACAGTATTGCGACCAACCACCCGGGGCGGCGCCTAAGTCCACAACTGTCATGCCAGGTTTAAGTAATTTGTCTTTATTTTGAATTTCTTCAATTTTAAATACAGCGCGCGAACGCAGACCTAGCTTTTGCGCTTTTTGTACATAGTGGTCGTCGAAATGTTCGGTTAACCAGCGTTTAGAACTGGCTGTATGTTTTTTATTGGTCACAAATTGTTTCCACTATAGTTACAAAACCACACGGTATGTTGATTATAAAATAGTATTAAGACTTAGATGGCGCTAGAATGTGCTTTTTTCAACCCCGAGTAAGCAGAAAGTTTCATGCAACTGACTAACAAACAAAAACAACACCTGAAATCCTTGGCTCATAACCTAAAGCCAGTTGTGATGCTTGGGTCTAATGGGCTAACCGAAGGGATTTTGGCAGAAATAGAGCTGGCCTTAGAGCACCATGAATTAATCAAGGTGAAAATTGCCACTGACGATAGAGAAATGAAGCAATTAATTGCAGACACTATCGTAAGTAAAGCAGAGGCAGCAAAAGTTCAAGTGATTGGACATATCTTGGTCATTTACCGTCCTAGCGACGCTAAGAAAATCGAACTACCAAGAAAATAAAAAAAGCGGCTTTAGCCGCTTTTTTTTAACTCATTAACCTTAAACGGCTAACGCAACACTTTGATAAGGTTCTGGCTGTGGTTCTTCATTTCCCCCACCATACTTGGCATAAAACTCGGCAATCGCTAATTGTTGATTAACTTGCTTTTGCTGCTCTAAGTTACTGTTTATGCTTTCTAAGGCTTTGTAGCTAACGGGATTGCTGCCACTATTTTTAGAGTCGTTTCCGGTAGCGCTAGTGTAATAAGTATCGAGTAAATTCTGCTGGTGATTCACCGCCGACACACCCACTACAACATTACGTTTAGCATCAATCTCTGCTTGCTGTTTTTGCTGATAACTGGCTACTTCCCCGCCAACATACAAGCGAGCATTACGTTGTTCTTCAGGGCTTAATTGGTCATATTCGTCAGAAATCTTATCAACAATATCACCATAATTGGGACTGCTTTGAGAGGACGTAACTGAACTAGTTGACGAGGTACTAGGCTGCGGATATTGGTAGACCGAGCTTGAGTTGACTTGCATTGACATTAATTCACCTCTAAATCAGTTAAAAAGCAACCAATCCTTGGCGAACTTCTGCACTATAACAAATGCTTAGCGCGTGTACAATTAATAAGCTAGATATCTACAATAAGTCAAATGAATAACTTAGGTCTGCATCGATTAAGCAGTAAATAACTCCCTGATCACCGGTAAATTAAGAATTTACCGCCATAAAAGCATCTAACTTCATATCTTTAACTAGGACACAGTCCATACCTGCGTTATGCGCAGCTTGTAGGCCAAATGGCGTATCTTCAAATACCAAGCAACGTTGCGGAGCAACACCTAGTTGTTTAGCCACTTGAAGAAAGGTATCAGGCTCGGGCTTATGGGCTTGCACATCTTCAGCACAAACCATCGCTTCAAAGTATTGAGCCAAATCTAAGTTGCTAATAATTCTCTGCATGTTTACTCGCTCTGCACCCGTGCCTAAGCCAAGCTTTTTAGTTTGTTGAAACTCTGCTAGCAATTGACAGCTCGCATCGATGCGGGACACTTTCTGCCACAAAGCATCAAACCCTGCACGCTTATCTTGAAGCAGACGCTCTCCATCAATATTCACCTTAAAGTGCTGTTGATACTGATCAGCAATTTTTAAGGTCGGCATTCCACCACGCTGGGCAACAAAATCAATATGCACTGGCAGCTGCTGCTTAAGCAAGGCTTGCTCCCAAGCGGACAAATGCGCAGGCATGGAGTCTACTAGGGTGCCATCCATATCGAAAATTAAGGCATCGTATTTAGCGTAATCAATGGTTAACACAAACTTTCTCCCATAAAAAACGCAGCCTTATAGCTGCGTTTTTTGAATGACTTAAATACTAGATGTATTCAACGCCAGTAATTTCGTATTCTACTTCGCCACCCGGTGTAGATACCGTCACTTCATCTTCAACACTTTTGCCTATAAGTCCGCGAGCAATTGGAGAATTTACCGAGATGCGGTTTTGCTTAATATCGGCTTCGTCATCACCCACGATGGCGTAGGTGACTTCTTTATCGGTGTCCAAATTTAGCAAATTCACAGTGGCGCCAAAGATCACTTTGCCCACATTGTTAATTTTGGTTACGTCGATAACCTGCACGTTGCTCAGCTTGCCTTCAATGTCTTGAATTCGACCTTCACAAAAGCCTTGCTGCTCACGAGCTGCATGATATTCAGCGTTTTCTTTTAAATCGCCATGCTCACGCGCTATCGCAATATCTTCAATAATTTTAGGTCTAACAACTGTCTTTAAGTGTTCTAGCTCTTCGCGTAATAGCGTTTCGCCGCGCACCGTCATAGGAACTGGTTTCATATCTACTAACTCAATCAAACTGAAAAAACAGAAAAAAATTTGGCTGTCGAAGACAGCCAAATTTCCTTGTACTAATAATTGCAGTGTAACGCTATTTCACGCTGCGGTGAAGATCTTCACCGCTTTAGGCGCAACAATAGTCACCGATTAGATGATGCGTTTATGCAATTCTTGAACAGATGTCACAGTACCGCGGTCATCAGCTGTGTGTGCTTGGCAAGTTGCAAATGCACCATTTAAGGTAGTGGTGTAGTTAACTTTTTGCGCTAAGGCTGCACGACGTAACTGACGAGAATCTTCAATAGATTTGCGCCCTTCGGTAGTGTTAATCACGTAGCTATACTCGCCATTTTTCAAACGGTCGAGAATATGTGGACGCCCTTCATGCACCTTGTTCACTAAGCGAGGATTAATCCCTGCTTCGCCAAGGGCAACTGCTGTGCCGTGTGTAGCATCTAGCTCATAACCAAGCTCTAATAACTTACCGGCAAGCTCTGCTACACGTTTCTTGTCTGAGTTACGCACTGATAACAGTACACGACCACTCTTAGGGCCATCGTTACCAATACCTAATTCAGCTTTTGCGTAAGCTTCTGCAAAAGTGTCACCTACACCCATCGCTTCACCCGTAGAGCGCATTTCTGGGCCTAAGATAGGGTCTACACCGTGGAACTTGTTGAATGGCAGTACCACTTCTTTCACTGAGTAGAACGGTGGGATCACTTCTTTAGTAATTCCCTGCTCAGCCAAAGAAACACCCGCCATTACCCGCGCGGCTACTTTTGCGATGGGTACGCCAGTGGCTTTAGATACAAACGGTACAGTACGTGCAGCACGAGGGTTAACTTCGATAAGGTAAATCTCATCGTCTTTAACCGCGAACTGAGTATTCATTAAGCCAATTACACCAAGCTCAAGAGCTAACGCGCGAACTTGTTCACGCATGCGGTCTTGAATTTGTGGGCTCAAGGTATATGCCGGTAATGAACACGCAGAATCACCCGAGTGAACACCTGCTTGCTCGATATGCTCCATAATGCCGCCAATCACTACATCTTTACCATCACAGATGGCATCAATGTCAATTTCAACAGCATCGTTTAAGAAACTATCAAGTAGTACTGGCGAATCATTAGATACGCTTACCGCCTCTTTAAAGTAACGGCGTAGGTCAATTTCGTCGTAGACGATTTCCATCGCTCGGCCGCCCAATACATAAGATGGACGAACAACCAATGGATAACCGATGCGCTCGGCAGAAATAACCGCTTCTTCGGTAGTGGTAACTGTGTCATTTTCTGGCTGTTTAAGCTTCAAGCGGTCTACAGCTAGCTGGAAACGCTCACGGTCTTCGGCGCGGTCAATCGCATCTGGAGAAGTACCAATAATTGGTACACCAGCCGCTTCTAGTTCGCGCGCTAGCTTAAGTGGCGTTTGACCACCGTATTGAACAATAACGCCCGTAGGCTGTTCAACACGTACAATTTCTAATACGTCTTCCAGCGTAACTGGCTCAAAGTACAAACGATCTGAGGTATCGTAATCGGTAGAGACTGTCTCTGGGTTACAGTTAACCATAATGGTTTCGTAACCGTCTTCACGCATAGCGAGTGCCGCGTGAACACAACAATAATCAAACTCAATACCTTGGCCAATACGGTTAGGACCGCCGCCTAGCACCATGATTTTTTTGTTATTCGATGGCTTCGCTTCACACTCTTCATCGTAAGTTGAGTACATGTAAGCAGTATCGGTAGCAAATTCTGCAGCACAGGTATCTACGCGCTTGTAAACGGGTAACACCTCTAAACGATGGCGCAGTTTACGCAACTCTTTTTCAGACACGCCCGTTAGCTTGGCTAAACGCGCGTCAGCAAAACCTTTGCGCTTAAGTTTACGCATCATTACTGCGTCTAAACTAGCAACGCCATCTTTAGCAACTTGCTGCTCAAGTAATATGATGTCTTCGATTTGTACCAAGAACCAACGATCGATATTCGTTAAGCCAAAGATATCTTCTACACTCATGCCGGCACGGAATGCGTCAGCAATGTACCAAATACGATCACACCCTACGTTTTGTAGTTCGTGACGAATGGTTTCAATAGCGTCAGGGGCATTTAAGTCAACGATAGGATCAAATCCATCAACGCCAACTTCTAAGCCACGTAAGGCTTTTTGTAGAGACTCTTGTTGGTTACGACCAATCGCCATCACTTCGCCTACAGACTTCATTTGCGTGGTTAAGCGATCGTTAGCACCAGCAAATTTTTCGAAGTTAAAGCGAGGAATTTTTGTAACAACGTAATCAATTGAAGGCTCAAACGATGCAGGTGTTTGACCACCCGTAATATCGTTTTGCAGTTCATCAAGGGTGAAACCAACAGCCAGCTTCGCAGCAATTTTAGCGATTGGAAAACCGGTAGCTTTAGAAGCAAGCGCAGATGAACGCGATACACGCGGGTTCATCTCAATAATCACCATACGGCCAGTATTAGGACAAATACCAAACTGTACGTTTGAACCGCCAGTTTCTACACCAATCTCACGCAAAACAGCCAAAGAGGCGTTACGCATTAACTGGTATTCTTTATCTGACAAAGTTTGAGCTGGTGCTACTGTGATTGAGTCACCAGTGTGCACACCCATAGGGTCAAAGTTTTCAATGGCACATACAATGATGCAGTTGTCGTTTTTATCACGAACCACTTCCATCTCGTATTCTTTCCAGCCAATTAAGCTTTCATCAATCAGCAATTCACTGGTTGGCGAAAGATCTAAACCGCGAGTACAAATTTCATCGAATTCTTCTTTGTTATAAGCTATACCGCCACCGGTGCCACCCATAGTGAAAGAAGGACGAATAATACAGGGAAAGCCAACTTCGTCTAATACGCTGTAAGCTTCTTCCATTGTGTGTGCAATACCGGCATTTGGACATGCCAAACCGATACTTTTCATGGCTTTATCGAAACGGCTACGGTCTTCGGCTTTATCAATTGCGTCAGCGGTAGCGCCAATCATTTCAACATTGTATTTTTCTAGTACGCCTTTGCTTTCTAGCTCAAGTGCACAGTTTAATGCTGTTTGACCGCCCATAGTGGGTAATACGGCGTCTGGGCGTTCTTTTTCAATAATGCGCTCAACCACTTCCCAATGAATAGGTTCGATGTATGTAGCATCGGCCATTTCAGGATCTGTCATGATGGTAGCGGGGTTAGAGTTAACCAAAATAACTCGGTAGCCCTCTTCGCGTAGCGCTTTACAAGCCTGAGCGCCAGAGTAATCAAACTCACAAGCTTGGCCGATGACAATTGGGCCTGCGCCCAATATTAAAATGCTTTTTATATCATTACGTTTTGGCATAAGTTCTGCTGCTCTCTACCTACGCTTGGCCGTTAAGGCGCTGCTCGATTAATTCAATGAAATGGTCAAACAATGGTGCTGCATCATGCGGACCAGGGCTCGCTTCAGGGTGACCCTGGAAGCTAAACGCAGGCTTATCGGTGCGATGAATCCCTTGTAAGCTCTGGTCGAACAATGAGAAGTGAGTCATTGTAAGGTTTTCAGGTAAGGTCTTTTCATCAACAGCAAAACCATGGTTTTGCGCAGTAATCATTACCCGGTTGTGTTCAATATCTTTAACCGGGTGGTTACCACCATGATGACCAAATTTCATTTTCACTGTTTTAGCGCCACTGGCTAAAGCAAGAATTTGATGGCCTAAACAAATACCGAATACTGGAATATCAGTTTCTAAGAAAGTTTTCACTGCAGCAATGGCATAATCACATGGTTCTGGATCACCTGGTCCGTTTGATAAGAAGATACCATCTGGCTTAAGTGCTAGTACTTCTTCAGCTGGTGTTTGTGCAGGAACAACCGTAAGTTTACAACCTCGGTCCACTAACATACGCAAAATATTACGTTTAACACCGAAATCGTAAGCAACCACGTGAAACTTACTGTCTTCACTGTCGGCCGGTAAGCCGTCAACCAAGTCCCAGCTACCTTGCTTCCATGTATAGGTTTCTTTAGTGGTAACTTCTTTAGCTAAATCCATGCCTTTAAGGCCAGGGAATCCTTTAGCAGAAGCCAAGGCTAGAGCCTCATCTAAGTCATCACCCGCTACTACACAACCAGCTTGCGCGCCCTTTTCTCGAAGTATGCGGGTTAGCTTGCGGGTATCGATGTCAGCGATACCAACTACGTTACGCGACTCTAGGTATTCACTTAAGCTTTGTTGACTACGGAAGTTACTCGCAACCAAAGGCAAATCTCGAATCACTAAACCACAAGCATGGATAGCGTTCGATTCTTCATCTTCGGGGGTCGTACCATAGTTACCAATATGTGGGTAAGTGAGGGTGACTATTTGGCGAGCATATGAGGGGTCAGTTAAAATTTCTTGGTATCCAGTCATCGAAGTATTAAAAACGACTTCTCCAACGGCGGAACCATTGGCTCCGATTGCGGTTCCACGGAACACGGTACCGTCTTCTAATACCAGCAGCGCTGATTTGCTCAAGGCAACCTCCTAACAAAGAACTGTCGACACGACAAAGTTGAACTAAGGTTAAAATTTAGTCCAATACGATAAAAATTTGGCAAATTCCGCGGATTATAGAAGAGATACTCAGAAAGGTCTATCAATTTTTATACAAACTTATAAAAATAAAGCACTAACGAAAGAATTTGGACATAAGCCTTAAAAAAGCATATTTACCTAGCAAGATAGGGTTTCTTGGCATAGCTACAAGCTGGAAAATTGAATCGACAAATGATCATAAAAAAACCAGCCCCGAAGAGCTGGTTATTATCACATAATCTTTCTAGCTTAGAGCTTATTCACCACTACATTCCTGAATGATGAAGTCACCAGCTACGCCAGATTCAACAGAAGTATCAATCATCATTTTGAATGACCAAGTTCCATCTTCTAATGTCACTGTGTTGTTGCTTTGACCACCATCACCTTTAGTAATGTCGTAGTTAAGTTCTGCTTGCAGTGCAGCAGGAACACCTTCGCCATCGGCTACAAAGTATTGGCTAGTCCAGCTTCCGTCACCAGAGGCGATTTTAAACTGTGCTGAGCCACTGTGTGCAACAACAGCTTGGTAGACTTCTTTGTCACCGTCCATGCCTTTGTATAACATTTGGTAAGCAGAATCTGCTTCCCAGCCAGTTAAGTCACCTCGTACATAATGTGCTTCAGAAATAGTGCCACCTTCTTGTACAGGTAAATTAGTACATTCAGCGGCAGCTTCTTCAAAAGTCACAGTTACGATTGGGTTGTTAACATCGCTAGCATTAAAGCTAATATGGTAAATACCAGCTTCGGTAAAGTTGGCTGCAATGTTGCCATTGGCATCACCAGTACAAATAGTCAGTGCTTGATCAACTGCTAACTCATCATCACCACTACACACAGAGTACTTGTTATCCCATGTGTCGTTGTTAGTGAACAACAAACCGTTTGGCGCAAAGGCAGCTGAACCATCATAGTTCAGGCTTATCTTGTAAACACCATTTGCATCAAACGCTAGAGCGTTATCAAGATCCCAATGCTCTGAGTAACCACGTAGGTAAACCACGTTGTCACCAAATGGTGGGATTGCACTTAAGTCTTTGTTAGAAGTATCTACAGGAAGACCTGTGCCACGAGCACCATCTCTTGGTTGAACAAATACTGCTGTAGTACGAGCAGGTACCGTAAAGCTTGCGCCAGTAAAGCTTGCGCCCATTACGACAGAGTCAGCTGAAGCTTGTTGAACCTCATGCAACTCAAAACCAGTTGCGCCAGTTACTTCAAACTCTTGCTCTTCATCAGTGGCGTTTAAAACCACTACAATCGCATCATTGTTTGCGTCTAAATCGTCGCCAGCACCCGTGCCGTTATCGATAGACATAACAATTAAGCCCTGTACCTGCTCTGCACCTACGTTGCGGAAGTCAACACGAGCTTGAACATCTTCAGCTGTAGTTAAGCGGAACAAGTCACTGCTAGAGCGGATAGTGAGCATTTCCAAGAATTGAGCTTTAGCTAACGCAATATCAGCTTCGGCTGGCTTCGTTGAATCATCAGCAATAATAGTCTTAATTAGATCCCAGTTATCGCCATCTTTGTCCGCACGAGGAAGACCCACATTCCAGTTATTGTCTGAACCGTCAAACCTTACACGGTTAAACCAATCGCCTGAATCGTAACTATCACGCTGCATAGACTTAGAGCGCAGTAATTCAGAACCCATGTGAACAAACGGAATACCTTGGCCAAACATCACCGTTGATAAGCTAACGGCTTGCATACGCGAGCGGTCTGCAGGTGAGGTACCAGTAGATGCTTTATACGCGTTGTTATCCCACAAAGTCTGGTTATCGTGCTTAGACACATAAGAGATATTCTCTGATGGGATTAAGGTATAACCAGCAGGAGCACCGTTATAGTTAACATCTTGGCCTCGTTTAGTATTGCCTTTCGAGTCAAGTAAAATGAATTTTTGCAAGTTACCTGCCATACCAACACGGATTAAGTCTTGATTATGAAGGGCGTCTACACGGTAAGCTTCAGCATCTGTATTAAGATCATTTAAGGTATCAGCATTACCAAAACCTTGAGTTTTACGAATACCTTCACCGCTATCAAATGGGCTACCACCACGAACAGCATCACGTAAACGGTCAGAGAAAGTACCAATCTCAGTACCAGCCATGTTCCACTGTGTAGCTTGTTCAAAACGAGCGTTATTGGCTACTTCACCAAAATCCCAACCTTCGCCGTAGAACAATGTATCAGGGTCTACTACGCGAACAGCTTCTAGAGAATCAACCATCAAATCTTTTGGTTGGTGCCCCATTAAATCAAAGCGGAAACCATCTACTTTGTAAGCCTCTGACCAAGTAACTAATGAATCGGTCATCAGTTTACCCATCATTAGGTTTTCAGTAGCGGTGTTATCACAACAAGTTGACTGCTCCACTCCACCGGTGTTTGCGTCACGACGGTGGTAGTATCCTGGGACAATTTTATCTAAAACAGACTTGTCATTAACGCCAGAAGCATTGGTATGGTTATATACAACATCCATAACAATTTTAAGACCCATGCCATGAGTGGCTCTAACCATTTCACGGAACTCTAAAATACGGGTAGTGCCTTCAGCATCAGAAGCGTAACTTCCTTCAGGAACGGTGTAATGGAACGGGTCGTAGCCCCAGTTAAAGCTATCAAGGCCACGTAGGTCGTTCATTAACGATTGCGCGTCACCAGTAGCAGGGTCAAAGCTTTCTAACTTGGCTTCAATAGTGCCGGAAGCGCTTGCGCAGTAGTCATCTGTTTTCTCAATCGCTGCACATAGATCAGCTAATGGTGCATCGATGTCGATGGCATTTTCTTCATCAACTGTTGCTATATCGAAAGCAGGAAGAATATGTAAGGTTGTTAATCCGGCATCTTTAAGCGCTTGTAGGTGAGTCACTGACTCACGTTCAGATTCGGTTAACGCTAAGTATTTGCCGTTATTAGCGGCAGTACCTTGGGTATCGCTTACACTAAAGTCGCGTAAATGAGACTCGTATAATACATGGTCAACATCTTCAGCCATTTCTGGGCGAGTATAATTGTCCCAATCAGCAGGTTTGAGTTCTGTAGCATCTAAGTCAACAACTAATGAATACAATGAGTTAGTTGAAAGTGCTAATGAGTATGGGTCTGTAACCATACGTGTTTCAATTTTCTTCGTCGTTGGGTGATATACCGTTACTTCGTAACGATAGTATTTACCCACAACACCAGATTGGTCAGCAGACCAAACACCGTTTGCAGCTTCAGTCATCGTTACAGCTTCACCAGCTGAAGTCATGTCTTCATTGTACATGTACAATTTAACGCTTTGAGCCGTAGGCGCCCAAACTTTAAAGCTTACGTCATCACCGCTAACTACCGCACCAAGCTCAGCAGCTAATGCACCACCATCACCTTTCACGAATACTTCGTCAATTACACCTGGTTTTTGAACTTGTGTAGCTGCCGTTGCAACGCCTTCTGCGTCCATCGCTACTACTACGATTTGGCTTTTCAGAATAGCTTTAAGGGTTGCATCATCTACTTCAATGGCTGCTGCTGATAAACCAGATAAGTGAGGGAAACGTGCTTTAGCATCGTCTGTTAGAGTTCCAGCTGATAAAGCAACCGCAGTACCGCCTGTTACCTCTTTAGTATCAGGGTCCATCTCTATGCCATTTGCAGGGTCATAGCGGAGCTCTAATTGAGTTGCACTACCAGCAGATTCCCAAGCGATAGTGCCAGCATCTACCCAGTGAGCTTTAGCACCATCAATGGCAACTGGACGTTCCGCGATTGGAGCATAGAATAGCTCGCTGCTACCATGGAAACCAAATATGCCTTTATCTGCGTCTAATTTAGTCAGCTCAACCTTCAAGTTGCTACTGCCAAAGCCGCGATCATCACCACTATGTAAAATGAAGTTCATACACTCATGTGGATCCGATGCGCCAGCGTCTACTTTTAGTACATAATACGCACCGTAGGTTTCACTGATACCGGTAGCCATCATTGGCGAAGCCCAGTCAGTGCCACCATCAGCAATTCCCATACCTGCTAAATCTGTGCTGGTACAGCCTTCACCATTCCATAAGTGTAAGCCCCAACCTTCATATGCAGACTCATCAACCTTGGCATGAGCTTCGTCGCGCTTGTAGTAAATGACAACTTCGTTTTCCCCTGCTGGGTGCAAGCCATCAATAACGCCACCGCCACCAGGTGTGGTGTCGTCATCACTTCCACATGCTGCAAGTAATGCTGTTGCTAGAACGGGCATGGTAAGCCTTGCTAGCTTACTAATTTTTATATCCATGTCAGCCTTTCCTTTCCTATTACTGAACCGATATTCAGCAAATTAATGTTTTTATGTGTAAATTTTTTTTTGCTCTCGCCTTCCATTGGACGAGATGCACATAAGGTAGGATTTCGGGCAAAAAAGGACTGTGACGACAACGTAACTTTGGGTAACACAATGTTACATAGCAGTGTTTTTTATAGGCTTTGTGAGACTGCTCAAAGAACATAATTCTTGAAAACGGTTTCATAAAAACCCTTGATAACGCTTTCAAGATGTTTAGCCGAATAAAATACTATGTGGAATTAAGTTAGAAATAAAAAAACGCCGCATAGCGGCGTTATTTAATAAGCGGAAGAACGAGTATCAATTAGTCGTTTAAATCCAATACGTCTCGCATGTTAAACAAACCCTTAGGTTTATCTTGTAACCAAACGGCAGCTCTTACGGCACCATTAGCAAAAGTCATTCTGCTAGAGGCTTTATGGGTTATTTCTACACGTTCGCCAATATCGGCAAACATGGCAGTATGCTCGCCCACTAAATCACCAGCGCGAATAGTCGCAAACCCAATTGTTTCTCTGTCGCGCTCACCGGTAATACCTTCTCGGCCATATACTGCAACTTTCTTTAAATCTCGGCCAAGTGTATCTGCAATCGCTTCGCCCATGCCTAGAGCGGTCCCAGAAGGAGCATCAACTTTATGGCGATGATGACCTTCAATAATCTCAATATCGGTGTAATCACCCATCACTTTGGCAGCAACTTCTAGCAGCTTAAATACTAAATTCACTCCAACACTCATGTTAGGCGCAAACATAATCGCGATATCTTCAGCGGCATCAGCTAATTCTTGTTTTTGTGCGTCACTAAAACCGGTCGTGCCAATAACCATTTTCTTACCATTTTCTCGGGCCCAAGCAAGGTGTGCGAGTGTAACGACGGGTGCGGTAAAATCGATGATAACGTCAATGTTGTCTTTAGCTTGTTCAATACTGTCCACGATAGCGATGTCGAGTTTACCTAAACCAGCCAACTCACCAGCATCAACACCAATTAAACTAGAGCCAGGGCGCTCTGTGGCGGCGCCTAAAGTGGTGGCTGAACTTTCATTTACTGCTTCCAGTAAATTTTTGCCCATTCGTCCATTACATCCAACAATCGCTACTCTTACTGGCGACATAACTATTCTCCTTTTAAACCGCTACTGATACCGAGATTGTGCTCGACTATAACAAAGCAAGCTATATAAAACGAGGCTTAGCCAAGAGTTAGGCGAAGAGTGGCTAGAAACACATAATCTTCTAGTGAATTACGCTATAGGCAGTCTTGCCAGCTTTGACTCCGCATTGACAAAAAGGCCACTGTTAACGTGGCCTTTTAGTTATTTAAAATGCGAGCAATGCTTACGCTGCCTCGCCTGATTTAACCAGTTTAGGTTTAACTTTTTCACTCGCCTGAGCGGGATTACGCTGGCGCTCATACAAGAATTTAAGCACTTGTGAACGGTAATGGTTATATTCTGCATCATCGGCTAAGGCCACCCTATCGCGCGGACGTGCTAGTTTTACATCTAATACTTCACCAATGGTGGCAGCAGGTCCATTGGTCATCATAACGATTTTATCTGATAGCAAAACGGCTTCATCTACATCGTGAGTAATCATAATAACGGTGTTGTTAAGCTCTTGCTGGATCTCCATTAAAGAATCTTGCAGGTGAGCCCGAGTTAAGGCGTCTAAGGCACCAAAAGGTTCATCCATTAACAGCACTTTAGGTTGCATTGCTAAAGCCCGTGCAATACCAACCCGCTGCTTCATACCGCCAGAGATCTCATCTGGTCTTTTGTCTTTCGCATGAGTCATATGCACAAGCTCTAAATTGTGCTCAATCCACTCTTTCATTTCAGCTTTAGACTTTTGCCCTTTAAAGACTTCTTTTACCGCCAACTCAACATTTTGATAAGCGGTTAACCAAGGTAATAAAGAGTGGTTTTGAAACACTACCGCGCGGTCGGGGCCAGGTTGGTAAACTTCTTTGCCCTCCAAAACAACGCCGCCTTCAGTGGCGTTATACAACCCTGCCACAATGTTAAGTACCGTCGACTTACCACAACCAGAGTGGCCAATCAGCGATACAAACTCACCCTTGGCTATTTTTAGATCTACACCATCTAGTGCTCTAAAAGGCCCGTTTTTGGTGGGGAAATCAATGCTTACATGATCGATTTGTAAATACTGTGACATAGTTATTTCCTTATCCTAACGTGCACTTTCTGGGCTTGAATGAGAGATTATTTTTTGCAGGCTTACCATCAACCAATCAAGCACATAGCCAATTAATCCAATCACTACTACAGCCACCATAATGCGGCCTAAAGAGTTGGAGCTACCATTTTGGAATTCGTCCCAAACAAACTTACCCAAACCGGGGTTTTGTGCCAGCATTTCAGCGGCAATCAATACCATCCAACCAATACCCAAGGAGATACGTAATCCAGTGAAGATCATTGGCAACGAAGCTGGAATCGCAATTTTGAAGACTTGTTTGCTCCAGTGCAGCTGAATCACGCGGCCCACGTTTAACCAATCTTTATCAATAGAGGCAACACCTGTGGCCGTATTGATTAAAGTAGGCCATAACGAACATAGCGTTACGGTGATAGCTGAGGTAACAAATGACTTAGAAAACATCGGGTCGTTACTCACATATACCGCGCTCACCACCATGGTCACAATAGGCAACCAAGCGAGCGGTGATACTGGTTTTAATATTTGAATAATCGGGCTAATTGCCCCGTAAAGCTTTTTGTTTAAACCGCATGCTACACCAATAGGAATGGCGATAATGCTCGCTAAAATAAAGCCGGTAAACACGGTAAATAAGCTGGTAAGAATTTGGTCAAAAAAGGTTTCTTTTCCGGTATAAGGACGAACCTTTATTTTAGCATCGGGGTTCTTGGCTAATTTTTTTTCATTACGCACTTCTTGGCGTTGATAAAAAGCCTCTTCTTTTAACCGCTCTTCTTGGTGTTCAACCACCAAGCCCTGATACTGCTGCCACACTTGCGAAGGGCCGGGTAAGGTCCCTAAACTGGTTTGCACCTTAGCTGCCGATACACTCCAAAGCAGTAAGAACAAAGCAATCGCCAGAATAGGCAATCCAATACGCTCAAAAATTTCACTTAATTGCTGCTTTGGGTTTTCACCGCTGGCCAAACGCACCATGGGTACTACAGGGCTCAAACCTACTGTTTCTAGAGAGTGAATTAATTTATCTTTCATCACTACAACTCCTTTTGCGAATCTCGATGCCGGGCACTAAGCCCGGCCGCTCTCAATAATGATATGGCTTAGATCTTGTCGTCTTTTTTCAAACCAATGTCGAACTTATCTAAGTAGGCATTTGGTTTTGAGCCGTCATATACAATATTGTCAATGAAGTGTGTTTGCGGTGGTTTAAAACCAGTCTCAGTTTGGAAGTTAGGAAACTCTGAGGCATCAATAACACCATCAGCAATCAGCTCTTTTGCCGCTGTCGCGTAAATGTCTGGACGGTAAACCTTTTTGGCAATATCCATGTACCAAGAATCTGGTTTGTTATCTGAAATTTGTCCCCAACGACGCATTTGCGTTAAATACCAAATTGCATCGCTGTAGTAAGGGTAAGTCGCGTTGTAGCGGAAGAATACGTTAAAGTCTGGCACTTCACGTTTGTCGCCTTTTTCGTACTCAAAAGTACCGGTCATGCTGTTAGCAATAACGTCGTAATCGGCACCCACGTATTGGCTTTTAGACAAAATTTTCACAGCTTCTGGACGGTTCTTGTTGTTCTCTTCGTCTAACCACTTAGCGGCGCGAATCATCGCTTTAACGACCCGAATGTGAGTATTTGGGTATTCATCAGCCCAGCCTTGACTCACCCCAAATACTTTTTCTGGGTTATTTTTCCAAATCTCGTAATCGGTAACAACCGGTACACCAATGCCTTTAAATACTGCTTGTTGGTTCCAAGGTTCGCCCACGCAGTAACCGTAAATAGTTCCGGCTTCCATAGTAGATGGCATTTGCGGTGGAGGTGTCACCGACAACAGGGCATCTGCGTCAATTTTGCCTGAGGTATCACCTTTATGTGGCGCATAATAACCAGGGTGAATACCGCCAGCCGCTAACCAATAACGTAGTTCGTAGTTGTGGGTAGACACTGGAAACACCATGCCCATATTGAACGGCTTGCCTTGCTCAATGTAACTATCAACAACCGGCTTTAGCGCGTCGGCTTTAATCGGGTGAACGGGCTTGCCGCCTTCATGAGGCACATGTGGTTTCATTTGCGCCCAGATATCGTTTGATACAGTAATCGCGTTACCGTTTAAATCCATGCTGAAGGCTGTAATAATGTCGGCTTTAGTACCAAAACCAATGGTTGCACCTAGTGGCTGACCCGCTAGCATATGAGCACCATCTAGCTCACCGGTAATCACCCTATCTAATAAAACCTTCCAGTTCGCTTGTGCTTCTAGCTGAACATAAAGGCCTTCGTCTTCGAAGTAGCCTTTCTCATAAGCTACCGCTAACGGCGCCATGTCGGTTAACTTAATAAAACCAAATTTTAAATCTTCTTTTTCAGGCTCTCCCACTTCGGCATGAGTAAAGCCAATAACACTGGCCGAGAGCACAGCTGTAGCAATGGTTGTTTTAATAATTTGTTGTAAGTTAACTGTGATTAATTTTTGCATCCCTGCTCCTAAGTACCTAGTTTGAAGTAATCATAAGGTGTTAATACTTAGTAGGTAGCCAATCACGTGCCAAGATCTAGATCACATTTTTTTAACGCTATAAATCATCAACTTAAAATTATTTATACCCCTTAAGTGGTATTTATATTTTTTCAATGAATTCACTAACTTAGACCACCGTCGCACAACTTTGGCGCACAAGAATAGAGATAGTACGTAAGGCTATACCGTTACTTATCAGTGTTTTCGAGTGAGAGACAAAACCCCAAGTCATAACGATTCATAAGGAAATAACCCGCTATTTAGGTGTTCGACTATTTTGTTTTTCGTCTCTATAATCTACGAATTGTATTAAAACAAGTTAAGAAATATGAAGAACCTTGTATTCTATTTGTTGTTTTGCTTGATGTTATCACCCACCCTATCCGCTAAAACGTACCGTACAACCCAAGTGATTAGCGGGCCGCTCGCAGAAATGGGGCAAGCTTTATTAATTGAAGCATATTACCGCGCGGGAGAACGCGTTGTATTTGAGTTATTACCCAGCGCAAACGCCTTGGAGGCAACCAATAGCGGCGTGTACGATGCGGAGATGTTTCGTATCGACAATTTACAGACTAAGTACGCCAATTTAATTCAAATTCCTACCAGTTACTTAAGCTCAGAGAATGTGGTTTTTACTCGTTTAAGTGATCTAAAAGTGGAAGGATATGAGAGCTTAAAACCCTACAGCATTGCTTATCGCAGTAGTTTAAAGGCAGCTGAAATAGCCACCTTAGGTTTTCCCAAAACTAACCAACTTCAAGACTTAGATTCAGCCTTAAGATTTATGAGTATAGGTAGAGCAGACCTAGTGGTAGAAGAACGCTGGTTAGGCCTAAAGCGTATAAAGGCGCTTAAGCTCAACAATGTTAGCTTAGTTGAACCACCTGTTGACCAATTAAAGCTCTATCATTATGTACATAAAGATCATGTCGAACTAGCGGCAAAACTCGATGAGGTATTTAAACAGATGCTTAAAGATGGCAGCGCTCAATCAATCATTGAGAGTGTATTGAAAAATGTAGAGTAATTCAGGTGGGTCATTCTATACAAAAAAACCGGCCAATGGCCGGTTCTTTAAGAAGGTTTATAGCTATTAGCCAAGAATAGCTAATAACTCAACTTCAAATACTAATGCTGCAAACGGAGGAATTGCCGCGCCAGCACCTTGTGAGCCATATGCTAGCTCTTGAGGGATGTAAAGTTTCCACTTGTCACCCACTTTCATGCGTTGTAGTGCTTCGGTCCAGCCTTTGATTACGCCGTTCACAGGGAACTCTGCAGGTTGACCACGCTGAACTGAGCTATCAAATACTTCACCAGAAATTAAAGTACCTTCATAGTGAACTTGTACTTTACTGCTAGCGCTTGGAGTTTCGCCTTCGCCTTCAACAAGTACTTCGTACTGAAGACCCGTTTCAGTTTTGTTGATTTCAGGACGTGAACCATTTTCAGCTAGAAAAGTTTCGCCTTCAGCCATTGCTTCTTTATGCTGCTCAGCTTTTTTAGCTTCGATATCTTTAGTGATTTCTTGGAAAGCCGCACCAATTACTGCTTCGTCAAGTTGTGGTTGAGCACCACTCATCACATCACGAATACCATCTAACATGGCATTTAGCTCTAATCCGTCGAATGCTGCGCGCTCAATTTGCTCGCCAATTTGAAGGCCGTAACCGTAACTTGCTTGCGCTGCTGCGCCTTGATATTTATCGCTCATTTCAACTCTTAAATCTAATCAATAAAAAGAGCCAAAAGGTTAACATAAAGTGGCTAGAAAAACCGCGAATCAGTGGCTAAATGCGCCTTTTTTTGCACAAAATCACTACCAGAAAACGCCACTTTACGAAGCTCTCCGTCAAAGGTAAAACCTAAATGGCGGTAAAAGCCCTCGGCATGCTCGTTATCTTGCATCACCCAACAATGTAACCGCTTCACATTCGCCTGCTGACAAGCGTGTTTAAGCATTGCCCGCCCCCAACCCTTGCCAATCGTTTTAGGCAAAAGGTATAGCGCCGCTAGCTCTGTTTCGTCAGCTTGTTTCTCTAGCATTAACAACCCTTCTAGTTGTGGATTTTTTAGCACCCACACTTGGTTATTGTCATTGCTTACTCGTTGCTGCCAAAGCTTTTGGTGCAAACTGGAGGGCAACACTTTGAACATTTTTTTTACTAGTTGCGGTGAGTAAACATGCTGCCAGCTTTTCCGCTGAACCAGGCAGATGTTTTCAATATCACTCTGCGTTGCTAGTTTTATCGGCATCTGACTTTTCGCTGTCTATATCAAAACTTGCCGGGCGTTTACACTGGGGCACTTTCCCCTGGGCGATAGCTTGCTTTTCTAATTGCGTAGCACGCGACATTCGTGCTTCTAAGTCGGCGATACGGGTTTTATTTGAAGGGTGGGTAGACAAAAACTCGGGAACCGAACCACCACCGGCTTTCGCCATGTTCTGCCATAAGGCCACACTGGCTTGCGGATCAAATCCTGCACTAGCCATTAAGTCTAAACCCATTACGTCGGCTTCACTCTCCTGAGTTCGACCATAGGGCAATAATACGCCATATTGAACACCTAAACCCAAAGCTGCCATGGCTGCGCCTTTGTGTTTAACGTCATCGCTCACCCCAATGGCTACAGCAGCAACAGCGGTGCCAATACCGGCGATTTGGTTTTGTGATAATCGCTCGTTACTGTGCTCTGCCAATACGTGGGCAATTTCGTGACCAATCACCGTGGCCAGCTGATCCGGTGTTTCTGCCACTTGAATCAACCCGGTATACACACCAATATGGGCTCCTGGCAAAGCAAACGCGTTCACTTGTTCGGAATCAAATACCACCACTTCCCAGTCTTCATCACCATAGTGACCAGGAATTTCTGCGGTTACCGCGTTAGATACACACGCCACGTAGTCGTTGGTTGCTTTGTCGTTATAGATCTTTTCTTGCTTTTTAATTTCATCAAAAGACTGAGCGCCTAACGCACTCATCTTCGAATCATCATAAAGCAATACCCGCTTACGCCCCGTTGGAGAAGCAGAGCAACTCAGTAAAGCCGCTAGCGAAACGGTGACAACCGCTGTTTTTAGCATTTTATTCATGTATGGACTTCCATTCTAAGCAAACCTTTAGGCCTGCGTATCCTTTAATATTAGCGGCAATCCAGCGCTAATTAATACAACCTTGTGGGCTTTTGCAGCTAAAGCTTGATTTAAACGCCCTAATTCATCAGCAAACATTCTCGCCATGGGGTTATCAGAAACTAAACCTAGGCCGACTTCGTTACTCACAATCACTAAGTCACTAGAAAACTGCTCAAGACAAACCAGCAACATCGAGGTTTGCAGCTTTATTTCCTGTAATTGTTCATTCGGACTTTTATCCGTGCATAACCACCAACCCAGCCAAGTCGACATGCATTCCAACAGCACAGGCTTATTTTGCATCGCGTACTGGCTCAGTACATCACTTAAGTTCTCGGATGAAAAATCCAACTCATGAGTATCAAATGCCGCTTTTCTTAAGGATTGATGGTGCTGAATGCGCTGAGCCATTTCGGTATCACTGGCCATCGCTGTAGCGATGTACACCGGCTTGCTATTGTTGAGCGAACTAAACTGCTTTTCGGCCCACGAACTTTTGCCGCTTCTAATACCACCCAATACTAGGCTTATCATTTAGCTACCCTATTGTTTTACCGAATAATAACATAGCTAAACTGGGTTTTGATATGGCTAAGCTCTATGCAATACGCCAATCAACAGACACAAAAAAAGCGGCTAATGCCGCTTTTTCTTTAGTTAATCGATTAACTGGTTAGGTCATCAAAAAACTTTTTAACCCCGTCGAAGAATCCTTCGGCTTTAGGTTTATGTTTGCTACCAGCAGACCCTCCACAGCTCTCTTCGAAATCTTTAAGCAATTGCTTCTGAGTTTCGTTGAGCTTAATCGGTGTTTCAACAATCACTTTACAGATTAAGTCACCAATTGGACCGCCACGTACTGACTTAACGCCTTTGCCGCGCATTCTAAACATGCGGCCAGTTTGGGTTTCGTTTGGTACTTTTAAGCTCACTCGACCATCTAAGGTAGGCACTTCAATCTCGCCACCTAATGCTGCTAAGGTAAAGCTAATTGGCACTTCACAGTAAAGATTGTTTTCTTCACGCTTGAAGATTGGGTGTTCTTTTACATGCACTTGTACATATAAATCACCGGCAGGAGCCCCGCTCTCACCAGCTTCGCCTTCACCCGATAAGCGAACACGATCACCAGTATCTACGCCAGCTGGGATGCTAACCGATAAGGTTTTAGCGCGCTCGTAACGACCTTCGCCATGACACTTATGGCAAGGATCTGAAATGATTGAACCTTTACCTTTACAGGTAGGACAAGCTTGCTGAACCGCAAAGAACCCTTGGCGCATTTGTACTTGGCCTTGGCCATGACAAGTTCCACAAGTTTTTGGCGTTGAGCCTTTTTTAGCGCCACTACCGTTACACTGCTCACAGTGCACTAAAGTAGGAACGCGAATTTCTTTTTTAACGCCTTTAACGGCTTGCTCTAAGCTCAACTCTAGGTTGTAACGAAGATCAGAACCACGTTGAGGTTGGCGTCGACCGCCGCCGCCTCCACGTCCACCGCCGAAGATATCACCAAAGATGTCGCCAAACGCATCACCAAAGTCGCCCTGTCCGCCACCAAAACCACCGGCTCCGCGGTTAGGATCAACCCCTGCGTGGCCGTAATGATCGTAAGCTTCTTTCTTCTGAGGGTTATTCAGAACCTCGTAGGCTTCTTTTACTTCTTTAAATTTTTCTTCAGAAGCTTTATCACCCTTGGTTCTATCGGGGTGAAATTTCATCGCCAAACGTTTGTAGGCTTTTTTAATTTCTCGCTCGCCGGCATCTTTGCCTAGACCAAGAACTTCATAATAATCGCGTTTTGACATAATGGGTGTTCTACTTTCTTACAACGAAACTCGTTGAAAGTATTGGCTTTGATAGACGTACGGGCGTTGTTCTCACAACGCCCGTTATTAACTTACTAAAAGTGTTTAAGACAAATTATTTTTTGTCGTCTTTCACTTCTTCGAACTCAGCATCAACAACGTCATCTTGAGCTGGTGCAGCTTGCTCAGCATCAGCTTCGCCTGCATTAGCTTGGGCTTGTTGTTGAGCCACTTCCATTAGCTTTTGAGAAGCTTCGATAAGGGCTTGAGTTTTTGCTTCAATCTCAGCTTTATCTTCGCCTTTGCTAGCAGCTTCTAGTTCAGTTACTGCAGCGTCAATCTTCTCTTTGTCTTCAGCAGGAAGGGCTTCGCCAGCTTCTTCAACTTGCTTACGGGTACCGTGTACAAGTGCATCAGCTTGGTTACGTGCTTGAACGAGTTCTTCGAATTTTTTATCTTCTTCAGCGTTAGCTTCAGCTTCGTTCACCATCTTGTTGATTTCGTCGTCAGACAAACCAGAAGACGCTTGAATGGTAATTTTCTGTTCTTTAGCTGTATCTTTGTCTTTAGCAGATACGTGTAAGATACCGTCGGCATCCAAATCGAAGGTTACTTCAATTTGTGGTACGCCACGCTGTGCAGGACGAATACCTTCTAGGTTAAATTGACCTAAAGATTTGTTGTCTGCAGCACGCTTACGCTCACCTTGAATTACATGAACTGTTACAGCACTTTGGTTATCGTCTGCGGTTGAGAATACCTGTGAACCCTTAGTTGGGATGGTGGTGTTCTTTTCTACTACGCGAGTCATTACGCCGCCCATCGTCTCAATACCTAGAGACAGTGGAGTAACGTCTAGTAGTAGTACGTCGGTTTTATCACCAGAAAGTACCGCACCTTGAATAGCTGCGCCCATGGCTACTGCTTCATCAGGGTTAACGTCTTTACGCGGCTCTTTACCGAAGAACTCTGTTACTGCGCTCTGTACTAGAGGCATACGAGTCTGACCACCAACAAGAATTACATCGTTGATGTCGCCAACTGAAAGATCAGCATCTTGTAGAGCAATGCGTAACGGCTCTAAAGAACGTTGTACTAGTTCTTCAACCAAAGACTCAAGCTTAGCGCGAGTTACTTTGATGTTAAGGTGCTTAGGACCTGAAGCATCAGCAGTAATATAAGGTAGGTTTACATCTGTTTGCTGTGCAGAAGAAAGTTCACATTTTGCTTTCTCAGCCGCTTCTTTTAAGCGCTGCATCGCTAATGGATCTTGCTTAAGGTCAAAACCTTGGTCTTTCTTAAATTCTTCTACTAAGTAGTTGATTAAGCGGTTATCAAAGTCTTCACCACCTAGGTGAGTATCACCATTGGTTGCTAATACTTCGAAGGTTTTCTCGCCGTCTACTTCGTCAATCTCGATGATAGAGATATCGAATGTACCACCACCTAAGTCGTATACAGCAACAACGTTGTCGCCTTTAACTGAGTTAACGCCGTAAGCAAATGCTGCAGCAGTTGGTTCGTTAATAATACGTTTAACGTCTAGGCCCGCAATACGACCAGCATCTTTAGTTGCTTGACGCTGTGAATCGTTGAAGTAAGCAGGAACAGTAATTACTGCTTCAGTTACCGCTTCACCTAAATAGTCTTCTGCAGTTTTCTTCATTTTTTTCAAAACTTCTGCAGAGATTTGTGGCGGTGCTTTCTTCTCACCTTTTGCTTCAACCCATGCGTCACCATTATCAGCATTAACAATGTTGAATGGCATGATTTCGATATCACGTTGAACTTCGTCATCAGTAAAACGACGACCGATTAAACGCTTAATAGCAAAAACGGTGTTTTTAGGGTTAGTCACTGCTTGGCGCTTAGCAGGCTGGCCTACTAATGTTTCGCCGTCGTCTGTGAACGCAATGATCGACGGTGTTGTGCGATCGCCTTCTGCGTTCTCAATTACTTTAGGGGTATCGCCGTCTAATACTGCAACACAAGAGTTAGTGGTTCCTAAATCGATACCAATAATTCTACCCATGATGGTGTTCTCCAAATTCTGTTGTAACTATTATTTCGTTGTTGAGAAAGTAAGTGGGGGCAGCAAAAAACTTTTCAAGGGAAAAGCTAAAAAAAAATGACTAAAGATGAACAAGGAAAATAAAATTACATTTGATTACTGATTGAGCAGAAGATCACAGATTCAGCACACAAATTCACCGACAACCAAGCTAGCAGTGCTATAAATGGCTATTTTTATAACCTGTGATACTATGCGCCCAACTTTAAGTTATATACAGATGAATACTCTGTGTAAAAAATAGAGAGAAGGGAAATGAAAAACGATTCAAAACTGAGTCTTACTCACAAAATACTTATCGGCATGGTTGCCGGTATTGGCTTAGGGGTTTTCTTACAAACCTTTTTTGCTGAGTCTATCTTAGTCAAAGATTACATCGTTGATGGCATCCTAAACATCACAGGCTCTATCTTTGTAGCCAGCTTAAAAATGCTAGTGGTTCCACTGGTATTTGTATCTTTAGTGTGCGGCGTATCGTCGATGAAAGATACTGCTCGCTTAGGCCGCCTTGGTGGTAAAACCGTATTGTTGTATTTGGCGACGACTGCCATTGCAATTTCTTTAGCTATGGCAGTTGCGCTGCTGGTTCGCCCAGGAACAGGCATTGAGTTAACCACCGAAGCCGCTTTTGTTGCTAAAGAAGCACCAAGCATTAGCCAAGTCATTATCGACATGTTCCCAGATAACCCTATTGCTTCAATGGCACAGGGCAACATGCTACAAATTATTGTATTTGCATTGCTATTTGGTATCGCCATCGCTATTTCTGGTGAGCCAGGAAAACGCATTGGTAAACACTTTGAAGACTTTAATGTCGTCATCATGAAGTTAGTGACCATTTTAATGAACCTTGCCCCTTATGGCGTATTTGCCCTATTGGCAAAACTGTTCTTTGAAATTGGCTTTGACGCGATTGCGAGCTTGCTGAGCTACTTTATGGTGGTATTAGTGGTTCTGTTGCTACATGCCCTAGTGGTTTATCCAGCCTTGTTAAAAGCATTAACCGGTTTAAACCCTATCTTGTTCATCAAGAAAATGCGTGAAGCTATTGTTTTTGCATTTAGTACAGCCTCTTCAAATGCCACTATTCCTGTGACCATGGAAACGGCGACCCATAAATTAGGCGTTCGTAACTCTACCGCTTCTTTCACCGTGCCATTAGGCGCTACCATTAATATGGACGGCACCTCTATTATGCAAGGTGTGGCGACTATCTTCATTGCAACGGTTTACGGCATCGATTTAACCGCCGGAAACTTCTTAATGGTGATTGTAACCGCCACCTTAGCCTCTGTAGGCACAGCGGGTGTACCAGGTGTAGGTTTAATTACCCTAGCCATGGTTTTGCAGCAAGTAGGACTGCCAGTTGAAGGTATTGCCTTAATTATTGGTGTGGATCGATTATTAGATATGGTGCGTACCGCAGTAAACATTACTGGCGACAGTATGGTAACAGTGGCTGTAGCTAAATCTGAAGGCGATTTGAACTTAGAGACTTACAACAACCCTAAAGCAGGTTTGTCGGAAGAAGAAGTTCACTTACCATTCGAAGTAGAAACGCCGTTAACTAAGGCCGAAAAAGCTTAAGTTAACTCGCAATAAAAACGCGGCATTAGCCGCGTTTTTTTATGTCTGCAATATGTCATTACAACATTTATTCTAGTCCGGTTCGTGAAATGTCCAATGTATTAAGAATGCCGTTTTGAATCGAATAGATGCAACCATGTACCGATAGCTCTTGGCCATTGCGCCACGCATTTTGCACGATAGAGGTTTGCGATACGTTTTTAACTTGCTCCATCACATTAAGCTCACACAAACGATCAGCACGCTGCTGTTTGTCTGCTATGGCTTCCAGTTCTTGCTCGTGATAGCGATAAACATCTTTAAGATGGCGTAACCAGTTATCAATAAGGCCAAACTGCTTATCTTCCATAGACGCTAACACGCCCCCACAACCGTAATGGCCGGTAACAATAATGTGCTTAACTTTAAGTACGTCTACCGCGTATTGAATGACCGACAAACAGTTTAAATCGGTATGTACTACAACATTGGCAATATTACGATGAACAAATACTTCACCGGGTGGTAGGCCAGCGATCTGGTTAGCGGGTACTCGGCTATCGCTGCAGCCAATCCACAAGAATTCAGGATTTTGCTGTTCAGACAAATCACAGAAAAAGGTAGGGTTTTGCTCTTTTATATTTTTCGCCCAGCTACGGTTATTGCTGATTAGCTGATTTAAATCACTCATAGGACCTCTAAATAACAACACATCCATATCTCTGGATGCATATATTGCCCGATGTGAAAGGCATCTGCCACTGTTTAACGCAGTAATAACTTACTAAAAAGGCAGTTCGGTTTGCGGGGGAGTTTGCTGTTGTTGCTCGGCCAGTTTCTTACGTTGTAACCTAATAAAACGCATTCGACGCTGTTTCGTTAAGCGTAATATGTTTTGTTGTTCGGCAGGCTGAAGCGTTTGCCAAGCAAAGCGTTCGTCGCGATTTCGAAAACATCCCATGCACAAACCGCGGCTATTGGTTTGGCAAATTCCGCGACACGGATTGGGAATATCGAAAATCTCTAACTGTTCCATTTGCTCGCTTTGCTCACCCTTTGGTCAATACGAATAATTTTTATTCATAACTTAACAATGGCATAAGCAAACTAACTAGGTCAAAGATTTCAAACAAAACAGCAACAATTCTGCGCCTTAAGCCTGTCTGGCAAGCTGTACATTGCAAACCAAATTTGCGGCACAAAAAAAGGGCCGATCGGCCCTTTAAGAATAATGTGTTAACTAAGCGCTGGTATCTACTGATGCCGCTTTAGAAATCATCACCATTGCTGGACGCAATAAGCGACCATTTAATTCGTAGCCTTTTTGTAACACTGCAACTACCGTATTTGGCGCAACACCTTCTACTTCTTGCATACCCATTGCTTGATGCTTTTCTGGATCAAAGGCTTGGTCTTGCGGTGCAACAACCTCGATGCCGAACTTTTTCACTGCATCGATCAGTGTTTTTAGGGTTAACTCAACACCTTCAATCATTGATGCTAGCGCTTCGTCTTCACGGTTGGCATGTTGCAAAGCCATTTCCATGTTGTCGATAACCGGTAGCAACTCGTTTGCAAACTTCTCTAAAGCGAACTTGCGCGCTTTTTCTACTTCTTGTGCTGAACGACGACGAATATTTTCCATTTCAGCTTTAGCGCGTACTACACCGTCTTTTTGATCGGCAACGGTTTGCTCTGCAGTGGCTAGGCGCTCTAATAGCTCCGCCACGCTAATTTCTTCAGCTGCAGGTTCAGCTTGCTCAGCGGCCGCCTCTAACTCAGCTTCAATCGCGTCAACTTGCTGTTCTACTTCATTTTCTACTACAACTTCTTCAGGCTGCGCTTTATTTTGCTCACTGCTCATGCAGGGTCTCCGTAATTCTTCACAAATAACTCTAATCTGTTGCATATTATGGGGATCAAACAGCCGCTTTCAAGTGATACTCACGATAAAACTGGCTGAGTACTAAAAGCACACGTTATAATCATCGGTAACACAATGTTAAATCAACACATTATGACTCAAGTTTTCTCTACCATTGGTTTAATTGGCAAACCTCATCATGAAGGTGCCAACAACACACTTACTGCCCTATTTCATTGGCTGGCGGATCAATCTTATACCGTATTGGTAGAAGAACTCACCGGCCAACAACTGCAGATTGATAATCTCAACTTGGTGAGCATTAACGATTTAGGTGAGCAGGCTGATTTAGCCATTGTTGTGGGTGGTGATGGCAATATGTTGGGCGCAGCGCGAGTATTGTCGCGTTACGACATTGCGGTGCTGGGAGTCAACCGCGGTAATTTGGGGTTTTTGACCGACTTAGACCCGTTTAACTTTGAGCACCCACTGAAAGAAGTATTACAAGGCCACTACGTGACTGAGAAACGCGGCCTGTTAGAAGCTAAGGTTATGCGTCATAACGCGGTAAAAAGCCATAACAGCGCGGTGAATGAAGTTGTACTTCACCTCGATAAAGTCGCTACCATGCTTGAGTTTGAGGTGTATATCGATGATCACTTCATGCTAAGCCAACGCGCCGATGGCCTGATTGTCACCACTCCCACAGGCTCTACCGCCTATTCTTTATCTGCTGGCGGCCCTATTTTAACGCCAAATTTAGATGCGATAGCGTTAGTCCCAATGTTTCCACATACCTTGAGCTCTCGGCCGATAGTGGTTGATAGCCAAAGTGAGATTAAGCTTAAGCTATCTCATGAAAACAGCGACCACATGCACATTAGTTGCGACAGCCATGTATCACTGCCTGTATTGCCAGGTGACGAAGTGATTATTCGTAAGCAACAACATCCATTGCGCTTAGTTCATCCAAAGAGCTATGATTACTTTAAGATTTTACGAACAAAGTTAGGCTGGGGAAGCCGTTTGTTTTAAGTCTCGAGCAAACAATAACAAGGAAGCCTACATTGACAACAACGCCAAGCCCACTCGTAAAACAGCGTAAAGAAGTGGTAGATATTATGCGCCAAATGCGCTTTGGCGATGTACTAGACGTGCAATTTATCAAAGAAGGTAATGTACGGATTAAGTGCAAACTAATTGGTGTAGATGACGCAAACTTCCTTATTTTTGCAGTGCCTAAATCTGCTCAGCAAGGTCATCACGATGTATTAATTGAAGGTATGGCCTGTATTGTACGCTCAATTATTGAAGGTGAAGCGGGTCAATGCATCGCCTTTCGTAGCATCATCACCGACATATTCAAAAGCCCTAAACACTTACTGTTTGTAAAATATCCTACTGAAATAGAACGGTTTAGCTTACGTAAACAACAGCGAGCAACCACTCGTATTCCAGCAACAGTGACTCACCGTTCATCGGTTAGCGACCAACAAATAGAGAATGATTTAAGCTTCGACGGGGTCATTCTTGATTTATCAGCTGGCGGCTGTCGATTTAAATTAGCTTGGCCCGAGAGTTACGGTAAGTTTTTACTTAACGATGTATTTGTACATATTCGGGTTGCTGGTAAACCAGAAAGCGACACCATTATAGAAGGCACAGTGAAAAGCCAAAGCAAAGATGGCCACGATCAGCTAGCGATTGGCATTAAGTTTGATGGCCAAAGCGAGCTAGAGCAGCTGCTGGCTCATCTCGCTCTCGACGTCTAAAAAAGTAGCATCTAGCTACAAACAATATTGATCGAGTAAATCCCACAATTGGTCAATTTCTTGATGGGTGTTGTAGTGCATAAAACCAATACGCAATACGCCGCCCTTATCCAATATATCTAGCTGCTGCATCATACCTTGGGCATAAAAGTGACCATGCCAAGTCGCGATATTATGATCGGCTAGCATGCCCGCAATTTGCTCTGGTGCATGATTTGGCCAACGCGACGAAAACGTAGCGGTACGATTAGCTAAACGCTGATTACTGCTTTCCCCATAAAGCTGCGCATGCGGATGTTTTGAAAAACGCTCTAAAAAGTGGTGACTAAGTGCTTGCTCATGAGCATTAAATTGCTGATAGCTTTTCACCAAGGCACTGCGTAAATCGTCGCTATCGCTATTCCAATATGCTAAGTACTCAACGGCTGCACTCATTCCGGCAATAGCTTCAAAACTTTGGGTACCAGTTTCAAAACGCCCGGGGCCAATATTGGTGGCTGGCTCGACTTTATAGGGCGCTAGATGCTCTAACCAAGGGTCGGCTACATAAGCGATGCCTAGGTGCGGGCCAAAAAACTTGTAAGCCGAACACACTAAAAAATCACAACCAAGCGCTTGTACATCTACTAAGCCATGGGGCACGTAATGCACAGCATCAACATACACCATTGCACCTACAGATTTGGCCTTTGCTATAACCCGCTGCAAATCAACAATACTGCCACTGGTATTTGAGGCGTAAGTGATGGCAACAAGGCGGGTATTTGGGTTAATCAGTGATTCAAAATGCTGGTAGTCAAGGTTACAGTTTTGCGGATCAATATTCACATTATGAACCCGAGCGCCTTTATCTGCGGCTGCGTGTTGCCAGCTAGATACATTTGAATAATGATCGAGACGGCTAACAATCACTTCGTCATCACTTTTCCAATCGCGGCTAATAGCACGACTCAATTTGAAAGTCAGTGAAGTCATATTGGCGTCAAACACAATATTGTTTGCACTAGGAGCATTTAACAAGGCTTGCGCTGATTCTCTGCCTGTTTGCAAAACTTGCTCTGTGCGTTTACTAACACTAAAAGCGCCGCCTAAATTGGAGTTGCCACCCAGTAAATAGTCAGCCATAGCTTGAATCACTGAGCTGGGGACTTGTGAGCCACCTGGGCCGTCTAGAAATACCGGTGTGTGCCCTGCTCCATTAGCCGCTAGAGCAGGGAAAAGCAGGCGCGCTTGTTCAACAGAAAAACTCATTACTGATCCTTCGCGGTTAATACAAATACATCCATAAAGCCAGGCTCACTGGGGCGATGGGCTCGAATAGGCCGCGCGTAATGCCAAAGTTTACTGTCATCTAACAAAGCTACTTCACCACTGTCTAAAGCTAACGTCATAATCGGAGCCTGATGTTTATCTTTAAACACCATAAAGTCACCACCATCAATGTTATGCCGACGGATCCCCACCACCGCAATGTGATTAAAACCATCTTGATGGACACCTTCTGGCGCAACAGGAGTATCACTCTGCTGAGCAGCTATACGAATTTGGTGGATCTCGATATCTTGTTGTTCATCTAAGGAGTTAGCCTCAAGGAACAAAGAACACATTTCATACATGCCTTTTGAGGCAATAATCGCATCTTCAATATCTTCAAATTGGCGAACAACATCCCCTTGAAAATGGTTCACTTGTTCACTTTGTACAAAGGCCCTTCCCGCTAAACGCTGCACGCCTCCTTTGGCAAGCCTAACCACAGAGTAACGACGCAGGCGATACTGACCATCGGCATGTTGAGTATGCGGCAAGTTATCAAAAGAAGAGGACAAATCATGCACGGCAGAGCCGCTCAGGTGATTAAGTTGCAGTAAACAATCAGCGTGGGTATTCATAACTAAGGCCTAGTTAACAAAGTGATAACAACAACCTTAATACTGAAGTACTATAAAAACCAAGAAAAACAGCCGGATGATTCAACCCCAACTAAAAATTAAGAGTTAAATACCAATTTATATAATCAAAGCAGATCGTTAGCACCAAAAATTAACAAGCTAAAGACCATTTTAAGCAAGCTCAACCAACTTATCTATAAGCTGTTGATTTAATAAAAATTAATTTCGATATTTTATACTACAAGCAAAAATATCGGTACTTATCTCACTCAGTGAGGTGCTAGCACTTAAGCCTTGGTCTGCGCTAAAGGATCGAATATTTTAATCAGCGTTAAGCTACTTAAGCCAACAAATAAAAAGCCCAACACAATGGGATAACAAGTACCGTTAAAACTTAAGCCAATTAGGCTCCCAATCGGAATGGCGATTAAGGTAGAAAGGCAAGCGACAAAAGCTGAGCCCATACCAGCAATAGCACCAAGAGGCTCCATGGCGAGTGAGTTGAGGTTGCCAAATAAAATACCTATACAGAAAAACGCTGGTACCAAATACAACATCAACATCAATAGATGGGGCACACCATTACTAGCGAGCAATACCACACAAAACAAGCTAGTTAAAACAACGAGCCCCAGCAGAGCGTAAATAATCATTTTACGCATCCCCATTTTTAATACCATTCGTCCATTCACTAAAGACGCTACACCCACTGCACAGGCAGCAGCGGCAAACAATAATGCAAAGTTATCTTGTTGGTCATAAAGCTCAATAAACACCAAAGGTGCACTGTTCAAATAACCCAAAAAACTGCCAAACACTAGCCCGGAAATAACCGTATAAACCAGTGCTGCTTTCTCTGCCAATAAAAACCTTAAGCCTTCAATAAAGCTTTTCACTGTTAGTGGGCGACGCTGTTCTTCTTGTAAGGTTTCTTCTTGGTAACGCCAAAACCAAAACCCGGTTGATACAGCCATAATCAGCAGCATGCCAAAGATCCACCGCCAGTGAGCAACACTAATAATCAACTGACCAATGGCTGGCGCTAAAATTGGCACCACAATAAACACCGAAAAAACCACCGACATAATGCGCGCCATTTCTGCACCCTTTAGCTTGTCGCGTACTAACGCCATGGTAATGATTCGTGGTGCAGCTGCTCCCATGCCTTGTAAAACACGGCCAGCAATTAACCAACTAAATGATTCAGAAAACACGCATATTAAGGTGCCAACTATAAACAGCGAATAGCCCCAGTAGATAGGAGGTTTACGCCCTACAGCGTCTGACCATGGGCCGTAAATAAGCTGGCCAATAGATAGGCCGATAAACAAAGAGGTGATTGTCCATTGAGCTTGCGCGGTTTGCGCTAGGTCGAAGTCGTTAGCAATGGTAACCAGTGCTGGCAACATAGCATCTACTGAGAGAGCAACTAAAGACATCATGCCAGCCAACAGCAAAATAAAAGCTTTAGTTTCCGTGTTCGCTTTGTTCACCTGCTACTCCTTAATTCTACAGACAACAAAGCCTTATAACACGCACACCCAGCAATAGCGATAAGTAACTAAGTTCTGCCCATGTATCCGACATAGCACCTAATAACAGTAACTTAAATAGCGGTTAACACTAAGTAAACGCTTGTACTTCGAAGATACTATTTACTGGAAATATCTTTATCACCACTAAATAACATGGAGGTGAGAGCAATCACAGCAGAACCAAGCATCAATAATAACGAAACAGCATTTAGCACTGGCGTGGAGCCTTCACGTAAGCGGTCGTACATAGCAATGGTTAAGGGGGCATCAGAGCCCACTAACATTAAGGTAGTATTGAAGTTCTCAAAAGACATTAGAAAACTCACTACTGCTGCGCCAATCAAAGCTGGTGTGAGAAAAGGCAACACCACAGTAACAAAGGCGACCCATGGCCCGGCACCTAAATTTAGCGCGGCTTCTTCTAAACTAAAATCAAACTTTCTTAAGCGAGCTAATACCACCAAGGTTGATATCGTTGTAATAAATGCAACTTGACCAATAACCACCAAAATAAAGCCAGGGCGTAACCACTCCAACTCCCAGCCCCAAACATCCTCGACACTATTAGCTAAGCTGCTGCTTGCGACCAAAATTGCCACACCCAAAATGACGCCGGGGATCACCAAAGGTAATAACAAACCAATGTATAACCAGTTTTTCCCGGGGAAATCAAAACGAATAAACAGCCATGCGTTGGCAGTTGCTAATACCAAAGAAAGTAGTGTGACCAAGCAAGCAATTGAAGCGCTCACTCCAATACTAGAAAGCAGCCCTTCATCATAAAAAATACCTAGCTTTGGCTCGGTTTCGCCAACAAACCAATCCAAAGTGAATCCTTGCCAAGGCAAGGCTGCAAATAAGCTGTCGTTAAAGGCGAATACTGCAACAATACTTAGCGGCAGTGCTAAAAATACTAAAAAGCCCACCATATAAAATTGATACAGTGATTTGGCCGGTCCACGTAGTTGATGCAACATTATTCGGCTCCGTTAACGACCAAGCGTGCGGCTAAAAGACTGCCCGCTGAGTTTTAAGCCTAATGACACTACCAGTGAAGACACCACCAGTAACACCACCCCAAACGCTGCACCTAGCTCCCAATTAAAACGGGTAATAAACTGGGTAAAGATTTGTTCGGTAAACCATAAGCTGTCTTTACCGCCTAACAATCGCGGCGTAAGGTAGTTACCCAAGCACAGCATAAATACCATGATGCAACCGGAAACAATGCCTGGCATGGCATAAGGCACAATAATAGAATGAGTCACATTCCAACCATTGCCACCAAGATCGTAACCCGCCTCAATTAAACTTTGGTCAAGCCCTTCTAATGTGCTCACCAGAGGTACAACCATAAACAGCATTGAGGTATACACCAGTCCAATTAGCATACTGATATCGTTATACAAAAACTCTATGGGCTGGTCGGTAAGGCCTAAGGCTAATAAGCCTTGGCTAATCACTCCCGATTCGCGTAGCAGTATCATCCAACCGTAAGTACGTACTAACTCACTGACCCAAAATGGCAATAAACAACTGAGCAGTAACAAGCGTTTACTTTTACCTTTAGCGACTTTGGCAATAAAAAACGCGACAGGAAAACTCACTAACAGGGTAATAAAGGTCGCCAATAACGACATCCACACCGTTCGAACTAAGGTTCGCCAGTACAACGGCTCTTCAAAAAACTGTTGATATTGATACATTCCAATACTGTCGCCAGCGGCGGAATCACGCTTAATCAGCGACAGCTCAAACATTTGCAAGTGAGGTAACACAATCAGCAGCACAAACCACAAAACAAATGGCAGCAATAACAGATAAAAACCTAGGCCTTTAGCTTTCACTACTTACCTCGCTGTGTATGCACATAGCTTGCTTAGCGTCCCAAAAAATCCTTAAGGTGCTTCCTACCACAACATTGTGTAGCGAGAAGCTCGCTCCCGGGGCTACTCGGTATAGGTCATTATGGTGAATATCACGCACGACCAAGGTAGAGCTTGCGCCGTCAAACAAACACTCCTCTACTTTTACATCAAATTGGTTGTCGGCTTTTAGCTCTTGGCCAGCCTCAGCAATACCAATAGCCTCCGGCCGAACAAATACATCTACTGTGGACTTGGCCGACTGATTAATACTCGTTGCCACAATCAAATGCCTACCATGAGCCGTTTTTACCAAGGCTACATCTTGGCGTTGTTCGCATACCACTGCCGATAAAGCATTTGTTTGGCCAACAAACTTAGCCACAAAAGCACTACTTGGCTGATAGTAAAGTTGCTGGGGGCTGGCAAGTTGTTCAAAGCGACCATTATTCATCACCGCCACTTTATCTGACATTACCAAGGCTTCAGATTGGTCGTGAGTGATGTAAATAAATGTGGTACCAAACTCCCGCTGTAGGTGTTTTAGCTCCACTTTCATTTTCTCGCGAAGCTTTAAGTCTAATGCGCCCAAAGGTTCATCTAACAACAATAATCTGGGTTCTAATACTAAACTGCGGGCAATCGCAATTCGTTGTTTTTGCCCACCAGAAAGCTGAGCAATTTGCTTAGTTTGGCTGCCATCTAATCCTACCCGCTCTAATACATCTTTAATTTTACTGGCACGCTCTGGTCCTTTTATACCTCGGCGCTTTAAGCCATAAGCAATGTTTTCAGCCACATTCATATTTGGGAATAAGGCTAGGTGCTGAAACACCATGTTCACCGGGCGTTTATTCGGCGCTAATTCATTCACTCGCTTTTGATGAATTCTTATTTCTCCCTTTGAGGGCGATTCAAAGCCAGCCAACATGCGCAACAACGTAGTTTTGCCACAGCCTGATGGGCCAAGAATAGAGAAAAACGAGCCAGCTTCTACCGAAAAGTTAAGTTGGTCTACCGCAGTAAAGTCTGCAAAGTGCTTTGAGAGTTGTTCACATTCAAGATCAAAGTTAGCGTTAGCCGCCATATAGGGTCCAAGATTTTACGAAGAGGTAACAAGATTTGGGGCACAAGGCCCCATCTTAGCTATTTGGCCGCTTGAACGCGGTCGAGTACTTTGCCTTCCATGGCTTCTAGGCCGGCTGGAACAGCTGGATACCACTTAATATTATCGATATCGTCACTGCTAAAGCTGGTATTAAATTGGGCTTTAGCCAACTCATTTACGTAAGCATCAGAGCCTTTAGACGCAGTAAAATTACCTGCTGATTCAGTAATTTTAGCGGCAACTTCTGGGCGCATAACAAAGTTGATCCACTTGTAGGCTGCATCAATCGCTTTCGACTTTTTAGGAATAGCAAAGGTATCAATCCAACCTAATGCTCCAGATTTAGGCGCCACAAACTGAATGATTTGCTGCTCACGATTGAGTTTCCAACCGCCAGCATCCCAAGCCATAGCGGCTACCACTTCGTTAGAACGCATCAAGTTCATTAGCTCATCGCCGCCCGACCAGTACGTTTTTACCAGTGGCTTACAGTCAACCAAAGCTGTTTCAACTTTATTAAGTATTTGCTGGTATTTAACAGGGTCAGCATAAGCAGCAAATGGGTCTTCACCCAATGCAAAAGCAAAACCAATTAAGGTTGGGCGCTTCAAGCGGTAAGAGATCTTACCTTCATATTGCTTTTGGCAAAGGTCGGTGTAATCGGCCACATCTTTGGCCATTTCACCATTAACCACTAAACCACTGGTACCCCATACATGAGGAACTCCAAATACCTGGTCGCCTACCGCAGTATTTTTCTTGGTAGCATCAAGCATAGAGGTAATCATTTGTTGTTGCTCAATACGGCTCAAATCAATCGGCTGATAAATGCCAAACTGTTGCTGTACGCCAGTAATACGATCTTGGCTAGGTTGAGCTAAATCAAACCCCGAACCACCAGTGGCTCGAAGCTTCGAAATCATGTCTTCATTGTTTGATTTAGTCACTTTTACTTCAATGCCCGTTTCCTTTTCGAACATATCAATCACTTCCTGAGGCGCATAGCCACCCCACGTTAATAAGCGAAGCGTTTCAGCACTCGTTTGCGCACTAACCATTGCGCCCATACTAAGTACCAAAGCACTCAGTGTTAAACGTTTATTCAACATAATCTCTTCCATGTGGTTCAAGGTGAATTGGTCTACCGACTTATGCGGCACAGATACAACAACTGTTTGATAAACATGCACGAATTTAATGACACTAATGTGACAGCTAAAAGCGTAGTAGCTAATTCCGAGAGCGTGTAGTGAGTTGAAATATTTTTTTATTAGAAAGTATATGAAAAGCACAAACCAGCCAAAATAGACAGCATAAGCAGCGGCTTCAACTAGTTTACCAACTAAGTAAGCTCTACCTCTTGTTCCTTACCTAGACAAAAAGTTGCAGCTATCCAGTGGCTAAATAAATGCTGAACTAGCTCAGTAAACTAAGGCCAAAAAAACAATAGCTTCCTCATAATTTAGCAAAATCTTTAAAAATGTCGCTTGCTTGAATAAAACTTGCACTATATATTTACACAGTTACTGTATGAATAAACAGGTATTGAAATGCTCACTCAATTAAGCGTACAAAATTTTGCCATTGTTCGATTTCTTGAACTCGATTTGAATCAAGGAATGACCACGATAACGGGTGAAACCGGAGCGGGTAAATCTATTGCCATTGACGCCCTTGGTTTATGTTTGGGCAATCGAGCAGAAGCCTCAATGGTGCGACAAGAAGCCGATAAGGCTGAAATTAGCGCACAATTTGACGTAAGCAATAACCAACGGGCTCAATTGTGGTTGCAGCAAAATGAGTTACTGAGTGATGACGAATGCATACTGCGCCGAGTGGTAACAAAAGAAGGCCGTTCCAAGGCCTATATTAATGGCACAGCAGTACCGCTGGCTCAATTAAAAAGCCTTGGCCAATACTTAGTAAGTATTCATGGCCAACATGCTCATCAGCTATTATTAAAGCCCAACCAACAGCTATCAATTGTCGACCAATATGCTGCCCATCCTCAGCTAATCGGTGACGTAAAACAAGCTTACCAAGGCTGGAAAGCGCTCTGTAACGAGCTAGAACTTGCTGAACAACAGCAAAAAGAGCTAGCCGCTCAGCGCCAGTTGCTTGATTACCAAGTAAAAGAGCTGGATGCTTTCTCCCTTCAAGAAGGCGAGTATCAGGATATCGAGCAACAACATCAATGCTTATCACACAGTACTGAATTACAGCAAAGCAGCCACCAACTCACGCAATTACTGGGTCATGACGATCAAGTAAATGTTACGGATATGCTCAGCCAAGCTTGCAAAACAACCAGCCAACTACTTGAGCTAGACCCCAAATTAGAAACCATTAATAATCTCTTGCATGACGCGCAAATTCAGGTTGAAGAGGCAACTCAGCAGTTAGGACACTATAGTGAGCAACTAGACTACGATCCTGAGTTATTTGCAGAGCTAGAAGAAAGGATGAGCCTTGCTTTGGAGCTGGCAAGGAAGCACCATACTTCACCAGAGCAGCTTCCTGCTTTGCATCAAGATTTACTGGCGCAATTAACTCAGCTAAGCCAACAAAGTGAACGTTTTGAACACCTCGCGGATGAGATTGAAAGTGCTTGGCAGCATTATTTAAACAAAGCTAATAAGTTGTCGAAAAGTCGAGAACGTGCAGCCAATAGTTTAAGTAAGCAAATTACCAAAGAGATCCACAAGCTGAGCATGGCTAAAGCCCAGTGTGAGTTTTCACTGCAAAGTGATGCACAGCAATTTACCAACGCTAACGGCATTGACCGAGTTGAACTGCTAGTACGAACTAACCCAGGGCAACCTATGCAAGCCATTGAAAAAGTAGCCTCTGGTGGTGAGTTGTCACGTATAGGCTTAGCGATTCAAGTTATTTGCTCTGCCAGCATTCTCACCCCCACTCTAATTTTTGATGAAGTAGATGTAGGTATTAGCGGACCAACAGCAGCGGTTGTGGGTGGCATGCTTCGCCAGCTGGGTAAACAATGCCAAGTAATGTGTGTCACTCACTTACCGCAAGTAGCAGGCCATGGTCACCAGCAAATGTTAGTTAGTAAGCAGCAAAAGAAAAATGAAACGATCACCAACATGCAAACTCTCAACGGTAAACAACGCTTAGAAGAGCTGGCACGCTTACTGGCAGGTGATGCAATTACTCCTTCAGCACTGGCAAACGCACAAGAATTGTTGATTGAGGACTAATTTCTTAGTAATCGATACTTCTTTTTAGGGCGGGGCTTAGTTATGATGCTTGCCTTAACAAGGAGCTTCCATTCCCATGCGTTTTTCAGCAAAAATTTTCGTTTTACTGGCCAGCTTAGGCCTTAGTGCCTGTTCAGCCTTCGACTGGATGGTATATAAAATTGATATCCCCCAAGGCAACTACATTGATGATGCCAAAGTTGAGCAGCTCCGAATTAACATGAGTAAAGAACAAGTACGCTTTGTTCTTGGTACCCCAATGTTAATTGATGCTTTTGACAAAGAACGCTGGTATTACCTGTATAGCTATCAAAGCGGTAATGGCGATTTTGAGAAACGTAACTTAGTGATTCAGTTTGTTAACGATCATTTAGCCTTTGTGGAAGGTGATTACGAAGTGAGTGATGAATTTATGCAGCCACTAGACGCTGGGTAAGTACTCCAATAAATAGTAAAAAGCCAGATAATCACATCTGGCTTTTTTGTCTCTAACTTTCGCTCACTTTAGCTATTGGCCTACCACCCGTGACTTTACTGGCTCGCCCTTCCGCCTTTGCTCGCTCAGCACGAATTTTCCGTAACTCTTTGGGGTCGGCAATCAGTGGACGGTAAATTTCAATTCGATCACCATCTCTCAACGCTTGAGATAACTTAGCGGCTCTGCTAAATATGCCCACTGATGCGCTTTCTGGTTCAATTTCGGGAAAATGCTGCACAATACCAGATTGCTGAATGCCACTGAGAATGTCACAGCCCAGTTCAACTTTTAGCGCGAGTAATACTTGGTGATCAGGTAAGCCGTATACCACTTCAATATTAATTTGTTCAGCCACTACTAATATACCTGCTTTGCGCGTTCAACAAAGGCTTGTACCATGTTGCCCGCTAACTCATTAAATACCCGGCCAAAAGCTGCAGCAATTAACCGATTACTAAATTCAAAATTTAAATCTAGCATCACCTTACAAGCTTGTTCGTCCAGCGCAACAAAATGCCATACACCGGAGAGCGACTTAAATGGGCCATCAACTAAATTCATATGAATAGACTGGTCTTCGGTAAGAGTGTTCTCGGTAACAAACTTGTTTTTTATTCCAGCTTTTGCCACTCCTACTTCGGCCACCATTGATGATGGGCCTTCCTGTAAGATCTCGCTATTAACACAACCAGGCAAAAATTCTGGATAAGCATGTACATCGTTAACTAACTGGTACATTTGCTTGGCACTAAACATAACCAACGCACTACGGTTTACTTGCGGCATGAACCCACTCTTTCTTCAAATCTGCCAGCATTTTAACATTAGCTTGGCCTTTGCGCACATTATCAGTTTTAAAGCCCCGCAGCATGCGTATAATAGCCGCCATGAGCAAGAATAAATCAAAATCAAAAGTTGGTTCTAACACCATCGCGCAAAACAAAAAAGCGCGCCATGAGTACCGTATCGAAGACAAATTCGAATCGGGAATAGAACTACAAGGCTGGGAAGTAAAATCCATGCGGACCGGTAAGGTCAACATCGCAGAAAGTTATGTTTATGTTCGCGATGGTGAAGCCTTTATCTCGGGTCTAAATATTCAACCTTTGTTGTCAGCATCGACCCATGTTGTTGCTGACCCAACTCGAATTCGTAAGCTGCTGCTTAATCGTCGTGAACTCGACAAATTAATTGGAGCAGTAGAACGTCAAGGTTATACCATTGTGGCTACGGCCCTTTACTGGAAAGGCTCTTGGGCCAAACTAGAAATTGGCTTAGCCAAAGGTAAAAAAGACCAAGACAAACGAGAAGACGAAAAAGATCGTGAATGGCAACGCACTAAAGACCGAGTGATGAAGCATAGCTTTAGGTAAGCAAACTGCGATTGAGTAAATAAACAGCGTTTAAACACTCCTGTATATCAGTATGTATACGGCTTGTGTTAGAATGTTCTAGAAATTCCGGGGCTGAATTGGATTCGACAGGATCAGGAAGGCTTGTGGAGCATGTCGTGGGGCGGTTTGCCACGTAAAAAGCCGCAAAAAAATAGTCGCAAACGACGAAAACTACGCACTAGCAGCTTAATAACCTGTTAGAGCACTTCTACCCTAGCTTCCGCTTGTAAGACGGGGAATCATAGAAGTTCAAACCCAAACAAGATAGCGAGGGATGCTTTGACTAGAGAGCTGAACCGCGAAATAGAATTCTGGTGTGTTATTCAGTGGCGTGTTTGTTCGCAGCTGTCTAACGAGATTAAAGACAAACTAAGCATGTAGCGCCATTGGTTAGAATGGTTTTGGACGCGGGTTCGAAACCCGCCAGCTCCACCAATTCTACAAAAAGGACACCTTAGGGTGTCTTTTTTTGTGCCTAGCATTTATCGACGATAATCGCCCACACATCCAAGGCTTCAAGTCGTTTTAATATTCTGCTGCCCTTTTGTTGATATTAATTGGTAAACTGCAGCTAACTTAGCACTCATACCAATAGCGCTAGGTTTACTGAACGCCCAACAGTGTCTTTGGGTTAATATAATGGTGGATTACGTGTTTCTTTTAGTAAGTTTTCTATGTCTTGCTATTTTTGTTTCTTTTCTATGTTCAATTTTAGAGGCGGTGTTACTCAGTGTCTCCCCTAGTTATATTCACCTTCAGCAGCAACACAACCCAAATGCTGCTGCACGCTTAGCCAAATTAAAAGCCAGTATCGACAAACCACTGGCGGCCATTCTCACTCTTAATACCATTGCCCATACAGCTGGTGCTGCTGGCGTAGGGGCTCAAGTCGCGTCTCTTTATGGATCCCAGTATCTCGCCGTTTCTTCGGCCATTATGACGATACTAGTGCTGGTACTATCAGAGATTGTGCCAAAAACTCTAGGAGTTACCTACTGGCGAAAACTCGCCCCTTTTGCCTCTTGGTTATTGCCAATAATGATTAAGATTTTTTACCCTTTTGTGTGGTTAAGTGATCGCATTACCGCGCGTATTGGTAAACACGAAGAAGACTTTTCTAGCCTACGAGAAGAGATCAGTGCACTTGCCGAGTTAGGCCACCAGCAAGGTGTTATTGAACAAGGCGAATCTCAAGTACTGCGTAATTTGTTGCAATTAGAGAAGTTAAAAATAACTGAAGTGATGACACCACGCGCGGTGGTTCATCGCATTGAGCATAGCAGTAGCGTAGACGAGTTTATTGAGTCACATCTCGTCAAACCGTTTTCTAGGATCCCGGTTTATCAAGGTGATCGCGATAACATTGTGTCTTATGTACATAAACAAGACATTATGAGCGCAGCTCTTAAAAAAGAAGGTAGTCGGCAAGTTGGTGAGTTTTCTAGAGAATTACTCATGCTCCCCGCCAGCGTAAGCATACGCCATGCTTATCAACGCCTGCTGCAAGCTCGAGACTTAATTGCAGCAGTAGTCAATGAATACGGCGAGGTTCAGGGCTTGCTCACCATGGAAGACATCATTGAAACCCTGCTAGGCCAAGAAATTACTGATGAAAGCGATGCAATTGAAGATATGCAGCGTTTGGCGCGTTTTCAATGGATACGTCGATTGCGCAGTAAAAAACAACGTTATAGTCGTTAATTATTAGCCTAAAGTTATCATTCGAGTTGAGTCTAGTGTCTGATTACCCTGTAAGTGAATTTGGACCTTAGACTCACCCGTTTGTTAGCACTCAAACCACAATAAGAGCTGTCACACTTTAGTGCTTAGCATTGCCTGCTAACCTAGTCCATCGCTAGCGTTATTTCTTAAGCTGCTCTTTGGCTGCCTCTACTTTTGAAAAGTCTAAACCTAACTCATCTACGGCTTCTTTAATCAAAGCAGGATTTTGCATCACTTGCCCCATTAACATTTGAAGCTGTTCTTGTGGCAAACCTAATTGGCTAATGGTAGCCATAGCCGCAAGAGGGTTTTGCGTCAGCACTTCAAAAAGCTCGCTAATCTGTTGGTCGCTAATATTGTTCTCTCTCAACATCGCAAGAATCGGGTTCATCACACTACCTTTAAACTAAATAAAATAAGCCGACAGTTTAGCGTTTCAGATTGGGGATTGACTAGTGCTATCAGCAATAAGTGCATGGGAGGGCTGTTAAAGCATAAACTAGTCACGTAACACATGTAAAAAAGCCAGCAACTCGCTGGCTTTTTTAGTTATCTTACATAGCGCTTAGTAGGTTTTATAAGGTAAGAACTTACCCGATAACACCACGTTTACTCGGTCACCATTGGGGTTTTCTTCACGCTTAATATCCATAGAAAAATCAATCGCGCTCATAATGCCATCGCCAAACTCTTCGTGAATAAGTTCTTTAATGGTGCTGCCATACACATTGACCACTTCGTACCAACGATAGATAAGTGGATCAGTTGGCACCGCAGTAGGCAGTGAGCCTTTATAAGGCGCTATTTGTAGCCAAGCGATAGCTTCATCAGTTAACTCGAACATATCACCAACGGTCTCAGCTTGCGCTTTATCAAAAGTCATTTGCCCTAAACAAGCGGCAGTAGTCCACTCTTTAGATAAGCCAATAGCGGTCGCAACTTCACTCCACTTAATGCCTTTTCTTACCTTGGTTGCCACAATTAGCTGAGTGACGTCTTCTCTACTAGTAATCATTTGCGTTTCCTTCCCTTTTCAGTAAATGAAGTCTATTTGCACGACGCGCTAACGGCTTAACAAGTAAACCACTAGCGCAGCCAGAATGGCTGATATGCCCTGCCATACGGCCACTGGATTTCGCTCCACTAGCGGCGCGCGAGTTTTGTTTAAAAAAGCTTTATTGGGCTGGCGTAAATCGCACAAAAACTCGGTAATTTGCTCATACCGCTTAAGGCGATTCACCTGCAACGCTTTTTCTAAAGCATCATCAATCCAAACGGGTATTTCACTGTCGGTGTCGAGTACCGACTGATAAACCAAGCGCCTTTGCGCGGCCTGGCTTTTTGCGCCCGCCACTTTGGTGCCATAAGGGTAGCGCCCACACAGCATGAAATAGGTAATAACGGCTAATGAAAACAGCTCGGCACGCGTGCTACCGCCCTCACCTAAGAACAGTTCTGGTGCCGAGTAAAGTGCGGTGCCGAGTAAATGCTGCTGAGTTAAATCATGGGTTTGCTCAGCCAAACCTGCCGCCCACACTGAGCCAAAGTCGATAATTTTTATGGTGCCGGTGCTATCTATCATGATGTTGTCAGGTTTAAGATCTTGATGCAGCATATCCATGCGGTGAAAAGCGCGTAGCCCCTTAGCAATTTGCTCAACTATTTCTCTCACCCTGCTTAACTCAGGCTTTGGGTTGTCGGTTATCCACTGCGCTAGAGTTTGCCCTTCAACATACTCAAATACGGTATATAGGTAATTGCGCTCGCGCGGGTCGAGATTGGCTTTTAGTACATAGGCGCTATTAATGCGGCGAGCTATCCATTCTTCAGTGAGAAAGCGCTCTAAGTATTCAGGGTCATCGCGTAAATCTATTGAGGGGGCTTTTAGTATTACCTGTTGCCCCGATTGTTCGTCTAAGGCTAAGTAAACATGGCTGCGGCTGCTGGCATGAAGTTGGCGAACGATGGTGTAACCATCAAACTGCATTCGCGCTTCTAACATGGGCGGAAAGGGCAGCCTATCTACTTGCTGCTTTAAGTGCTGAGCACTATTTTCTGCCAATTGGTCAACGCGAATAATCTGTAAACTTAAATTATCGTCGCTGCCTGCTTCATAAGCTAACTCTACAATCTTGCTGGCTGCTGCTTCTAATTCATTGGGATACCGTTCAATAGTGCTGTTGACCAGTGCAGCATCAATAAACTCGTAAACGCCATCGGTGGCTAATAAAAAGATGTCACCGGATTCTACGCGCAAGCTTTGGTAGTCAAATTCACAATATTCATCTATGCCTAAAGCTCGGCTTAGGTAGCTTTTATTTTCATTCACCCATAGGCGGTGATCTTTAGTGAGTTGTTCTAAACCGTTTTGATTTAAACGGTAAACGCGGGTATCCCCCACATGAAAAATGTGTGCGGTATTGCCTTTTATAACTAAGGCACTAAAAGTACAAACGTAACCCTTGTCTTTGTCGTAATGGTAAGGGCTTTGCTGTGACTGGGAATACAGCCAAGCATTGGTGGCATCTAATACTTTTTCGGCTGAGTGCTGAACCGACCAAACTTCAGAGGTGCAGTAGTAATCATCTAGAAAGCTTTTCACTGCGGTTTCGCTGGCTACTTGGCTTACTTCGCTGCTGCTAATGCCGTCGGCCATCACAGCAGCAAAGCCTTTATGGTTTAACTGCGAGCCTCGCGGAGTGGATACACCGTAACAGTCTTGATTAATGGCCTTGCGGCCTTTATCAGAACATTGACCAATGGAAACACTCAGTTGGCTCGTCATATAATTTCCGTGATTAAGCGTTAGCCGAAGCGGTTTTACTTGGCGCTTCTACAGCAGATTTAGCCACTTTACGCTTAGGCGCGGTTCTCACGTGTGTGGTGTACAGTGTTAAACCAGTAAAGGCTAAACCACCCACTAGGTTACCTAATGCCGTTGGGATTTCATTCCATAGGAAGTAATCCATTACAGAGAAGTCACCACCCATAATTAAACCAAATGGGAATAAAAACATGTTCACTACCGAGTGTTCAAAACCCATGTAGAAGAACAAGAATATTGGCATCCACATAGCGATAACTTTACCGCTAACGTTGGTAGAAATCATCGCTCCTACTACACCCATAGATACCATCCAGTTACACAACATGCCGCGAACAAAAATAGTAAACCAACCTGCCACACCGTGTTCTGCATAACCTACGGTACGCGCTTCACCAATGGCTGCTGCTTTAGCACCCACCGCACCAGCTTCGATGTTAAAGCCGTAAGTGAAAATGAAGGCCATCATCACCGCAACGGTTAAGGCTCCACCAAAGTTACCTAAAAATACTAAGCCCCAGTTACGCAACAAGCCAGGTACATCTACGCCGGGCCGTTTATCTAACAGCGCTAATGGCACTAAAACAAACACTCCAGTTAATAAGTCAAAACCCATCAAATAAAGCATACAGAAACCCACAGGGAACAAGATTGCTCCAATTAAAAAGTTTCCGGTGTTTACAGCAATGGTAATAGCAAAAATAGCGGCTAGGGCCAAAATGGCACCGGCCATAAATGCACGAATTACCGTATCGCGGGTAGACATGAATACTTTAGATTCACCCGCATCCACCATTTTTGTAACAAACTCTGAAGGAGCTAGATATGACATAATATTTCCCTATATTGCTTAGTAGTAAATTGAATCCTACGGCTTGGAGCAGTGTTATCGGCGGTAACTACCGCAGCGTACCTTTCACAAGTAGAGCTCTAGGCTCTTTGTCAACTTGCTGCTTGGGTCTGTCCTTGACCATCAATAGGGAAATAGCAATTGTTGCGCCAAACGGCCCACAAAAACACACAAAGCCTTAACAATTGGGCAACTCAGCGTTATTTATCATTAATATTTGGCATGCTCTTTAACTGAGCCGGTTAAGGATTTGCACTGTATTAGTCTATAAATGCACCATTGCATAGCGCTTACAGTTATATGCATCAATTAGGGGCAACGACAAAGTGCCTAAGTAAAAAGGTAAATCCACCTTGCCTTAACGTTTTGTTATGAAACTACTGCGTTTTTTTGCAATGAGATAAATCACGCATCAAATCTCCCGGCCTTGCTATACAGTAAAGATTGGAAGAGGTATAAAGTGAGTAATAGGAAGTAGTATGAAGCCCGAGCAACGGCACAGCATTATGGAAAAAGCCGTAAAGGCCTTACAAGCTGGCAAGTTTAGCCAAGCTATTTCTACCGTAAGTAAAATTAACAAGCTTAAATCTCAACAAGACTATAAAAGCCTTGAGCTAGAAGCTTATGCGCTATTTCATATGCAAAAGTTAGAAAAATCACTAGAGAGTTACCAGCAACTGCTAGGGTTTTGCCAAGACAATGAACAGCGTAACAGCACCTATCGCAATATCGCTAAAACACAAAAAACACTGGGCTTAACTCGAGTTGCTATCAGCTCCTTTGAACAATGTTTTACACTAGATAACAGTATCAATAATGCGCCAATCGCGGCTCAGTTAGGTGAATGCTACCTAGATGAAGACTGCTATGGCGAACTCGATACGTTGACTACGCTTATGCAAGGCTGGCCAGGGTATTACGCCCCCGCTCAAGCCCTATTGATTTCAGCTGCGAAAAAACAAGGTAACAAACAGCTTACTCTAGAAAGAATTGACGCTTTTCTAGCGCATTCAAGCTTTATAGAAGAGTGGCAGCTGGAGTTTGCTATAGACACCTTGATGTTTATACGAGAACACCAGGGTGCAATTAAATTACTTAAACAAGCCGAAATAGACTTTGTTAACAAGCCTTGGATTCGTTACTACCAAGCAGAAGTAAAAGCGCGCCAAGGAGAACACGAGAGTGTAACGCTATTACTGAGTAATGAGCTTATAGAGCGCTTAGATTTTATGCGCCAAAAGGCCGCTTATAAGCTTCGAGCGGAAGCATTTGATAAACAACAGCGTTACTCCGACGCCTTTATTGATTTCACCGCTATGGCTAATTTGAATCACCAACGGGCAAAGGCGTCTAGTCATACAGACAATGTAGCCAGCTTACAAAAACTCGATTTGTCATTTCTACATAATGTAAAAAACACTCACGCGAAAGAGCATCAACCAGTGTTTATGATGGGCTTTAATCGCTCTGGCACCACCTTATTAGAGAACATACTCGATACCCAAGAACAGGTTATTGCACTTAGCGAAACCCGCTCACTGTTTAACGTTACCGAGGCCTTTAGCAACAAACTAAACAAACGCTATCCGCAAGACTTACCTAAATTAAACGAGCAAGACTTAAACATATTGCGCCAAGAGTACTTTGATTACTTTACGCGTAACGGGATTCAGCTAAAAGATAACAGTGTCGTCGTCGATAAGTTTCCTTTATACACCATAGACTTGCCCTTAATACTAAGCTTATTCCCTAAAACAAAAATCATTTTTTGCTTACGCCACCCAGCAGATACTTGTTTGAGTAACTTCCAGCAAAACTCAGCAAACAATCAACAACAAGCTAAGTTGAACCGCTTGGAAGACTGCTTTAAACGCTACCAACAAGTCTTCTCTCTATTTCAGCGCTACCAAACAGAGTTAGATTTAAATATTCATTTTGTACGGTATGAAGACTTAGTCAGCGATCTGGAAAAAGAAGCGAAGAAGGTATTTGAATTTTTAGAGATTGATGCCAACAACGATTATCTAAATTTTAATCAACATGCTCAACAAAAAGTGGTGCTATCTGCTTCCAGCAATCAAGTGGTTAAACCTATTTACACCGAGTCATGTTACAAATGGCGCAACTACCAAGAGTTTATAACGCCACACCTTGCTATGGTTGAGCCCTTTATCAAAGCCTTTGGCTACAGCGACTAATAACTTACCTGATGGTGGATAAGTGAGAGTGCCCACTCTCACTTATCCGTAACTCACAAGCTGCAATGCTGTTAGCTTTAATCAAAAGGCCGATAAACAAACTTCGCTTTAATAATGCCGTGATCAGTAGCACCCAACGACTCGTAGTGCTCATCGTTTAAATGGTCGTTAATCACCTCTAAGCCTTTAAAGGCCCAAACCCTATCTCGGCTTCTGTCGTAGAACTGCTCACTCACTAAAATGTGGTCTAACGACTCTAAATGGTTATTGTGAATATGGGTGTAATACACGTCGCGCCTGCTACGATATTGCTGCATCACTCCCGCAGAATATAAAGCGTTATCCGCCCCTCCTCTGGCATCGCCATCTAACAAAAAGCGCGGCTGCTCGGTAAGAATGTTTAAAGTATTACTGCCTTGTCCATCATTAAAATCACCCAATACAATCACAGGCGTATCAGTGTGCTTCATTTGTTCGGTGAGTATCATTCGCAATGCCACTGCCTCAGCGGTGCGGCGCAACGTGGAAATAGCATAACCCAGAGCATTTGCATGTACCTTATGTTGCGCTGGGTCGTACCAATCTTCTCGGCCGATCCAAGTGGGACGTTTTGATTTAAAATGACATACATAAACATGCACATTTTCTTCATCGGCATGAGGCTTGATTTGAAAATGTAAAATAGGTCGAGAGAAACTATCGATATCTAAGTCTAACGCGCCAGTTTGCGCGTCGTCACCTTGGCTAGCAAGCTTGAAACTACTGGGGAAATTTTTGATCCACTCAGGCTGCCCTACCATCAGCTCACTACGTACCGCAGCTGCACAAGCAATTTTACCTTGGTGGCCACTTGGCACTAACAATTGGTATTGATTGTCTAAGCCTGCGAGTTCAAACACATCATGCAAGGCTTGCTCATGCCAGAGCTCTTGAAAGCCCCACACATCGGCTTGTACTGCATTTAGTTGACTAACCAACCACTTTACTTTTTGATCGTATTCATTGGGTAGCCACCCTTCTCGATTACGATACATAGGCAAATTGGGTCGATTAAGATTGAGGGTGTTTGCTGTCGCAATCGAGAGTTTTACCGCCATAACTTGCTCCGCTTAATTATTGGTCACTCATTAAGCAAGTATGGTTCAAATTGACTATTTTATTATTGTAAATTTATGACTAGTCATCGCCCAGTTTATTTAAATGTTACCCAGTGGTGTTCACTCAAGTTACAGCATGCATATTAAAATGAGCGACCAACATCCACCTACTTAGGCAGGTGCGCTTTAATGATGTGGTAAAGCTCTGGTCTATGTTCAGCAATCTCTGCCGGACTTAGGCCTTCTAGTGAATGCGGATACTTTAACCACTGCGTCGTTTCATGCAAAAAGTAATCAGGCATCCGGCTGGTTTTGTTTCGCTCTGGTTTGAAATACGGCACAGCAACACGAATATCACTGGGCGTATTTAGTCTGGCCAGGCGACTTAACTCATTAATAATCGCTTCAATAGAGCGGCCAGTATCAAACACATCATCCACTATCAGTAAGCTATCGTGCTGCTGCACATGTTTAACTAAATAGTTAAGCCCGAAAACCTGTACCTGCTTGGCTTGCTGGTCAATGCCTGCGGCATAGGAGGCGGTGCGTATTGCAATGTTGTCGGTATCTATTCCGTGATAAGCCAAAAACTCCTGTACCGCAATACCAATAGGTGCGCCACCACGCCAAACAGCTATGATAAACGTAGGTTTAAAGCCGCTTACCAATATCTTTTCTGCGAGGCGAAATGAGTCTTCTAACAACTCCTGCCCAGTGATATAACGTTTATCACTCATTAATCCCCCCCTTAGCATTGCCGAGATCTTCATAATAGATATAGTATAAAATTAACACTGTAGAAGCCTTTAACTCAAGGATGTTGTTTATGCCAATGAGCCAGCCTACCGCACAACTTAAAAAGCACTATTTAGATGAAGATACGCTTATTCAAGACTCGTTTCGTTTAGCGGTAAATATTTTTGAAAGCGGCTTTCGCCCTACCTTTATTGTTGGGCTATGGCGTGGTGGCAGTGCAGTGGGTATTTATGTGCAAGAGTGTTTGCAAACCTTAGGCGTGAAAACCGACCATATCTCGCTGCGCACTTCTTACCAAGGACAAGCTAACTATCATCAAATACTCGAAGCACCAGAGTCAATTAGGGTACACGGCATTCAATATCTATTAGAAAACCTAAATGTCGATGACAGCCTGCTAATTGTTGATGACGTATTTAGTAGCGGCCACAACATTGAAGCGGTGTTAAATCGCTTACAAAGCAAGCTAAAACGAAACATGCCTAGCCAAGTAAAAATAGCCACTCTATGGCAGAGACCGGCGTTTAATCAAACTCAGCTAAAACCTGATTATTGCCTTCACCAAACCGAAAATTGGTTAGTATTCCCCTATGAGTTAACTGGCTTAAGTTATGAAGAAATACAGCAACATAAGAGCTTTGTAGCGCCGTTGGTCACACCGCCATCACAAGGCTAATTTCACTTAAAAGGTGAAATTAGAAAAGGCTTGTAACAATACAAGCCTTTTACAGTTTCGAATATGAAAAGCCTTAGTTTCTATCGAACATGTCGTAGTTTTCAGGCACTTCAAAATTACTATTATGTGCCAGTTTATTCTCTACCGTTTTCACTTCGTAGATATAACGTATACGAGCATCTTTCATCCACTCATCAACTTTTTCGTCAACCATATCATCAGCGGCATTTTTAACAATATTCCCCAACAAATTAGTTGCAGCGTCTTCTAAGCCACCAGAAAAGTCGATGCTAGTATCACGCTTTTCTTTCTTTTTGTTGTCAGCACATGCTTGCATGTTCTGAAACCATTCCAGCTTTATCGACAAAGGATAACCTTTAATTTTTGCCAGTTCTTGCTGAAACGCGTTTAAGCCTAGATGATCAGCTTGTTCAGTATCACCAGTAAATGCACTGATCGCTTTAAACCCTTCTCGCCCTAAAAGACGTACTAGAGGGTTATTCTCGCCAACCGAATCCAAGTATTTATTAGTTGCAATTTCATGCACACGCCATGCTTCTTTCATTTCAGCATTAGGATCGGCGGTCCAGAATACAAACTGAAGTAAGTTTAGATCTTTTTTGCCTTTCTCATCAGTGAATTCAGTTGACCATTTTACCTTATACTCTTCACTTGCTTGGCCACCAATTTGACGTTTATGACCTGTAGACAATACTTCAAACTCATTTTTGGTAAGCTCGACTTTACAACCTAAGTCTTCGTAGCTTTCATACTCTTCTGAACCTTCATCTGATTCAAGCATATCGGCATAGCCACTTACGCAGCCTGATAAAGCACATTCTTGGTATGTTTTATTTTTATGGTCCAGTTGCCATAGCAAATTTTTGTCCATACGAAAAATACCGCTAGCATCAATACTCGCCCACTTCATATAAAAGCTATCAGGCTTCAATCTGTCATGAATAGTTCGCATATTTTCACGAGTATATACAACTTGTTCACCTTGAGCATCTGGCACATACAGACCATTTAGGACAACTTTTGCCGTGACAACAGCGGTTTGCTCTTTAGGCGTTTCATCTATCGGGGTGGATGCGCATGCACCTAACAATAATGCGCTAGACAGCAAGGTTAACTTAGGGTTTATTGAATAACAGCGTTTCACAATGAATCCTTTCACCAAAAAACAAACGAGTCTATCAATAAAGTACCGCCATAGATATAAACAGAATTATAAATAATAACGGTAAGCCACTGTTTTTGATAAGTAGTTTCACCTTAATGAGCCTTCAGAACTTTCAGCCTAACTAATACTGCTGATTGGCTTTGCGGTAATGTCCTTGATAATCAAAAATACGATGCTCAACTTGCCAGTAGTGCTTTAGTTTTTTGGCAATTACAAAATCTGGAGCGACGATTTTCTGAAGTAGTTGTTCTGCTTGTTCAGCACTGGTAATCGTTTTGCTTTCCCCCTCCACTCTACGAGAAAACAAAGCATTAAATTGCTGCTTAGCTTTTGAATAAGCAAAGTTAAAATGTTCACTAAGCTCAGCACCATCTTCATCGTGGTAGATGAGCTTTAATTTGTCACCCTCACAGCTTGCCGACATGCCGCTACACCTCAGTACTTTTCGATCTTTTAGCTGCAAGGCATCTTTCAGTTGGTTGTCAGGGTCAATTAACTGAAAACCACAACTATGGCATTGGCGAGCCGCAATATCATTCTCAGCGTTACATTGTGAGCACTGCTTATATTTATAGCGGTAACTGCATTGCACTTGCTTGGTTTGGTCACTTGGGTCTTCAACCAAACCTTGGCAACGACGACCATAATGTTCGAGAATGTCACCGTCTTTATCGGTGATTCCCCAAAACATGTTGGCAAATTCACATTGCGGGCAACTCACTTGTACTAAAGTGCTATTGGGGTTGGGTTTAGTTTCGCCAATTTCTGGTTGGTACAGGTCGTAATTATTACCCGCGTAGTCAACAATTAAACAATCGCTTTTCCCTTCATACAGTCGTAGTCCACGGCCAGCAATTTGTTGATATAAACTGACCGAGGCAGTGCGTCGTAATATCGCAATTAAATCGACATGGGGAGCGTCAAAGCCAGTAGTTAATACCGATACATTCACCAAAAATTTAAGCTGTTGGCGCTTAAACTGTTCAATTAGCGAGTCACGCTGTTGGTTAGGCGTTTCAGCCGTCACTACTGCTGTTTGGTCCTCTGGTAAATAGTGAGCTATCTCTTGAGCGTGCTTTACTGTTGCTGCAAACACCATCACGCCTTTACGGTCTTCGGCTAGCTGAACTAACTGCTTACATATGGCCTGAGTCACTCGTGGGCAGCCCGCTAAAAATTGGTCTAGCTGCGCCTCACTGTACTGAGTCGGCAACTCATCAAACTGATATCGTGCCGCTGGAGCATCAACTAACAATGGCTGAGTGAGATAGCCTTTACTAATCAAGTGACGTAAAGGCAGCTCGTAAATACATTTTTTAAACCAAGCATTTTCATTACCTCGCGCATAACCGTGGTAATGCTGCTGATAAATCCACCCCTTATCTAAGCGATAAGGCGTGGCGGTTAAACCGAGTACTTTTAGCTGAGGGTTTTGCTGCTTTAGGTGATTAATAATTACCTGGTATTGGCTATCACTATCATCATTTACGCGGTGGCATTCATCAATTACCACCAAAGAATAGTAGCCCAAAAACTGGTCAAGATTACGGCTGAGCGATTGCACGCTAGCAAAGGTGACTGAATACTGGTTTTGTTTAAGCCCTAAGCCTGCAGCAAATACGCCTGACTCAAAGCCATAGGTGGTAAATTTACTTTGGTTTTGCTCCACTAACTCTTTTACATGGGCTAATACCAAAATGGGGTGTTTAGCTAAGCGCGCTAGTTCAGCAATGACTATGCTTTTACCCGCCCCTGTGGGTAATACAACTACTGCAGCGTCATCACTTTGTCGAAAGTGCGCTAGTACGGAATCAACCGAAGCTTGCTGGTAATCTCGCAGCTGTAACATGTTTTCTAAAAGCCCAGACCCTATTTATAAAGCTGCATTATGCCACAATTGCACAGAGGTAAATAAGCCAAGCACAATCCAAAACTCACTTTATGACTCGAATTTTGCCAATAAAAAAGGCGACCGAAGTCGCCTTAAATATTTATGGATTACTTATGGAAGCACTTCACACGTAGGTGCTTCAAAGTTGCCACTGTAGCCACCTTGCATACCAAACGAAGTACTCGCATTCGGACCTAAGTTGCCGTTATATACTTCATTTACAGCAGTAAGTCCTAAGCCATCACTAGCAGCTTGATACTTAGCGTTCCAACCGTTTACCAAACTAATCGGTTGAGGGAAGCTTAAATGAACCTTCCACCCACTTACATCTTCGCCACCAGCATTAGTCACTTTAATATTGCCTAATACAAAGCCGCTATTCCACACGTTAGCTTCACCTACGGTACAAGTAAGCTCAGATTCGCCACCAACTGGAGGCTGTTCACCCGCTTTAACGGTTAAGGCTAAAACAGCTTCAGCAGACAACTCTGCTGCTTGCTCATCTGTAGCAATAACCAGTACCACTACTTCACCTTCACTCTCCGGCATAGTGATACTGACATTACCGCTACCTACTCGGCTCGTCACTAAAGCACCATCAAGGTAAACATTTGCGCCATAAGCGTTGGCTAAGTCTAAGCGAACTTGTAGGTCGCTACCTGGGCTAACTTCACTGCCATTTGTAGGCGAACTGATCGCCACAGCAGGAACAATAGGCGCCGCTACATTCACGGTTACTTTTGCTTCAGTGGAGTTTGCACCTTGGTTATCTGTAGCAAAATAAGTGAAGCTATCAACACCAAACGAACCAGAATTAGGTACATAGTCCGCTACGCTGCCATTTAAGCTAACAATACCGTTAGCAGGCTGACTCGCAATAGTGAAACTAGTGACTTGACCGTCGGAATCTGTTGCGGTTAATTCAATAGATACGGGCGTATCAGAAGCCGTGTTTACACTTTTATTTTGCGCCACAGGTGCACAGTTTATGCCTGTATCTGCGCCACATGCCGCACTTGGCTCAGTTCCCCACACTAACTCGCCGTTATCGTATAATGCGATTTTACCCGCAAGCTTGTAGGCATTGTTGTAGTTATCCCACGACGGGTCGTTAGCATTATCCCAATCTGGATTGTTGGTATTAGTTGGTAGTGACAAACGGAACTGCACTTCCTTTTTAGAGGCCGATTGACCACCAGGATAAATATCTATGCCATCAAAACTAATTTCCGCGTAATAGATGTTATCCGCTTCGTCACCCCAAGCGTGTAAACCACTAAAACCGGAACCTTGGCTGTAAGCGGTTGATAGTTTTACATCATTTAGAGAGTAGCCTGCGTCAAACACTTCACTCAAATCAACCCAGTAACGGTAGCTTAATTGATCAGTTACGCGAGATGGCCAAGCCGTATGGTTATGCACTCTGGTCGCTAACTCAATATGACGCGTACCTTGCGAGTTGATTTTAGCTTCTACAAATAACTCCGTATCACGCTGCTCTTTAGCCGGGAAACTAGCCTCGGCAATAGGATCTCCACCATGATCGAGCCACAAGCGCGCTAACGCCGAAGTAAAGCCTGCGTTGTAGTCGGTAGCCACTTCGTTTTTAACGTAATCGCCGCGATCATCAACCCAAGAATCATCTAACCCAGGGCCGCCCACTAATGCGCCGACCAATAAGTGGCGGTTTTCTACAGGGTCACCCGAGTTATCATTCCATGTTCCGTGAGCGGTACGGTGGTGAGGCTTCGTTGGGTGGTAATCACCGTAGCCAATTTGGTAAGAAATATTTAGCGGATTATCTCCCAAAATATAATCTAACTGGCCTTTAGCAAAGTTATAGTAAATTTCGGCCTTAGCATCTTTATCGGTATTTTCTCTTAAGTAATCTGAGTATACCAAGGCTAAGAACGAGGTATTAGAACTGTAACGGGCTGCGCCCCATGTATCTAAAAAGGCTAAGCCACCAGGCGTATAACGAATTTTTTCACCGTTGTAACCTACCGTCCAGTAATCAAGCCAACGCTCTGCATCAGCTTGGTAGCTAGCTTCACCGGTAAGGCTAGCCATTAATACATAAGCGCCGTAAGACTTATCATCCCAGGCTTGGCCCCACTTGTAAGAGCGTGTATCCGTTTGTGGTTCGGTACCTAAAGAGCCATATTCCGTTTTAGCTTTATCTAAATAGCTAGCGTCTTCAGTGGCGCGGTACAACCAAATGGCGCCCCACACTAACTCATCTTGATAACCACTCCATGAGTTATAAAACGCTTTGGCATCGGTAATGGCGTCTGAATATTTACCACGGTATTTATCGGCAAATGAATATAGCTGTTTGGCGTGTTCAAGTAACATTGCTGCATAACTTGGATCGCTGTCTTTAAACACCATAGAGATAGCGGCTAAAGCTGCAGCAGTTTCACCAGCCAAATCAGAGCCTGGGTTAGCGGAATCAACCTTGTAAGAAGGGCGCTCCATTTGCATCACTTCAGCCGACCCCCACCAAGCATGGTCCACAGAGCCTTTACCTACTTGGCCATAAAGCTCGTTTGGCGCAGTATGAGCGCTAACAAAGTAGTCAGCCACAAAACGCAGGTTATTTTTGATGTGAGTGAGTTGGTTGGTTTGCTCGTAAGCTTGCGGGTAATCTACTACGCCCCACGCTAACATGGTGGCAGTGGCTGCCATTGGGAAGCCAAATTTAACGTGGTCGCCGGCATCATACCAACCGCCAGTTAAATCAACATTGTTGTCAGCGCCGTCTTGTAATGCCGAGTCACCTCGCCACTCATTTCGGTTCCAACTAGGAATTACGCCCGATTGTTGGGCTTCGTAAAAATAAATAGATTTTTGTAAGGCTTCGCCATAATTTGCGGCTTGCGCCGACATTGCACTGGTAATTACTGCGGTCGCGAGTAAAGTTTTCCTTAACATCTTTGCTGTCTCATCATTTAGTCAAAAGTATTAAGCCTTCTTCTGCCATTCTATGTAGCGGTAAGAAGTACTGCTGTTTACAGAAACAGACACCCTTTGCAAAAGATCCCAACCACGTTGTGCAAGTCCGCGTTGGTAACTTTCAAGCCTTTGCTTCCTGCGATGGCCGCTATAAATAACACATCCATCAGTAAACGAGCGCAAGCTTACCTTAGTTCTGATAAAACTGTTTATTAATAAATAAAAAATTAATAAAAAAGGACTTAACCTTTGATATACATAACAAAAATGGAATTATTTACTGAAGCAAACATCACCAATCGGCACTAACAGAGAAATAATCTAAATCGAAGTAGCAGATTGCCCCCAAAAACAAAAAGCCCTTAATAAAGTGTATTAAGGGCTTTACAGTTAAGCGCGTTCTTAGCGCGATGACTTATTTATACATTAGCGCATAGTACATGTAGGTGCGCCAAAGTTACCTGAATGCCCCCCTTGCAGACCAAACGACAGGCTGCTACCTGGGGCAATGTCGGTATTGTAAGCTTCATTGGTCACTTCAATACTCTGGGCAGTCGCTGTAAAAACGCCACCCCAACCACCCACTAAGCTAACCGCACTAGGAAAATCAAGTACTGCCGTCCAACCAGAGATAGTTTCGGTACCCGTATTGCTAACCGTAATGCTGTTAATCACAAAACCACTGCCCCATGAATCTGCAGGCCCAACCGTACAACTTAAGTTAGCTGCTGCCGGCTCAACAACATTAAGCGCCACACTGTCTGAGACACTCAGGTTTTGGCCTTGTTCGTCTTGCGCTGTCACTTTCAAGGTGTAGGCGCCTACAACACTAGGTGCTGTTAGTTCGGCACTGGTGCCAGTAAACGACAGCACTTGCCCCGCTAAATTGGTTTCAAAACCAGTGGCATCTTTAAGGTTCACGCTCACCGTAAAGGTACTCGCGGCTTCTATACGGCTACTGGCATTTGGCGAGCTTACGCTAATTTCAGGCTGTAACGGTACTTCGTTTAACGCACTGAGCGTAATACTATCGCTCACCGCCATTTCACTGCCGGCACTGTTTACTGCCACAAGTGAAACCGTAAAGTCGCCTTCAGCGCTTGGCGCGGTTAAGTTCACCCCACCAGAAACCGGCCCGGTTTTCACAAAACTACCATCTAGATAAACGTTCACCGATGCCGCTTTGTTCACCGAATAGCTCACGCTAAAGCTAGAGCCAGTTAGCACGATGCTGTTTGCAGCGGGTGAGCTAATACTTACCGACGGATTTAATCCTTGATAGTAATCATTCAAGCTAATACCGGTAGCACTGTTTGCGCCCCCTAAGGCTACTTCGTGATCCAAGCTAATAAATTTACCTGCATCATTAACCCAAAGAGATGGCAAAAATAAGGCGTATTTCTCTTCATCCCAAGTCGTCCAGTCGTGACCGAGTAAGCCACCAGTGTCTCCTGAGTTAGGATTAATACACCAGAAGGTGTGGTGAAGTTGGTGTTCGATAATTAAGTCACGAATCGCCACCATCCAGGCCTCATTAGGTCCGCCATCCATAAAGCCGCCCCACTCGCCAATCAGCAGCGGTGATATGCCTTCTTCATGAATAAACATCCAGTTATCTTTCCACACATCTTGGTACAAAGTGTCTTTATTAAAGCCTGGATAAAACCACTCTTGTTCAAATACCAATGGGCCGTAATCATGCGGTGAGTACATAAACTGCTGTTGCCGCGCCCCTAAATCAATAGGGAATTCGCGCACGCCGCGTAAGTTTCCGCCCCACCAGTTAAAGTGAAAATCGTCTTTGCCTTTGCTTTCCCAGTTTTTACCCTCTACCGGATAGGCTTCAATCCCTTCACACATCACCAACATATTGGGGTTAATATCTAACACGCGGTTAGACACCACCTCACAAGCATGTTTCCAGTTGTTCTCGTCGGTTGAATTATCCCATTTAGCAAACTCACCAGCAGCGCTTTGTTTAGGGTTGCCATGTGGTTCATTTTCTAAATCAAATGCGATAATAGTGTCATCGTTTTTGTAACGCTCAGTCACCCACTCCCAAGTAGAGAAGAAGTCTTCTGAGGTAATGTCGCCTTTGTACCAAAGCGGCGCGATGTGCCCCATGTTATCCGCTTCAGCGCCGTGCACATCTAGTAGGATTTTCATGCCACTGGCCTTGGCAGCAGCGATCATTGCATCAAATACTTCTAAGGAAGTGGCCGAGGCTAAATCAGGATTAGCCGAAGCATTCACTTGAATCGCCACAAACTGGCCATTTTTCCATTCTTTTAGCAGTTCGGTTGAAATCGGCACTCGCAGTAAGTTCACCCCACGTGAGGCGATATCTTGAATGGTATTTTCCAAATTCACCGACCACAAACCATGCAATACCCGCTCGGTAGTATTAAAGCCAAACCAATTTGCGCCGGTTAGCCACACGGTATTACCTTGCATATCTTTAATTTGGTTACCTTCAACATGTAACCAATCATCTCCCGGTAAGGGAGCGGCCATTAAACTAGCGCTTACCAGTGAAGCAGCGGTAAACCCTAAACATTTAGTGAGAAAGCTTTTTTTAGTATTCATCATAATTCTCCGTACATATTCCCTATGAAAAAAGCGGCCGAAGCCGCTTTAAATGGAGTTAAGTATTAAGGTAAAACCACACAAGTTGGTGCTACAAAGTTGCCTGAATGCTCGCCTTGCAAGCCAAACGAAGCACTAGCACTCGGCGCTAGCTGCCCGTTATGAGCCACATTGCTAGCACTAATACCTAAGCCGTCACTGGCAAGATTTAGCTCTGCATTCCAGCCATTGGCCAAAGATACTGCTTCGCTGAATACTAGGTTAACTTTCCAACCGGATACCGCTTCAGTCCCACCATTCGTCACCGTGATAGCGTTGATAACAAAACCGGTAGACCATGAGTCAGCTTTACCAACTTCACAAGTAAGGTCTCCAACAGGAGTCACCGCACCTTGCTTAACCACCAAGCTTAAGCTGGCTTCGGCACTTATTTCTGTACCTTGTTCATCAGTGGCAATCACCACGATGGCAACCGTGCCTTCGGTATCCGGCATGGTTAAGGTCACTGCTCCGCTACCGACACGGCTAGTGGCAAGCGCGCCATCTAAGTACACATTAGCACCATGAGCATTTGCTACATCGAGCTGCAAGTTCACATCACTCGATGGGCTCACTTCAGTGCCATTGGTTGGCGAACTAATGGTTACTGCGGGAATGATCGGCGCTGCTACTTCTACGGTTACTGTAGCCGCTTGCGATACTGCAGCTTGATCGTCACTGGCGGTAAAGCTAAAGCTGTCACTCCCAAAGTAACCAGCAGTAGGCACGTAACTGGCAACATCACCACTTAAGGTGACAGAGCCATGTGCTGGCTGGCTAGCAATGGCATAGCTGGCAATTGTGCCATCACTATCAGTTGCGGCAAGGGTAATTGAAGCTGGGGTATCAAACGGTGTAGCCACTGTTTGACTTTGCGCGATTGGCGCACAATTTATACCGGTTGCTCCGCCACACGCGGCACTAGGCTCCGCTCCCCATACCAATAAACCTGCGTCGTACATGGCAATTTTAGGTGCTAGTTCATGCGCATTACTGTAGCTATCCCAAGAAGGGTCGTTAGCATTATCCCAATCAGGATTGTTGGTATTGGTTGGCAAGGCTAAGCGGAACTGTACTTCTTTTTTCGACGGAGACTGGCCGCCAGGGTAAATGTCTACACCATCAAAGCTAATCTCCGCGTAGTAAATGTTATCGCCTTCATTGCCCCATTGGTGTAAACCACTAAAACCAGTACCTTGTGAGTACGCAGTGCTTACTGTTACGTCATTTGCGGTATAACCTGCAGCAACGACTTCTGTTAAATCAACCCAGTAACGTAGGCTTAGTTTATCGGTAACACGTGATGGCCAAGCAGTATGGTTATGCACTCGCGCGCTAATCTCTATATGGCGCGGCCCTTCGGAGTTAACTTTGGCGTCTATGTAGAGTTCGGTATCGCGCACTTCTTTAGGCGGGAAATCCGCTTCAGCAATCGGTGCACCGCCATGATCTAACCACAAGCGGGCCAAGGCTGAAGTAAAGCCCGCATTGTAATCGGTGGCCACTTCATTTTTGTAATAATCACCGCGATCGTCTGCGTATGAATCATCTTTACCTGGCCCACCCACTAGTGCGCCAATCAGTAAGTGACGATTCTCAACGGGGTGGCTGGATAAACTGTCTGCCCAAGCACCATGTGCGGTACGGTGATGCGGCTTAGTCGGGTGGTAAGAACCATAGCCAATTTGGTAAGAAATGTTGAGTGGGTTATCCCCTAAAATGTAATCTAGCTGACTTTTCGCAAAATCGTAGTAAGTAGCAGCCTTGGTTGGTGCCAATGCATTCGCTTTAAGAAAATCAGAATAGATAAGCGCTAAGAATGAAGTATTAGAGGTGTAACGGGCTGCGCCCCATACATCTAAAAAGGCTAAGCCGCCTGGTGTGTAGGCAATTTTCTCGCCATTAAAGCCAGTGGTCCAGTAATCCAACCAGCGCTCGGCATCATCTTGATAGACTTGCTCACCAGTAAGTTTGGCCAACAATACATAAGAGCCATAAGATTTATCATCCCAAGCTTGGCCCCATTTGTAGGCACGGTATTCAGTTTGACCTTCGTTGCCGAGGTTAGGGTATTCCAGCTTAGCTTTATCTAAATACGCAACATCATTAGTGGCGCGGTATAACCAAATTGCCCCCCATACTAACTCATCTTGATAGCCACTCCAGGAGTTGTAAAAGGCTTTAGCGTCGGTAATGGCATCTGAATATTTACCACGATAATTGTCAGCAAAACTATAAAGCTGCTTAGCGTGATCTAACAACGTGGCCGAGTATACTGGGTCACTTTCTGCAAATACCATTGAAATGGCGGCCAGCGCTGCAGCGGTTTCACCGGCTAAATCTGAGCCAGGGTTGGCGGCATCAATTTTGTAAGAAGGACGCTCCATTTGCATCACTTCTGCAGATCCCCACCAAGCATGGTCGATACTACCACCGCCCACTTGGCCATATAATTCATTAGGTGCGGTATGCGCTTTTAGAAAATAATCGGCCACAAAGCGCAGGTTATTTTTAATATGTTCAAGCTGATTAGTTTGAGAATAGGCTTCTGGATATTCAATTACCCCCCACGCCAACATGGTCGCGGTAGAGGCCATTGGGAAGCCGAATTTAACGTGGTCACCGGCGTCATACCAACCACCAGTGAGATCTACATTGTTATCGCTACCATCATTTAAGGCTGAATCGCCGCGCCATTCGGTGCGGTTCCAATCAGGAATAACACCCGATTGCTGAGCTTCGTAAAAGTAGATGGATTTTTGCAAGGCTTCACCATAATTGGCCGCTTGCGCCGACATTGCACTCGTTACTATCGCCGTGGCGAGAAGTGTTTTCCTTAACATCATGTCTTGTCTCTCTTTGTTTGCAAAATTAGCTATTTTCTTCCTCGCCATCTTTGTGGCGGTAGAAAGTACACTGGCGTATTTACCAATTACAAACAGAGAACTTGACCATGCCATGCTAACTCATGGCGGTTCTCATTAGGCCATACACCTTTTTGGTAAACCTTCTATTGAGGTTTGACTCATTTAAGAAACTAGCAAGCCCGTTTAAGTTCTCAAGGCGATTATTGACAAACTTGAAACCAATCAAGAAAAATATTTTAATGATGAAACTAACAGGAAACTTTGAGAGCCTTTTCATAAGAAAAACTGCTTAAGGTCGCTAATAGGATCTGCTAAGACCAGCGACCTTTTACCGATAAAATAGCTAATTGTGCTTGAAAGTGAGGCTTTCAAGCATAATCAAATCAGGCACTTAAAGCCTCGATAGAGGCTGTATCACGATACTTGAGGCGTTTATACACCAATACCGACACCATGGTGAGATTGGCGGCTAACACTAGAGAAGTAGTAACAGATAACAGTGGGTCACCCACTACAAACACCGTATAAGTCCATGCAAGTACGGCATTACACTGAAACATAATCCAGCTCATAAATGAGATATCTTTTGCCGGTCCTTTGATTCGCATTAAGCGGATAATCTGCGGGCTGAAAGACAAAATAGAAATAAGCCAACTGAAGGGATATAAAAATTGTATAAACTGTTCCAAGTAGTTCTCCGATAGCCAAAACGCGCCATCCGAGGCGAACAGTCATACCTTTAGTGCAGGCGAAAAAGTAAGCAAGTTAAAATCTGCGGCGATGATACACCAGCGTTGTGTACCGGTCAAAACTTAAACAGCTATTTTAAGGTGTTTTATGCTGATACATATCTTGATCGGCTAAAGCAAGTATGTTTTCTACTTCCATGGTTAAATCTACGTCAGCGTAACCAATGGTCACGGTGTACAAAGGCAGGTCTGATTCCGAATATTGGGCAAACTGTTCGGTAAAGCGAGTGGCTATTGCCTCAAAATCAGAATCTTGCTCAATCAAGACTAATGCAACAAACTCATCGCCCCCCATTCGACCAATAACGTCAGAGCTGCGCACGCAATGGCGCATTGCTTTAGCCATATCGATTAACACATTGTCTCCAACTGCATGGCCATGGGTATCGTTGATTTGCTTGAACTTATCAATATCTAAGTAAAATACACCTAAGCGTGAACCCATTCGTTTGGCCAAACGGATCCTTTGCTGCGCTAACGAGCTGAAACCTCGACGATTATTTAATTCAGTAAGGGGATCGGTCACTGCCAGCTTTTGCATTTGTAAGTACAACTCAAGCAAAGATAAATCCGCTTCTAGGATGTCTTTGAGCTGCTCTATCAGCTCAAAGTAAGTATCGTCGTAATTAGTCTCGCGGTAATCTAAAACACAAAAAGTGCCAAAGGCTTTGCCGTTGGGCCAAAACACTGGAACACCGAGATAAGACCGAAACCCGTCCTTATGCACTTCAGGGTTTGAATCCCAGCAAGGGTCTATCGTAGCGTTAGCAACATAAAGGCTTTGGCGAGTTTCAACAATTTTGCGGCAAAAAATATTCGCTTCTGGCTCTACCACCATACCCGCGCTGTAAGGGTTAGTTTGCTGCTCACTGGCAATAGCGACTTGGTAACCCGAAGAAGTATGTTGAACTAAAAACCCTGCTGGAGCGTCAAACAATTTGGCTAGCAAGTTTACCGTGCGCTGCCACTTAGTAAGTGAAATGAGATCGTTGGGGCTATCCAGAATCCATTGTTCGGGATCAATTGCAGGTTTTAGTGGCATCTGCACCTCCATGCTAGACTTTATGTCTTCAAGCCTTACTCACAGCCATCATACAAATTCTAAGAAAGAAGTACTTGTAGCGCTCGTTATCAATTGCCGCTATTAAATGCATACTAAGATTTTAAGTGGCAACATTTATTTACTTAACCTCACCTCACTAGCGTTAATCGGCTAACCCTATCGAGCAAAATAGACTTAGCTTTATAGCTCGCTAGTATTTTAAAAGCCAACAGAAATCAGCTTAAACCTAAAGCTTAGACAAACTTAATGGCCACCACCGCAACTCATGTTTTGCCACATATAAAGCTGCTCTGCGGTTAAACCGGAATTTTTAGTCGAATCTGAAGACTGCTGAATAGACGCCAGTAAATCGTCATCTGTAGCGCCAGCTTGTTCTATGTTTGTTGGTGCAGAACTAACGATAGGTTGATTGGAACAAGCGGCTAAATAAACAGCCGCAAATAATACCGATATGGTTTTCATCACTAACACCTCAAAATGCAACATAATGGTAACAATTTAGTATTGTTTACGTTAAATGTCACTCGGTAACTGAGTTAAAGCCCGCAGGATGAAGACGCGTATACAAACACGCCCCATACCGAATAGGCATCAATCCACGACTCTACCGCTTAACAGCATCAAAAATTGGCACCTTGGCTATGTTATATCAATATGTGAGCTACAAAGCTTTGCTAGCCTCTAGCTAACGTTCAAGAGGCGATTTATGAGTAAAACAGACATACATGCGGTGATACAAAGCTTTACCTGTATGGAAGAAGCGCTGCGCTATTTTGAGATTGATTTTGATAATGGCTTTATCGACGAATATCGAGAACTTCTCACTAAACGCTTTGGTGGTAACTTGATCATGAGCAAAGCCAATGATTGGTTCTCTGCGCGTCGCGCATTAAAAAATGCCTACTGCAAAACCCAACGAGAACGTTTAGACAAACACACTCGCTCGGCCTGCCGAGGTTGTACGTCTTGCGAGCGACGCTAAAAATAGTCCTAACTACCCTTTTTATTGCCCCACCCAAGAACCATTTACGCATTTATAGCTACCAATGGTCGCCCCTTCCGGGTAAACATTTCCGCCATGCACGCAATCGGCAATGCTTGGCAAACTAAGAGCAAGCCCAATAATAGCCACTAACATCGGTAATTTTTTCATTGCTCTTCTCCTAAAGCATGCTGCTCACTGTTGTCTGTTTGTGGTGTTAATGATGCGCTTACATGGATGCCATTTCGGCTTACCAAATCACCCTCACCATTAGGCGTAGTTGTACTTCGGCTGGCTTTATCCGCCGATGTAAAACTTCCATTTAGGCAAACTAAATTACCTAATTTCGCACCTTCATCGTAAATATCTCCCTGTAAGGTACAGTTAGCATTTACCGATACACTGAAAGGCAAAAGACAAATCAACCATTTGTTCATTTTTCGCACCATCGTTTAAGTTTTGCTTCCCACGCTTTTTTCCAACTGTGCTCTAGCGCTACCTTTTTAGCCTGCTCTCTATAATCTTTTCTGCGTTGTACTAAATCCGCTTTCGCCACAGAGTCGAGCACGAGTAAATGTTCTAAATCGACTAATCGCTTAAACTGTTCCGTATCCTTTTGGCTCATGTATTGCCGCAAATCATCATCGATCACCGAACCATAAAGCGTATTCGTTTTAAATAGCATTTCAGACAATTGACCTAACTCAACTTGCCTCTGCGCCTTTAACTCATTCACAGTTAAAGACTCAGCTTGTGAGTTAGATTTATTGATACGTAAACCGCTTAGATTAGAAAATATAAAACTTGATCGTGAAAAGGTATCAGCGCGCTCGTCTTTAGTACCAGACAACTCAATAGATACATCTTTGAAGTTACCCCAATACGCTCGCGCGCCATGAAACAGACTTTGACTAAAGTTAACGTTGCGAAAATTCACGTAACTAGACTCTGGCATATCAAACGCCACTTTAGCCAAATAGCTGTTTTCCAGATTGACACAATACAGCGTGGTTGTTTGAAAAGTAATGTCTTTAAGCTGCACTCCACTTAAATCTTTACCCGCCAAAGAAAGCGACTTTTTACTCACAAAGCTGCGTGTAGTGTCGAACAAATACGCTAGCTCGTTACTTGCTAAAAACTGAATAACTTGGGCAACCAAAGAAGGGTAATTTAAACTTTCAAACAGCAGTTGAGAGCGAGAGACAATAAAACGTTCTAAGCGCGCCTCATCAGTATTAGATAAAACAATGGCATCACTCACAGCCGACACAAAATAAGCAACATTTGCCACCTGCGCAGCACGTTTTTGTTCATCTAATTGTCTAGTGAAATTGTCAGCTGAACTCTTAAGCGATACGTACGCTAAAACAACCGCAATGATAGTGGCAGCAGAACTCAATACACCATGGTGTGATGATACCCAATCCCATGCTTTCTTAAGCCAGATAATTAACATTGCACTGCCACGCTGTTGTCCACGCTAGTGATAAATCAATCTAATGACTTAATGCATAACGAGTACCCAAAATGACAAACATAATAAAATCAATCTGTTCAATATTTGAGCGAAATCGTTTGTGTGAAAAATGTAAAGAAAAGCGACATTTTTAAGCGAAATACAAGTGATTACGTTTTGTATCTCATTTATTAAAAACGCCTGAGATTGATTGTGATAAACCTCAATTGCCCAAAGTCGCCTGCTTGCAAAGGACTGTCATTTTCTCAATGCTACATTCGCAAGTAATAGGGAATATAAAAAATGATAACTAGAATAAGCGGCCTCGCGGCCACGTTATTAGTGCTGGGTATAGCCTGCGCAAAGGCCGATCAAGTCGATGCGCCTAGCATTACCATATGGACAGGTAAAAGCCATGCTCAAATGCAACAAATTGCGCAAGATTTTACCACCGATACAGGGGTAAACGTTGAAGTAAAGCGCCCCGTTGATATTACCGGAAATTTTGAAATACAAGCCCGAAATGGCGAAGGCCCTGATGTTATTTTTTGGCCACATGACCGAATAGGTGATTGGGCTAAAGCAGGATTAATCAGTGAATTGAAACCCAGTGAGTCACTAAAGGCTTCTGCGGTAGATTACGCCTGGGATGCTGTGAGCGTAGAAGGGAAAACCTACGGTTACCCAATTGGAATAGAAGCCATTAGCCTTATTTATAACAAGGCTTTAATTAGCCAAGTACCGACTTCTTTTGAAGAGATTTTTCAATTAGATCAACAATTACAAGAGCAACACAAAGCCAAGGCCATTTTGTGGGACTACAACAATACCTATTACACTTGGCCGTTGCTAGCGGCCGACGGCGCTTACGTTTTCGCTAAACAAAACCAGCGTTATAACGTTAAAGATACTGGAGTAAACCACCCTAGCGCCATGTATGCCGCAAACTTACTAAAACGGATGCTTGATGAGCAAGTAATGCCCCGCAACGCCGATTATTCAATTATGGATGTACAGTTTATTAAAGGCGAAGTGGCCATGGTGATAAATGGCCCGTGGTATTGGGATGAGCTCAACAGTGTAGGAATGGATTTTGGGGTTACTCCACTCCCTAGCGTCAATGGCAAGCCGGCAAAAGCATTTGTAGGCATTTGGAGCGCTGTGGTCAATAGCGCCACTAAACACCCAGCCCTAGTGGACGAGTTTTTAAACTATTACCTAATGACGGTAGAAAACCAACGTTTGCTATTCAGCAGTGGCGACATTGGCGCAATGGCTAACCTCGAACTAGAAAAAGAACTCGCAAACGACCCTAAAGTTCAAGCGGTTTACGCAAGTGCAGCACAAGGTGAACCCATGCCAAACGCTGCCGCCATGGGCAAATTTTGGGCTGCAATGGCAACCACATTGACTAACATCACCACCGGAAGGCAACCAGTAGAAAAAGCGCTTAATGCTGCCGCTAAGCGGATTACACGTTAATAACAAAAAAGCCGAAGAATCACTTCGGCTTTCCATCTTCTTAATTTAGCTCTAAGTAACCTTTAATCAATAGAGGGTGAACACTGAATTAACTGCTCTAGCCGCTCTTCATCGCCTGGATGGCTACTTATCCAAGAGGGAATATCTGCGTCGGCATACTCAAAAAGATGTTGGTAGCCACTTAACAAGTGCAGTTCAGATAAGCCCAGTTTTTGGCTCCATTGGCAGGCAAAAAGATCCGCGCTTGCTTCTGCTTCTCTGGAGTATCCCATACTTAGTCCTAGCACTGCTGCGCTCACCAAGCCATCCACCAGCAAGCTGCTGTCTCCTACCAGCAAAACCACAGCGGTACTAACAAGTGCCGAACGCACTAACCCTGCCATGACATCGTTATGTGCAACATGAGCGAGTTCGTGCAGTAATATGCCATTCAACTGTTCAGGTTGTTGCATCAATTCGACCAATTTATCGGTCACTATGATGGAACCATTCGCCAACGCAAAAGCGTTAGCTTGGTCGGACAGTTTGTAGAACAGCAATTGCGGGCTTGGGTGTAAGTCGTCAATACTACTAACCAACTGCTGGAAATTACCCTGAATAAGCTGCTGAGTTTCTGTATCAATCTCGGTGGGTTCAAAGCCTACAGATTCGAGCTGCTCTAACGTTTGTTCTTCGAGCTCCACCGCAACCACATCGGGAATGTGTTTTGCTAGAGACTGAGACAAGCGAGGCAAGCCTTGCTCTATGCTCACGTATACCACCATGGCACTGACCCAAATAGCCACCGCAATAACCAAAAAGTTTTTTTCAAAGCTTTTAAGCAGCGATGATTGGCCGTGCCTGTCTAACCAAGCATTTAATTCCAATGGCTGATCCGCTACAAAGCGGTCACCGTTACTGAAACTAATAGCTCGCGGCTGGTTGCCTATCGCGGCTGAAATATCCAGTTCATCAAACCTAGCGCGGGTAGCCCCTTGTTCATCACTCAGCTCTAACCAGCCCTCGTCAGAGCAGTGCAAACGCGCTGCTCTAGACAAAGAGCCATTGGCTACAAATACTTTGCCCTTAAAATTCATATGGCTTAAATAACACCCACCTCAATACTAAAGGCGTCGGCCACTTCATCAGAAATAGCCGTAGTACTATCACTCACTTGGTTTTGGTTAGCCACCGTGTCAATTTCGCCCATTACCGCAGTGGCATCGGCCATAAAACTAGCCATACGGACTTTAGCCAACGGAATAGCTAAACCGAGTGAAAAAACAGTGAGCAGCATATTGCTTAACATCACCCCTAAAAAAGCCATTGGTTTAACGTTTGAATCCATATATAGCTTGCTTTCTAAATCAGTTTGGCCGAATTGATAGTTTCTTATGCATGCTTGTAAATAAGCAGTAACAAACCAACCAAGTAAGAAAAAGCTCAAATATATAACGCCAATAACACCAAAGATTAATCCATTAGAAGCTAAGTCTTGCATGCCACCCTCGCCTATATTGGCAAACATCATGGCTATTTGGCCTAGGTCAGTACTAAAGGCAACAAATGCAATCAAAACAAGTATTAGCATTAAGCCAATAAATCCACCTAAACCCATAGCGGCTACTTTTAAGAATATTTTGAATACTGCACGCGAGTCGATGTCGGCAGCAAACTGTAAGTTACCCCAGCGGTAATTGTTTAGAATGTAAGTGCTCATTTGAGTAGCAATCATTGCATTTACATAGGTAATGCCTAAACCAAACAACACCACACTAATAATGCCGCCCAATACGCTAGAAATAAGTGTAAATACGTAACTTACGACAACTAAAATTAAGATAAAACTCAGCATGTACGCAAACGGCAATACTAAAAACGTTTTGTAAGCCTCACCGTAAGAGCCGGCAAAATCAAAGCGCACATTACGATAGCGAGTGACTCTAGAGTCAAAGCGCAAGTTTTTCACCATTAATACCGGCATTAGGGCGACAAACGCCAAGCCCAGTATTGCGCTAGCAGCTTCGCTCACAGCCGGCAACGCTACCCAAGCAATCACACATACCAGTGCAATAACTCGACCAATAAGAATCTGTAAAGGCTTAGCCAAATACTCAAAGTTTTCTCCGGCTAGCTCGGTGTTGCCATAAAAATATTGCTTGTTACGAACCTTAGCCCAGGCGGAATATATGCCTAGAGTAAGAATGGTGAGAAGTACATTTACAATCCAAATACCAAAGAACTCTCCGGCTCTTCCATTAAAGCTAAAAGGATTATTTTGCGGTTTATAGTCTTCCATGTTAACGCTTCCTAATTTGTGCTAATTAATTGATATTACTAATGTGTTATTATTTTTTGGCTATAATAACCAAATAATTATTAGATTTGTTAGTAAAAGTTAAAATATTGCGTTAATTCAGGAAGAAAGTGATGCGATAGCGCTTTCAATCACGCTTTTAGAAATGATAAAAACAAAAAGAATAACGATAGCAAAGTGCTAGCATCATTCTTTTTATAAATAAAATGTATTTTGTTAATTAAAATCGTCACTCATTAAGTGGGGCTAAAACAAATACTGCTGCATATTCACTTTAAAACTGTCGCCGTCATCAACCCCTGACTGCTCAACGATAAACGCCCCCAACTTATCTTTACTCACCCAAATTTCAGTATTCGAGGTATTATTCGCTAACTCAAAACCATGGCTAACATATACTCGCTTAGCGGCACTTAAGGGTTTTTCACCTAAGTATTTAACCTGATATGAGATGATATCGAATTCATCTAAATCCAGTACTTTCAGGGTATGAGTATTTTTATGGTCAATGGATGTAACTAAGTGATCTGCTAAGCTGGCGGAATTAGTATCAAAATCGACTTGCTGAACAATAGCATCGGGTGCATCAGAAAAAGCACTTAATGCTAATGGAACCCCACTATCCGCCCCTTTGCGGTCAATAGATTTCGCCAGCTGTTTTACCCTAGCGGGGTTCTGTTCCGCCTTGTGCTCTACGGCATTAATGTGTAAACCTTGTTCAAGCTTATCACTACCAAAAATCAGGTATTGCGCCTCCTCATCGCTGACCTTATAGGCGAAGTGCTTTAGCTTTCCGCCTTCCAACATTACTTTACCGTTTCGTTGATACTGTTCGTTAAACCATAAAAAGCTAAAATCGAGATTCACTTGCTCTTGAATAGTCATCGCGGTTGGCTGCAAATCGTTAACCATTCGTGTAAGTTGATAACTACCAACCACATCCCCCTCCACTTCTATTTGGTAAATTACCGTTCTAGATTGATGCGCAGCTAAAGCAACGTTAGCTACAAACATGCTCGATAACGCCAACAGCACCAATACTCTTATGCTCATAGACACCGACATAGCAAACCTCCTTAAGCCTTGAGCCCTAAAACTCGTAAGCAACACCCACTAACATGCCCAAAGACTTACTCTCGTAAAACGAAATGTTACTACTGCCTTTCTCGTAAGATGCCATCACATACAGTGAGCTATTATCAAAATCAAAGGGGCGCATATAGCCATAAATGGCATTTATACCAACATCATCATCATCTTGAGTTTGACTAAAAATCGGGTTCCGCCCTTTATAATCGCGCTTGGCGTAATTCATAAATAAACTGGTAAAGTGGCGCTCAGCAAATGAATAAGTGGCTTCTAGGCCAACACCATAGCCATCAAACGCCATCGCATCACCGTCAGTATCTGCTTTGGTGTAGGTCAATTGTGGGGTAATCATTAACCCACCTTCGTCATAAACCATGACCTCAGCCGCCAATCGATGATACGAACCGTCACGCTGCATTAACTGTTGCTCGGCGGCATCTAAACCAAAGGCCACGCCACTGCGTTCGTTTTCAATATCCGCTTTAGCAAAGCCATAACGCAAAGTAACAGGGGTATCAAAAATATAGCGCCAAGCCATTCTAAAGCCGCTGCTATCGGCATCGGTTTTTTGACGTGCTGAGCCTGTTAAATATGGGTCTTGCCAAGTTTCACTAAAACCCGGAATACGCGGAAAGTAGGCTAACTCAAGCTCTGAGTACTCACCCACCATTTGGGTTATGCCTAGCTCAATTTGGTCTTGACCTCGAACAATGTTTTCATCTTGTTGACCTAAGAAAATCTGAGTTTTTCGGTTGGCAAAAGTATAATTAAGTTCACCTAACACGGCTGGGCCTACACCAGAACTTTTATTCCCTGAGTTGTTTAAATCTGCAGTAGTGGCGTTGTCATCGTCGGTATCAAACTGCGATTGCTGTTGGCCTACGGTAGCGCCTAATAGCAGTTCGAAGCCAAACCCTGCTTCATCATCAATGTAACCCGTGGCATTTGCATGGCTAACTGCGCCTAATAAAGTAGTGATAGCGGCAGCTATTGAAACGGCCTGTTGAGATTTTTTCATCCTGTTCCCTGTCCTATATAACGCTAGCGAAAGCAATTAGCGCTCATCGCTCAATCAGTTGTTGAGAAGATTGTAAAATGCGACAAATTCTCAATCAGTCAGTCTTTCGTCAGGGATAGTCAATCTTTCACAGAATCCTTAACCAGATCGTGAGGTAAAATTTACAATTAAATGATATTTGTCGTATTTTTGTAAGAGGTAATTGCATCGTCTTAGGCGCTCTCTAAAATGAGCCAGCTAGGGGAGTTGTCTATGCAGGGAAACAAATTGAGCCAAGAACATAAAAGAATCGTATTAATCGAGGATGATTCACGTCAACAACAGTTGGTGGCAACATTTTTGCGTAGTGAAGGTTTTGAAGTTATTTCTAGTGAGCGTGGAGACCAAGCACCCGCGCTTATCGCTAAACATTCCCCAGATGCCGTATTGTTAGATTTAATGCTACCAGGTATGGATGGCATTCAAGTATGCCAAGTAGTGCGTGACTTTTATTCCGGCCCTATTCTTATGGTTACCGCCCAAGGCGACGATGTAACCGAAGTGTCGGCGTTGAATTTGGGCGTGGATGACTTTTTAAGTAAACCATTACGCCCGCATGTTTTGCTTGCGCGCTTACGCTCGGCGCTGCGCCGCAGTGACCGCACTTCAGCGTTAGACAATCAGCACTCCAACCAAGCTGAACAGCCGCGCAATGCTCACCGAATTATTTGCCAAGACTTAGATGCCGACAAAACCCAACGCCGTATTTGGTTAGGCGAACAATTATTAGAGCTTACTGACGCAGAGTTTGATTTGCTTTATTTCTTAATGGACAACGCTGGCCATGTATTACCTCGCGACGTATTATTTAAAGAAATGCGCGGCATTGACTACGATGGATTAGATCGCTCACTCGATATGCGTGTATCCACTATTCGCAAAAAGCTTAACGACAATACCCCCCCCTACCGCTACATTAAGTCGGTACGTGGTAAAGGCTATTTATTTGTTAAAGCCGCTTAGGTCAGCAACGCAACCATGATTACGCTATTTCTACGATTATTCCTGTCGTCGGTGTTTGCTATTGTGGCGGCCACTTTTATTTATGGAGTCATCATTGAAGAGCGGGTTCAACAAATTGAGCGAGACCAAATAGGCACAATAACCCTACCAATATATTACTTGTTAGAACGCGACTTATTACACGCCGAAAACCCAGATGTAGACGCAGTACTCACTCGCTACCAAGAAGAATTCCCTTTCTTTATTCGCATTTATCCCATCACTGATATGGACGCCGAAAAACGGTTACATGTTATGCGGCATGGCCAACATATTGCCGTACACTCTAACTTTTTGGATGATGACGACATCACCCTTTTTTACCAATGGCCAAATCAACAAGTGTTGGAGCTAGATCTCGATGAAGAGTTTATTGACCACGGCGACTGGTTATTCTGGTATATGGTTGCTCTTATTGGAGGGTGTTTAGCCGCAACGGTAATGTGGTTCTCGTTCTCGATTACTCGCCATACCTACCGCCTTGCTAAGGTGACCAAATCTTTGGGTGAAGGTAACTTTGATGTAAGCGCAAACGAAAAAGCCCCTTCGCCAATCAACCACATGGCCCGCAGCCTAAATGCGATGGCCTATAAACTTAAGACGCTAATTCAAGAACAAGATGCCATGACAATGGCAGCCTCACACGAGCTAAAGACGCCGATAAACAATCTGCGTTTTGCCTTGGACATGACCCGTTCAATTACCGATATGCAAACCATGCATGAGCACATTCAAGAAATGGATGAAGATTTGGACAGCTTGGAAGATCTTACTCACGAGCTAATTACCTTCTCTCAGCTCACTAAGGCTACCGGTATTCACCCCGAATCACTCAACCCCTACCCGCTGCTTTACAATATGTGTGAACGTTTATCTAAACTAAGCCCTAACTTAAAACTACAAATCGAATGTCCAGTGGGTTTATCGCTGATGGCAGATGAAAAACTACTGCGCCGCGCCTTAAATAACCTGATAGTGAATGCCCAAAAATATGCTGAAAAGCTGATCCTTATTCGCGCTTACTTATCCAATAAGTCAGTATTTTTTGAAGTGCATGATGACGGTATCGGAGTGCCAGAACAGTATCGCGAATCCATATTCTTACCCTTTGCTCGAGTAGACGATAGCCGCAGCAGACAAAGTGGCGGTCACGGTTTAGGCTTATCTATTGTAGAGCGTATTGTGGCTAACCATGGCGGCAACGCACAAGTTAGCGATAGCCCAATTGGTGGTGCATTGTTCACCTTAGAACTACCCCTGTTTCAACATCAAGATGAAAAAAACAAAACCAGCAAATAAGAGTTGAACACTTGGCCTGGTTGCCACACAGCGGTATTATTGGCCCCTTGATGCAATCCTTAAAAAGAATATGGCCTTTGAACCCTTCTTCACCCGCTAATACTGTTATTGTTCTCGATTTCGAAACCACTGGGCTGTCACCGAACCAAGGTGACCGAGCCATAGAAATTGGCGCAGTACTGCTAGAAAATGGTCAAGCCACTCAGCGCTTTCAAGAATTAATGAACCCGGGGTTTAGGGTTAACTCGTTTATTGAAAACTACACTGGCATTAGTAATACCATGTTACGCGACGCCCCGCCTTGTGAAGAGGTGATGGAACGTTTCTATCAATTTGTGGGGTCTCATAACCTTGTGGCGCACAACGCCTCATTTGATCAACGTTTTTTAGAGGCCGAATTTGCCCAAATAGGCCGAAGGCTTCAAGGCCAATTTGCCTGCTCTATGTTGCTGTCACGCCGTTTATTTCCCGACGCCCCCAACCATAAACTGGGGAGTTTAGTGGCTTACAACGATATTGAGAACGACGGTGTATTTCACCGAGCGTTAGCCGATTCAGAAATGACAGCCAAGCTATGGAACTGTCTGCTAGAGCAACTCGCTAATCAATACCATCTAGACCAACCAAGCTTTAGCTTAATGCAACAGATAAGCAGTAAGAGTAAAGCAAATGTCGCGAGCTTTTTACGTAAAATTGCGTAACAATGAGCGATATATAATAAAAGCTATTGAATAGCTGATTTCCGGTGGTATGCCTCAAGATGATGTGGCACAATCGCCGCCCTTTTTTCTCCGCCAACAGTGGGTACACCATGAAATTATTAGTCCGCAACCTAACTCGCACCATTACCGAAACCGAGTTGTTAGCCTTATTTGAAGCCCACGGAGAAGTACAGAGTTGCGACTTGGTGATGGATCAAGAAAGTGGCAAATCAAAAGGTTTTGGCTTTGTTGAAATGGCCGACGATAGCGCCGCTCAAGCAGCGATTGACGCACTCAACGGCACTAAGCAAGCGGGTAACAAAATTCGCGTAAAAGCGGCCGACGAAAAGCCAGAAGCGCCAGCTGAAGAGCAAATATGGCCAGAGCAAGAAGGCGAATAATCTCGCGCTGTTTTAGTAGCGACTAATCGCTATTCTTCGCTACTAAAACGAACTTGTCGTTTAAGGTTGTTCAACTGAATACCTTTAGCATTTAAACCTAGGTTAATTTGCTCGATGATCTTCTTCAGTTCACCCGCCCGCTCCGCACTCTGCAGTGCATCTTGGTGAGCGTAAACACACTGCACTTCTAAACTATCGGGAAAGCGCAGATAGTTCACTCGGTGACTTATCCAGCTAAAGTCCGCGTTATCTAGCTTAGCCGCTTCACACACCGTTGTTAAAGCCGCCACGATATCCTTATCGCGTTTTTTATCCATTTTTCGCATTAGTTCTCACATCTGTTGTCGCGATTTGATATTGCGCCATTTCCTTGTAACTGTTGATTAAGCTGTTCGGCACGCGCTTCCGGTGAGCCACTTAAGCCCCCCAATAAATGATACAAACACGGTACCACAAACAGCGTCACAAAAGTGGCCAGTAACATGCCACTAAATATTACAATACCAATCGCAAAGCGGGTTTCCGAACCGGCGCCAGTGGCAAGCAACATAGGCACCGCCCCTAGCAAGGTGGTCATGGCCGTCATAATAATCGGCCGTAAGCGATTGGTAGACGCTTTAATAATGGCCTCTTTCACTGCCAAACCTTGGTCGCGTAATTGATTGGCAAACTCTACAATTAAAATACCGTTTTTGGTTGCCATACCTATAAGCATTAATAAACCTAACTGGCTGTATATGTTAAAAGTTTCACCAGTAATAAGGATGCCGAGCAATCCTCCTAGCAGCCCCAGCGGTACGGTTAGCATGACAATGGCGGGGCTAATAAAGCTTTCAAATTGCGCTGCTAACACCAAATAACAAACCAATAAAGCCATGGCAAACAACAACCAAATTTCTCGCTGGTTATCGTAAAACTCTTTTGATTCTCCAGCGTAATCTACGGTATAGCCGCTAGGCAAAATTTCGCTAGAAGCCTGGTTCAAAAAGCTCAGTGCTTCGCCCAAGCTCACATCGTCACTTAAGTTAGCTTTAAGGTTTATCGACTTTTTCCGTTGATAATGAAACAAGCCTCGAGCCGATGCCACATCATTCGCTTCCACCAAAGTGTCTAAAGACACTAAGGCGCCACTAGCACTGCGCAGATACACCTTGCTCAAATCACTGGGCGATTGGAACTGACTTTCATCGGCCTTTAAGTAAACATCATACTCTTCGCCAAACTCTTCGAATCGGGTTTGAGCTCGTCCTCCAAGCAGTACTTCTAAGGTGCTGGCAATATCGTCGATGCTAATACCCAGCTCGCGGGCAGCTAAGCGATTTACCTGTAGCAGTATCTCTGGCGTAGTGGGATTGTAATCAAGCTGAACCCCGTGCATTAAGCCGCTATCGTTGGCTTCTTTCTCTAGCATTTGTGCGTATTGATAAAGACTTTCATAATCATCGCCCTGTAATACAAATTGCACTGGCTCGCCCATTCCACCGCCAAAACCGGGTTGATAGGGGTAGACCTTTACGTCACTGACATCATGAGCAGCATCGCGGATCATCTCTACTACTTCAGCGGCATTTTGAGTTCGCTGGCTCCAATCTTTTAAGCGAACAATGAAAAAGCCCTGGTGGTCGGCCCAACTGCCAAAAGCAGGGGCAGAATAATTAAGGGTGTCGATAGGGCCGTCTTGATCCATCATTGGCAATAAACGCTGCTCAATTTGCGCCATGCTTTCTACCATGCGATCGTAACTGGTCGCCTCCACGCCACCAACGTATACGTTAACAACCCCGCGGTCTTCTTTAGGTGCAAAGGCCGGATTTTGCTGCTGATAAGCCCACACAAGCAAGGCCATACACGCCACAACCACCAGCACAGCGCTCACTTTAAAATGCACCACTTTTTCCAACAAAGCCGCATACCTGTTCTGCAGCGCTGTCATTGCTCGGCCTACAGAGCGATTGAGCCAAGTCACCTTAGTGGGATCTTTCTCAAATAGCTTACCCGCCATTACGGGTGCAAGAGTCAGCGCCACTAAAGAAGAGAAAATCACCGCAGCCGACAGCAATACCGCAAATTCGCTAAACAAGTCGCCAATTTTTCCCTGCATAAATACCAGCGGCAAAAACACCATGACCAATACAACGGTGGTAGCAATAACAGCAAAATTTAGCTCTTTTGCACCGCGAAACGCCGCAACCAAAGGCGGTGCGCCCGCGGCTCTATGGCGAATAATATTCTCCACCACCACAATCGCATCATCCACCACCAAACCAATGGCTAAAATGAGAGCCATCAGAGTCACTAAGTTGATGCTGTAACCCAGCATATAAGCCACCGAGAAAGCAGCCACTAAAGATACTGGTACGGTTACCGCAGGAATAATGGTTGCGCTTAGTCGTCCCAAAAATAGGTACAACACTGCCACCACTAACAAGGCACAAATCGCTAGGGTTGAATACACCTCGTTAATCGCCTGGCGGATAAAAATAGTGCTATCGTAATCAACACTTAACTCAGCGCCTTCAGGCAAGAAACGCTGCAGAGAAGCCAGTTCTTTGTTAACCGTATCTGCCACTTCCAAAGGATTAGCTTTAGACATAGCAACAATGCCCAAGCCCATGCTGTCTACGCCGTTGCTTTTAAAGGTAGTGGTGTCTTTTTTAGCGCCAATGTAGATGTGGGCAATGTCATCTAGGGTAACGCTGTCGCCATTTAGGTTAGCAATTTGTAGCTCAGCAAAATCGTCGGCTTGCTGATACATGCGCTCCATGCGCACCACAATATTTAGGCTGTCATTTCGAACATAACCGGCCGGCAACTGCAGGTTTTCTCGATTAAGCGCATCAATAACATCATTGGTGGTGAGCCCGCGCCCGGCCATCGCAATGGGATCTAACTCCACGTACATTACCCGCTCAACCAAACCAGAGGTATTTACCGCACTCACTCCGGGTAGTAGGCTTAAACGTTCAATCAGTATCCGTTCGGCAAAGTCACTTAACTCAACGCGATCTTGCAAGGTAGCGGTAAGATTTAGCCACATAAATGGCGCTTCTTCACTGTCGTTTTTACGCACCACCGGTTCATCTACGTCATCAGGCAGGCGATTACGCGCACGGCTTACCGCATCTCGCACATCGCTCACCGCCGCCAGCATGTCAGAGCCTTGTTTGAAGGTGATAGTAATGCCAGACCAGCCATCCCAAGACGATGACCAGATGTAATCAATACCATCAATGCCGCTAAGTTCATCTTCTATCGGGTTGGTGATTTGCGATTCGACGATGGAGGAAGCACTGCCACGATATGGCGTACCAATAGAGACGACAGGGCTTTCAATGTCGGGCATTTCGCGCACCGGCAGTTGGCTGTAGCCAACAACCCCAAATAACATCAATAATATGCTTAGTACTATCGCCGCTACCGGGCGATACATCGACAGGTCTGAAATTTTCATTAGTTTAGTACGTCAACCTCAATCCCATCGTGAAGCTTCACTAATCCGCGATACACCACTTTATCGCCTGCTTCCAAACCACTCAGTACTTCCACTACATTATTGCCACGCACGCCCAGCTCTAGTTCAACTTTGTCCACCTGCTGCTGGTTTATTCGGTAAGCAAAACGGCGGTCACCGTCGTAGGCCACCGCTTGCAAGGGCAACAGTAAACGCTCTGGAGCGCTTAATGCTAACTCACCAGTAACCAGAGCACCCGGTGCCAAGCCCGCTTGTTTATTATCAATAGACAACTGAATGTAAACATTGAGGCTTTCGCCACGCACTCGGCTATCAATACTACTCACCGTGGCATCAAACACTTGATGTTGAAGCCCAGCTTGATGCACTTGCGCTTGTTGGCCAACGGCAACTCGCCCTAAATAGCGGGCTGCCACCGGTACATTGAGGCGTAAAGTATCAGCATTATCTAACGTCGTAAGAGTGGTGTCGGTATTCACCAATTGGCCGGGGCTTAAGTCAACCAGCCCCAGTTTGCCGCTAAAAGGCGCTCGAATAGCTCTATCTTGCAAAGCCGCTGTGGCAATCGCTAACTCAGCTTGCTGCATCGCCACTTGTGACTCATAACGATCTACTTCAGCCTGAGTAGTGGCACCTTTGGGTAACAGTTGTAGTAAATTTTTATGTTGGCGAAGTATGTCGTCTAAACGGGCTTGTTCACGCTGTAACACCGCCTGTTGATGGCGGTTATCAAGCTGCACCAATAACTGGCCTTGGCTAACTGCTTGGCTAGATTTAACTGCCACAGTGGCAATACGGCCATCAACCTCAGGGTTAATATTCACCGAGCTTGCGGAGAATACATTGCCTAACAAATGCACTTGTTCGCGCAGCTGGCCTTTCTCTATGGTCACCACTTCTACGGTAACGGGTTTATTCGGAGTGGCTGCCGAATCAGCAGCGTCGTTACTGTAAAACTTCCATGTAGCAACAGTAATCAACGCCGCCATAATCAAAATGATGCGTCGCATTATTGCTTACCTTTACAAACTGAACACCGACTCTATCGCAAGCCAAGCTAAATGGTCTATCTTTAGTTTGTGACAGAAGTGATAAATGCGAATTTGGCAGGATTAGTTCCTAAAAAAACATAATTGGCGAGATTAACAGCCTATAAATAGCCCTTTGATACTAACAAGCTCTGCAGAATAATTTTATTTCCTTAGGCTTTTCTCCAAGCAACAAACCTCATCAAAGCCCCACGACCTAATGCGTTTACATACCTTGGTTTACTCTGATTAGAACTATCTCTACACTAAATGGCGAAATATTCGCAGCATTCACTGCAACTATTTCGCCACTTATCACCCTAAGTAGGATGGATCCTACTCAGCAAGCCCAGCTTGCTTAATAACATTTAGCTAATAGGAAATTGTATGGGCATTGAGTTCAATGACGGAGTTTTAGTATTTGACTCCTTTTTTACCGCCACCATCGGCATATTGGTGTTGTTTATTGGCCGACGAATTAACAGAGCGGTTAATTTTTTAAGAGAGTTCAGTATTCCTGAACCGGTTACCGGAGGCATTTTGTTCTCGGTAATCATTGGTCTTATTTACGCCCTCACCTCGGTAGAGATTGAGTTCACCTTAATCGCTCGCGATATTTTGCTGGTCTACTTCTTCACCACCATTGGTATCAACTCCAGTTTAAAAGATTTGTTAAAAGGTGGGATGCCCTTAGTGATTTTACTCGGCATTACCATTGGTTACATGATTCTTCAAAATCTCACCGGTATCACTGTGGCGAAAATTTTCGGTCTAGACTCTGCCGTGGGCCTCTTAGGAGGAAGTGTATCGCTAATTGGTGGACACGGCACAGCCATTGCGTGGGCACCACGAATTGCCGAAGATTTTGGCGTAACAAACGCCATGGAAATTGGTATTGCCAGTGCAACCTTCGGGCTAATACTTGCCAGTTTAATGGGTGGCCCAATTGCTCAGTTCTTAGTGAACCGACATAACCTAAGCCCTAAAAAAGATGAGCCGCTAGACGTTGGTGTGGCAGAAGAAAACAAAGATAAAGGGATCACTGGTTTTGACTTTTTAGATGCCATTTTAGCGATTCATATCTGTGTAATTTTAGGTTTCATACTGAATGAAATCATTGCCAACGTGGGCTTACAACTACCGCTATTTGTAACCTGTTTATTTGCCGGTATTGTAATGACTAACTTGGTACCGTCTTCGCTGCCACGTATAACGGGTACCCAATGGCCAACCCGTAAACCCGCCATTGCATTAATTGCCGATATTTCCCTAGGTACTTTTTTAGCGATGTCGCTAATGAGCATGCAATTGTGGACGCTGATTGATTTAGCGGGTCCTATTTTTGCCATCCTCAGCGCCCAGTTTGTGATTGCCATTCTAGTGAACATTTTTATCGTATTCCCGGCAATGGGCAAAAGCTACGACGCCGCAGTAATTTGTTCAGGCTTTGGTGGTATATCGCTAGGCTCTACGCCTACTGCAATGGCAAATATGTCAGCGGTATCGCAGCGCTATGGTAACTCACACCTCGCCTTTATTATTGTGCCTTTGGTCTGTGCCTTCTTCATTGACTTGGTGAATGCCTTATTGATTCCATTCTTCTTAGCTAACTTCTAGCATTACTCAGAGGGGATGCATTTACTGCATTCCCTCTAAATAGTAAGCCTCTGTTTTATCTGGTCATTTACAGCAAAAAAAACAAACTGACATAAATACTTATAAAAAAAAGGCTGTTTCATCTGCTATACCTTAACTATTCAACTGACTAAAAAACACTCAATATTTAGGAGGCGCTTGCAATGACTATGATCAGCGCTAAACAATTTTCAGAATGGTTATGCGACCGTTTCGCCGAAGACAAAAAAGGGGTTTGTTTGTCGCGAGAAGACATTAACCACCTTACTGGCCGCCAAAGCTTTTCTCTGGGTTTTGTGCACGATATTCACTATGAACTAATGCCTCGTGGTATGGCGTTTGTTACCGACACTAGCCGTGAAACCTTTTATTTGGTTCCCATTCAGAAACGCAATTGGCGTGATCACCTAGAAAAACAATACGAGCGAGAGCTGTTTTGCAATGTACTCCCCTTGGATAAATCGGGTACCTGAGGCTTTGCTTAGTTGTAACCATATACCCCACTAAGCGTGCAGCTTTAACAAGGTCGATCCAAATGCCTGCTTACTACGTTTAATAAAGTAGTAAATCGTTAAGGACGGTATTTTGGACAAACTACAGCGCACAATCACTTTTTTAGGATACGCAGGGTTAAGTGTTTTCATCGCTTTATGTTTGGCCACACTAATGCAAATAAAGTTGTTCACTCACAGCCCCCTGCAATTGTTTGTTGGATATAGCGCTGTCATCTTAAGCTTCCTTTGTGGAAGCTTGTGGGCACAATCATTAAACGGCGAAAGCCATAGCAGTAAGCAACTGATTATTAGCAACCTACTGAGTGTACTCAGCTTTGTATGTTTAATGCTAAATTCCACCAGCAGTGCACTCATTTTACTGGCCGGTGCTTATATAGTTATTTATTACCGTGAATGGCATAGCCAACCTCCTAGCCGCTTTAGTCCGTCTTACCAACGTTTACGCTTAATTTTAACCTGCGTAGTGGTGAGCACTCACCTACTAATACTTGCCTACCAATAAACCGGAGTACTTATGCAATTACGAATTTTTTATGACGGCCAATGTCCTTTATGTGCAGAAGAAATGCGTCAACTTAAGTTTTTTGATCACCGAGAGCTAATAGAGCTACAAGACATCAACCAAGCTGAGTTTACCGACAAATTTCCACACATAGACCGAACAGAGGCCAGCGATATACTGCATGCAGAAACCGAAACTGGAACTTTGTTACTAGGCTTAGATGTTACCGCTCAAGCTTGGGGGCTGGTGAATCAAAAGCCATGGATACAACTGCTACGCACCCCGCTATTGCGTGGAGTATCTGACAAAGCCTATTTGGTGTTTGCTAAGAATCGCTTCAAAATATCGCGTTTGTTAACTGGCAAAGCCCGTTGCGATGAACAAAGCTGTGGCGTAGATAAGCAGTTTGACTAAACCATGCCAAACATTTTAGGGGAAAGTGATGCAACGCGTTGTTGATGTAAACCTAGCGCTTCGAGTATATGAAAAAATTACCCGCCTAGGCATAAAGCAAGGTGAAGGCTACCTGTATCAAGGTTTGCAGGCTAGCTCCGATTGGGATGGCTACACCATTGTGCTCAGTAACCAACAATTGGATCTTAGTGTATTTTTTCACAATAAATACCAGTTTTCCGTGCATGACGATAAAGCGATAGATAGCTTTATAAAACAACTAAAACACCTCGACCAAGACTAATTACTTGGCCACGGTATACGCTTCTCCATTGCCACATGAGATCTTGATCTCAAGTTCTAGCCTTCGGCTAACTGGTCAGAGCTGCAACTGTTATGGTAACAAACTGTTAACACTTAGCAGGATGCAAAGTTATGCCAAAACCCGTGCAGCAATGGTTTAATGAATATGCCGTTAGCCATAAAAATCCAACCAACAAAGCCATTCATTGGTTTATGGTGCCTGCCATCTATTTCAGTATTGTTGGCCTTTTATGGTCTCTGCCTTTATCAGCAGTTGTCAGTGACCAACAACTTTCCCCTTGGATAAATGCCGCCAGCCTTTTAGCTCTGCCTATTCATTGGTTTTACTTACGCTTATCCAAAGCTCTCGCGCTGGCAATGGCCTTATTTACCCTGTCGTGTTTTCTGTTATGCGATTTGATCAGTACATTAAACCCAATTCCACTTTGGCAATGCAGTATCTGGATATTTGTAGTCGCCTGGATTGGCCAGTTTATTGGCCATAAAATTGAAGGGAAAAAGCCCTCATTTTTTGAAGACATTCAATACTTACTGATTGGCCCTTTATGGTTAATGGGCTTTGTCTTTGACTACTTAAACATTGAATATAAAGCAAAAAAATAGGCGGCGGCTACAGCTTAGTCTGCCTACTCGTTAATACTTATTGTTCCACCGAGTTCTGACCGGCTTGCTGGAATAGCTTGTTCCTTGATTGCAGCAGAAGGAGAAAGAGGAGGAAAGAGCAAGCTCACTTAACGAAGACAAGTTGCTAAGAATGCCGCTAAATTTAGCATCCTAATAAAGAAAAACCCCGCTCTAAGCGGGGTTCTTTATTTTACAAACAGAGTGATAACTAAAGCTTATTGCTCTGTGTAAGTATCATGAGAGGCTTCAAGCTTGTAGAAGGTAGCTTGAGCGTAATCGTCTAAGTCACCAGAGATGTTTTGATTGTAAACACCCGCTTTAAAGTACATGTACTTGCCGCCAACATCGTAGCCACTGTCACTCATGTCAACTACCTGAACGGCGTCTTCTTTGCCTTCACGCATAACACTAACTGTCATCATGTTGCCAACCACTTCGATACGGTAGCTGAAGATCTCACCTAGAGCGATGCCATCCTCACCCACTTCAGCTGTCAAGCCACCCACTAGCGGATAAAAATCCTCTTTTGTGGCATCTTGGCTTTCATGTGCAAAGTAAACAGCACCTGTTGCTTGATTTGGTAGTTTACGGTAGTACAAACGAATTGGCTCATCGTTTTGGTCGTGGATTTGACCAATGATGAAGCGACCTACTTCATTAGCTTTACCGGTAGTCGTAGCGTGGTCAATTTTCAGGGTTGCTTCTAAAACGCCATCAATACCGCCAGCCGCTTTTAAGTCTGCTTCAGGAGCACTTGAGAATACCCAGTTGTTTTTGTTCACACCTTTAGTGCTATGTGACATGTTACCGCGACGTAGCATTTCACGAAGCTCGGTACGCGCATACTTGGTGTTTTTAGAGGTACGAACACCTTTCACGTAAGATTTGAATACTAGGCCACCATCATCAGCGGTGTAGAAAATCTCAGGGTGTTGGTAACCGTTTGCTAAGTTCCATTCAGACACGTCGTCTGGACGTTCATTTTTATCATGGTCAAAAGGCTGAGATAGGTACCAGTATGACAAATCAAAGTTTTCGCTCGGTGCATTACCTGCTAGCGGGGTTGCTGGCAAGCTTGGTGTTGGCGGAAGCTCACTACGCGAACAATTTACCGTAGTATCACAAGGGTATACTGCTGGTGCACCAAAATCACCTGAACGAAGGTTTTTACGCGATTCTTTATACGCTTTCTCTGCCGCTTTCATTTCGGCAATCATTGATGCTTCAGCAGCAACAACTGCTGACGTAATGATGTGGCTTGAAGGACAAGCATTAATGTCACAGTTCACGGCAGCTAGCTCAGTAACACTGTTCCAACCATTTTTAGTATTGCCGTGCCCAACGTATTTTACGTAACGTGCATTTACCGCAGGCTCAAACTGAAAGCGCTCTAGACCAAGGGCTTTACCCGAACTCATTTGGCTTTCGAGTACGGTAGTCCAGTTTTCACCATCAACACTCATTTGGATATCAAATTTAGACTGGCGCTGGTTACCTTTACTAAATGCAGCTTGAACGGCATCAAACTCTTGAACAGAACCAAAGTCCAACATTGCCCATTCACCGTCACCCGCTGAAGACCAACGCGTTGTAAGATCTTGGTCCAATAAACGGTCAGGGCCGTTACCATCGTGGCTACTTGCTGTAACTGCTACTGGCGTTAATAAAGCTTCACCCGTTTCCTTGTTGTTAACGAACTCATTAACAGGATCGGAGGTTGATGTACAACCTACAGCTAAAAAAACAGACGTTGCTAACAAGCTTTTAAGATAGATATGTTTCATTTACCCATTCACCTAATGTTGTATAAATCGATGATGCATTTTGTAGTACAAAACCAATTTAGCGCTGTGTATTGATGTGGAAATAACAGCTATATCCTTTTCCACATTATCTAAAACCCTATACAATAGTGTTTTCAAACTCTAACGAACACCAATTGTAATATAATTTAATAATACAAATGTGACTGAGTATTGATAAATGCGATTAAGGTCTAATACCGTCGTCCGAATAGTGATCAATGTTCAAAAAATACAGCTTACATCGAACCTTTTCCCAAAATGTTCATCCATAAACTACCAATAGATACCAGCCTTTATATCGAAGGTAGTGCCCTATTAATGTCCAAACTCAAGACAAAATAAGCGTATTGTCAGCCTTAGCGACAAAATTGTTACCTCAATGAATAGTGTGGTTTATAGGATTCTCAGTCTTTGTACAAACTGTGTCGCTCTATTCTTTTCAGCGCCATAGTTAGCAAGCTAAACGCTTTAATAATGGTAAGGCTCGCCATCTTGAGTATTGGTCTAGGCCAACATTCCAAAGCACTCGAACGCGCTTGCGGCTCTCTTCCCAAGTAACTTAACTAGCGCTTAGTTAATCTTCTAACCATGGTGTTGAGTCAATACAACTTGGAGTTCAATGCCGTCAGTACATTAGGTTTACCCAAGCTCTTAGCGCTTGCTATGCTCAAGTTTACTTTAAGCGGCTTTTTGCTCTGTAATGTCATCAACACACTAAGCTCGATTCCATTTTAGTCATGCACTGGGATGACTTTTATGATGGTGGAGTACTCAACTTGTTGAGCACATATAAAAGGGGAAGCTACGGGAAGGTACTCAATATGACACATTGAATAAAAAGCAAAAAATAAGCCGCTACTGCGGCTTAGTCTACTTACACTTTAATGTTTATTGTTTCGCCTAGTCCCGGTCGGCTCGCTGGCGCGGCCTCAGGAACATCAGCTGCCGCAACTAATTCTTGTACAGCTTTACCGTCTTGCTCTTGTTGGCTTTTAGCCAACTTGGCTGAAATCACTTCCATTGATTGAGAAGTGCTTGCACCATTGATTTCCATTCTACCTCCTGATTCCTGGTCATCGCTTCTTTAGCGGCTTTATTGAGAATAACTTTAGCTTTCTCGGCCACAAAAGATCTTTTTTATGCCGCTACTCTTCACAAGTTTCGGTCGTCAGCTGGTGCTCACCAGCATCCTCACCTTCAGCAATAATAAAGTCGCTAAGTAATTGATAGCAAAGCGCTTGGCCCTGTTTATCAATGGATTTAATAGTGATCAAACCACTGTTACCAGAGCGACGGTTACTCCATTGCTCTTTCGCATCCTGCTTAGGGGCTTTCATCAATTTTTTCATCGCCTTAGCGTACTGTTCTCGGTCGGTTTCAGTGAGGCTGTCGGCATTTTTGAAGCCCAAACGCTCAGTGGTGTTTTCACCTATTTTACCAATGAGATTAAATGGCGAAGTAAGAATGCCGCCTACAAAACCTGATACCAAACCACGGCTGGCTTCTTTTCCGGCTTCTTCGGCTTTACCTACTAGCTCATCGGCACTGGCGATCATCTCTGGTATTTCTACACGCAAAGCTTCACTTTCAGCCAAAATAAGCGGTACTTGAGGCACCACTTTAGCTATTTGTTGGTTAGTGCCTCTCACCGTTGTGTTGGTATCATCTACTCGCTTTAATACTGCGGGTAGTTCACCACGCCACGCATCCGACTCAGCCAAAATTGGCTCTATTGCTTGGCTAATCGTGGTAACTTCATCAATGATTATGGGCAACTGTTGGTTAATAACATCAATACGCTCTAGTACATCTGGAATCAAAGCTTGGTAACCCGCGCTTTGCTCTATGATTTGTGGAATGAAGGTTTTAAGCTCGGCGACCTCTGCCACTATTGGGTCTACTCGTTGTGCTGTAGCGTCTACTTTTTCCAACAACATGGGTAACTGCTCACGAAATTGGCGCAACTCTAAAGTAAAAAAAACAATCGCCGCAGCCAAAGCAAACAAACCAATACTTGTTAGTATTCGCACTAAACGAAGCAAACCTTCCATAAAACATCTGTCCATCGTAAAAAAATCCACTTCCAGCTTACCCTATAAAACCCGTTTAAGGGTGAGCCTATTAAGTAAAACTTTGTCGTTTTACTTGTCCCGCCATAAATAGGAGCTGTTACAATAAGCAAGAATTTACTATTGGCTACCAGCATGACCCAAGAAAACAACCCTTTGCACGGCAAAACCCTTGAAAGCATTTTAAAAGAACTGGTCGATTTTTACGGCTGGGACGAATTAGGCGCGCGGATCAATGTTCGCTGCTTTACTCACGACCCAAGTATTAAATCTAGCCTGAAATTTTTGCGTAAAACCCAATGGGCGCGGGATAAAGTAGAAAACTTATACTTGCGAATGAAAGGGCAAGCATAAACAGATTGTTTGTTCACAAATCGCTGACAACACTAGCAACATTTGCGCAGGCTACTTATAGTAGAAGTAACTACTAAGATGTTGATTAAATAAGGGCTATTTGTGGAACTTAGACTAATACTCAACGGCAAGAAAGCACACCTTCCAGATATTCGCGAGGCAGTCTCTAAGCTGCGCCAGCAAGGGCACAACATTCAAGTGAGAGTCACCTGGGAAGGTGGCGACGTAGAACGACTGGTCGCCGAGGCACATCAACAAGGTTGGAACTCGCCAGAGAAAAAACTGATGATTGGCGGCGGTGATGGCTCGGTACAAGAAGTGGTATCAGCCTTAATGCTCTATCCTGCAGAGCAGCGCCCTAGCCTAGCCATTTTGCCCCTCGGTACCGCCAATGACTTTGCTACCGCTTGTCAGATTCCTACTAACCCTTTAGATGCCATCACTTTTGCCTTGGAACATTCTGCGCAAATGGTAGATGTAATAAGCGCTAAAGATTTAGAGAATCAACAACAGTACTATTTTATGAATGTACTCACCGCCGGTTTTGGCGCCCAAATCACCGCCGAAACACCGGTAGAGCTAAAAAACTTTTTAGGTGGCGGCGCTTATACCCTCTCTGGAATAGTACAAGCCTTAAACTTTAAACCTTATGTTGGGAAGCTTAATAGCCCTGATAAAAGCTTTAACGATGGTTTAATTATTGGTGCACTTTGTAACGGCAAGCAGGCCGGCGGCGGTCAAATACTGGGGCCAAATGCTTACTTAAACGACGGTTTGATGGACATATGCATTGTGCGGGACTTCCCCGCGACAGCCTTAAGCCAAGTACTGCAAGAAGCCGCTGCTTTTGGCAATGGCGATACCCAAAACGGCGAGTATATTGTAACTTGGCAAACCCCTTGGTTAGAGACTAAGTCAGAACAGTTTATACCCACAAACTTAGACGGCGAACCGCATAAATTTAATCATGCCCGTTTTGAAGTTGTACCAAATGCGCTGCCGCTAATCATTGCACAAAACAGCCCATGTTTATGCTGATTAAACTCCATCGCCTTTGGGCTGTTTTCACTGTTAGGCTTACACCATGAGAAAGAACGTTGTTATTAGTTGGTCATCAGGTAAAGACTCTACGCTCACTCTTTTGCGGCTGCTTAAAGACCCAAGATATAAGGTTACCGCCTTATACACCACCCATGTGAAAAACGACGTTCCATTTCAAGCAACCCCTTTAAACGTTGTGCAAATGCAAGCAGACCTTATTGGTTTGCCTCTAATCACCATAGAGCTTCCAGAGGTTTTTCCCAGTAATCACATTTACCAAAGTACCGTGATTAATGGGCTGAAAAAATCGGGTGTTGCGATAGATGCAATCGCCTTTGGAGACATGTTTTGTAACGGTATTGTTGATTATCGAAGAAGTTACATAGAACCCGCAGGATGGGAATGTGTTTTCCCCTTGTTAGGCGAAGCTTCAAAGTCACTGGCTGCAGATATTCTTAGTAGCGGTATTAAGACATTTTTAATCACTGTTGATAGTGAACGCTTACCAAGAGAATACTGTGGCCGAGAATACAACAAGGAACTGCTTAGTGAACTGCCACCAGATGTTGACCCATGTGGTGAAAATGGTGAGTTTCATACCTTGGTGGTGCAAGCGCCTTGCTTTAACGGACAAATAAACCTAGAGCTGTTACATGTAGAGCATCTGCAACGTTTCAGCCATCAAAGATACAAGGCGACCTCGGTAACCAACACCAGTAAATCACACTAAGTGCACAACTAAGCACCGTGACTAAATAAGGGATCAACTAGCGCTATTTGCGGCACTATTTACGCTCAATACGCTGCCCATGAAAAAACCGATGTAAATGTCTGCTATAACTCACTATGGTGAGTATTGTTACTCAGGCCTTGGTTTGTTGCAGCTTTGTCACTCGTTAGCAAATTTACCAATATTAGAAGCCGTTTTAATGCTGCCCTGTATCTAGGCTTAAAAGGAATTATCAATGCCCCAGCAAAATCAAAAAGTATTAGTGTTATTTGCTCACCCCTCGCAAGACCGCTCAGAAATAAATCGGCCTATGTTTAAGCTAGCCAGCAACATTGAAGGGGTAACCGCGGTAGATTTATACCGCGAGTACCCTACTTTTCGCATTAATGTAGATAAAGAACAACAGCGCTTATTGGATCACGACATAGTGATTATGCAGTTCCCTTTGTACTGGTACTCTACTCCCGCTATTTTAAAAGAATGGCAAGACTTAGTACTGGAATATGGCTTTGCTTATGGGCACGACGGCAACATGCTACATGGCAAAAGTTTACTCTGTGCCATCACCGCTGGCGGTGCCGAAAACGCCTACTGCGATAAAGGCTATAACCACTTCACTATTCGCGAACTACTACACCCGCTAGAGCAAACCGCATCCCTCATTGGCATGCGTTACCTAGCGCCCTTTGCGTTATTTGCCTCACGCACCGCCGCAGAAGAGCAACGAGTGGGTGTTCATCTAAATAATTGGAAAAAGCTATTGGTTAATCTTGTTGAAAACAAGGTGGATTTAGAACTGGCCAGCCGCCTAGACAAGCTCACTCAGCTTCCAAATAACTTGTTCAAGGAGGCCTTATGACCGGTTATTTTCTACAAGCCTTTGTCTATCTTATTGCTGCTGTATTAGCGGTTCCTTTAGCTAAAAAACTCGGTTTGGGCTCGGTGCTGGGTTATTTAATTGCTGGTGTCATTATTGGGCCAGTAATCGGTTTAGTCGGCACCGAAACCGCCACCATTCAGCACTTTGCTGAGTTTGGCGTGGTGATGATGCTGTTTGTGGTGGGGCTAGAATTAGAACCCCGCATGTTATGGGATATGCGCCACAAGCTCATTGGTTTAGGCGGTCTGCAGGTATCGTTAACCACCATTGTGGTGATGGGTATCGCCTTAGCTTTTGATTTACAGTGGACCATTGCACTCGCCATTGGCCTAATCTTTTCGCTGTCTTCTACCGCTATTGTGCTGCAAACCTTTAATGAAAAAGGCCTAAATAAAACTGATGGCGGCCGTTCGTCGTTTTCGGTGTTGCTGTTCCAAGATATCGCTGTAATCCCCATGCTGGCGCTTATTCCACTGCTCGCGTTACCGGAGTTAATTGAAAAAGCCGAACAACTGGGCCAAGCCGCTGCCGAACATGGTGACAGCTTAAACCTAGTGGCTCACCTACCCGGTTGGGCCTATGCCTTGGTGGTTGTGCTGGCCATTGCAGCCTTAGTGGTAGGCGGCCATTATCTTAGCCGCCCACTGTTTCGTTATGTAGCAAGCTCTGGCCTGCGCGAGATATTCACTGCCGCTACTTTAATGCTGGTGATTGGCATTGCAGCGTTAATGGGCTTGATTGGTTTATCGCCGGCATTAGGCGCGTTTTTGGCTGGAGTAGTATTGGCCAACAGTGAGTTTAGGCACGAGTTAGAATCCACCATCGAGCCCTTTAAAGGGCTGCTGTTGGGGCTATTTTTTATCACCGTTGGCGCAGGTGTAGATTTTGGCGTACTACAAGTACATTGGCCTAAAGTTATCGCCATGGCCTTAGCAGTTATGCTCATTAAAGCCTCGGTACTGTTTGTACTGGCCATCATCTTTAAAATTAAAAACAGCGACCGTTGGTTGTTTGCACTTAGTTTGGCGCAAGCCGGTGAATTTGGCTTCGTATTACTTAGCTATACCGTGCAAAACCACGTTATCCCTCAAGACATTGCGCAAATACTGTCTTTGGTTGTGGCCTTCTCCATGTTCTTAACCCCTAGCCTGTTTATTCTTTACGACAAAGTGATATTGCCGCGTTACGAAGAAGCTGAGAACCATCAAGAACCCGATGAAATTGACGAAAAAGGCACCGTAATCATTGCCGGTATTGGTCGTTTTGGGCAAATTGTAAACCGCTTCTTAGTGGCCAATGGCATAAAAACCGTGGTGCTCGATCACCAAGTTGCTCAAGTAGAACTGATGCGCAAAATTAACATCAAAAGCTACTTTGGAGACGCCACACAACCCGAGTTATTGCACACAGCAGGCATAGAAGAAGCCAAGCTCATGGTAGTCACCATTGATGACAAAGAGCGGGTAAGAGACATTGTTAAGTACGTAAAACATAACTTTCCACATGTGCGCTTAATGGTACGGGCCTTTGACCGTGGCCACGCTTACGAGCTTCGTAGCTTAGGAGCAGACCACATTATTACCGAAGCCTACTACTCGGCGCTGGAGATGGGCGGTCGAGCACTGTCTGAATTAGGCTTTCATCCGTTTAAGGCTGAACAACTTAAAAATGCATTCGACCAAATTGAAAAAGACAACAAAGAGAAGCTTTATCAAACCTGGCTGGCCAGCAGCGAAGATAACCGCTTTAGTAATGACTATCGCGATCTGTTTTTGCAACTAGAAGATCTGTTGGGCAAAGCCATGAACAAAGACCGAAGTGACGGCCACTCTCTAACCGATAGAGGCTGGACGCCACCGCCTAAAAACTATTTAGACGACTTCGAACAAGACCAGCCCAAAGCTGATGATAAACCTTAAACTTAGGTTTTAATGAACTAACAAACAGGCCAAAGTATTGGCCTGTTTTTGTTTTCATATCCTGTTTCGGCCACCCTGAATAAGTTGAACCCCACAGCCCACTCAGGTTTAATGTGGCCAAATAAGCAGTAATAAAGAACGCTATGAATATCAGCCAAGCCGAAAGAGATGCGCTTTACAAAGTAATTTATTCGCGCAGAGACGTGCGTAAAGACTTCATCAACAAAGCCATTCCACAAGATGTTATTCAACGTATTCTTGCGGCGGCGCATCATGCACCAAGTGTCGGTTTTAGCCAACCTTGGGATTTTATCTTAGTCACCCAAGAACAAACTAAACAGGCGATTAAACGCGGCTATCAAGCCGCCAGTGCCGAATCGGCCAAGCTATTCTCTCAAGAAAAACGCGATACCTACCAACGCTTAAAACTAGAAGGCATATTAGAAGCCCCACTTGGCATTTGTGTTACCTGCGACAGAGAACGCAATGGCCCAGTAGTGATTGGTCGCACCATAAAACCTGAGATGGATTTATACAGCACCGTATGCGCTATTCAAAACATGTGGTTGGCCGCGCGTGCCGAAAATCTCGGCCTAGGCTGGGTAAGCATTATTCATGATCAAGTATTACGCGACACCTTAGCCATTCCCGAGCGTTTAGAAATTATTGGCTACCTATGCTTGGGCTATGTGTCGAGCTTTAGCGAAAAACCAGAGCTAGAACAGTTTGGCTGGCTACCTAGAGAACAACTAGACCAACTGGTTCACAATGAAAAATGGACAGACAAATCTAAGTAAACGAAGCAGTTGGCAATCAGGAGTAAAGCCACAACACATAAGCTAAAACTCACTGCCAAATTCGTTCGATTGGTTTGACTCAGCCCTATACTGGCCTAACACGGATTTGCCCCTTTATCCGTTAGACCTTTTACTCATTCATATCTTATTAATCTGAATTTACCCTACTCAAATTTATCCGATTGAGTTAAGAACTTAGCGTTCCCGTCGTTAGGTAATATTTTGCAGTCTAACATCCCTTTGTGTGTTCTAGCTCGTTGTGTTTAATAATAATCGTGGGGCGTTATATCTTTCATATAAAAAGCCCTAAGGCAGGTTTTATCGCCCCCCCGCAATGCAAGGTCCCCATCTAATAAGTGAGGTGAATTAACCTCCACCCCAAAACTATATGAATAATAACCTGAAGACTTAACCCCGTCTTAACCATGTAACCGCTATCCTTTTTTCTATGTTTGCAATTCTGCTTCTAGGATAAGGTTTCATTATGTCTCTACCCCGCGCGTTAAGATTGCCTTTGGGCTTACTTCTCTCTAGCTCTCTATTATTGGGCTGTGGCGAACAAGCTATGGAACAACGACCAGCCCCAGACCCTATTCATGTTGACGTTTTAGACTTGACCCCAACAACACTGCGTTTAACGACCGAGCTGCCAGGGCGAATCGCTGCGTTTAAGCAAGCAGAAGTGAGGCCTCAAGTAACAGGGATTCTCAAAAGCCGCCTATACAAAGAGGGCTCTCACGTAGAAGCCGATGATGTACTTTATGAAATTGACCCAACCACGTATCAATCCAACGTTAATAGCGCACAAGCTCAATTAGCGAAAGCACTGACGAGCGAAGATACCGCTCGAAAAACGGCACTTCGTTATAAAGAACTATTAAGAAAAAAACTGACCAGTCAGCAAGATTTTGACGATGCAGACGCCCTTTACAAAGAAGCCCAAGCTGAAGTCGCGATCCGCCAAGCAGAATTGGATTATGCCAATATTGAACTTTCATATACAAAAATCACAGCGCCAATCTCAGGTCAGGCTGGCCTTTCTTTTGTATCTGAAGGTTCTTTGTTGACCTCTGAGCAGTCTTCTTACCTAACGACAATTGTTCAAACCGCGAATGTTTACGTGGATATGCAGCAATCTTCGTTAGCGATTACCAAAATCAAAAAAGAGTTTGCGACCTTTACTGACAAAAATGCTGAGATCCCCGTAACGATAACATTAGAAGACGGTACTGCTTATGATGAAGTCGGCCAATTAGAGTTTTCCGACACGCTTGTCTCAGACTCAACAGGTACGGTAACGCTGCGCGCCATCATTCCAAACCCTAACAATACTTTATTAGCAGGCATGTACGTACGTGCCCATATTTCAATGCCAGAAGCACGAGGCTACCTTGTCGTTCCTCAATCTGCAGTGGTAAGAAGTCAATCTGGTGAGCCTTCCGTTTTTGTGGTCAACCAAGACAAAAAGACAGTAAAAAAATCAGTGGTTCTCAGTAATGAAGTTGGCAACGGTTGGGTAGTTAAAGAAGGACTATCTAGCGGTGAGCAAATCGTCATCACTAATATTATCAACATGAAAAATGATATTGCAGTTGTTGTCGATAGCAGTACAAACAGCGCTGTTTCTGCTTTGGCGAGCGAGGAATAAACCATGTCCTTATCGAACTTTTTTATTAACAGACCGATCTTTGCTTGGGTGATATCCATTGTCATTATGCTTTCAGGCATTGCGGCTATCGTCTCTTTGCCAGTCGCACAATACCCAACAATTGCACCGCCAGCCGTGACCATTTCAACGTCTTACCCAGGTGCTTCAGCAAAAACAATTGAAGACAGCGTTACTCAGGTCATCGAACAAGGCATGACAGGGTTAGATAACTTGTTATACATGGCGTCTAAAAGTGACTCTTCTGGTAGTGCGAGTGTTACCTTGACGTTTAGTGCAGATACCGACCCCGATATCGCTCAGGTACAGGTGCAGAACAGCTTACAGCAAGTGAGTAATCGCCTGCCGACAGCGGTACAAAATCAAGGTACTTCTGTCACCAAGAGTACGTCAGGTTTTATGTCGGTTACCAACTTATATTCTCCTGACGGCAGCATGAGTGCGGGAGATATTCAAGATTACGCAAACTCAAACATCAAAGATATCCTAAGCCGCGTGAACGGTGTAGGCGAAGTGACCATATTCGGCCCATCTTATGCGATGCGTATTTGGTTAGACCCTGCCAAATTGAACAGCTATAGCCTTACGCCTGTTGATGTTTCGAATGCAGTATCGGTTCAAAACAGCCAAGTTACCGTTGGTCAGTTAGGCGGAACACCAGCCGTTGATTCTCAGCTAATTAATGCCAGCATCACAGCTCAAAGCCTATTAACTAGCGTTGAAGAGTTTGAGGATATTTTAATTAAAGTCGACAGTGATGGCGCTCAAATCAAGCTCAAAGATGTGGCACGTATAGAGTTAGCTAGTGAAGAGTCGTCCGTTATTCCTGCCTATATGGGTATGGGTGCCTCCGGTATTGCAATCACACTAGCAACCGGCGCAAATTCGTTAGACACACAAAATGCGGTTGATGCAAAACTTGAACAACTTTCAAAAGGTTTTCCGGATGGACTAGAACTGGTTAAAACCACCGACAATAACTTATTTATCCGTTTATCCATCAGTGAAGTGGTCAAAACCCTTTTTGAAGCCGTTGGGCTTGTATTTCTCGTCATGTTGCTGTTTTTGCAAAACTTACGAGCAACTTTAATCCCAACCATCGCCGTACCAGTCGTACTGCTTGGCACCTTCGGTGTTATGGCCATGCTGGGGTTCTCGATCAATACACTCACCATGTTTGGTTTAGTCTTGGCTATCGGCCTTCTGGTTGATGACGCCATTGTTGTTGTGGAAAACGTTGAACGTTTAATGCATGAAGAGAACCTATCTCCTCTTGAAGCAACCAAAAAATCAATGGGACAAATTACCAGTGCCTTAATCGGTATTACGATGGTGTTGTCGGTTGTATTTATTCCTATGGCCTTCATGTCAGGGTCAACGGGCGTTATCTACCAACAATTCTCTTTGACGATAGTTTCAGCAATGGTGTTATCTGTTGTTGTGGCATTGATTCTGACTCCCGTATTGTGCGCAACGCTTCTAAAGCCTGTCGATAAAACATCAAGCAATAAATTTTTTGCACTGTTTAACCGAGGATTCGACAAGCTCTCCAGCCAATACAGAGGCTCTGTTAAACACGCTTTGCAGCGACCACTGCGCTTCGTTTTTGTTTACGTGATGCTTTTTGCAGGCACCGCTTACCTATACAACGTGCTACCAAGTTCATTTTTGCCAAATGAAGACCAAGGTGACTTCATGGTGATGGTCACCACACCAACAGGGACCACATTACAAAAAACGCAAGAAGTGATGTTGGATATCAAAGATTATTTTGAAGAGAACGAATCACATACTGTCGACCACGTGTTTACCGTGTCTGGATTCAACTTTTCAGGCTCTGGGCAAAATGCAGCGATGGCATTTATTGGCATGAAAGATTGGTCAGAAAGGACTGAACCCGGAACCGATGTTGATTCCATTATCGGCCGTGTAATGGGTGAGTTTTCAAATTACAAACATGCACAGATCTTTGCTTTTAGTAGCCCAGCAATTCGAGAACTTGGTACTTCAACGGGTTTTAACTTCTACCTAGAAGACGTGGGGGCTGTTGGCCATGACAAACTGATTGAGTTCAGAAACCAGTTACTGGCGGCGGCGGCTCAAAGTCCATTATTGCAAAGTACACGACCAAACGGCCTTGAGGATACCGCGCAACTGTTCCTTGATGTCGACTATGAAAAAGCCAAAGTGCTAGGTCTAGAAATTGATGACATCAACCAATCACTATCCATTGCTTGGGCATCGTCATACGTGAATGACTTCATCGATCGTGGTCGCTCTAAGAAGGTTTACATTCAAGCCGATGCCGAATATCGCATGACACCAGAAGACCTAAACTTATGGTTTGTGCGTAACAACAACGGTGAGATGGTGCCTATCTCAGCTTTCAGTAGCTATCATTGGGGTCAAGGTTCACCACAGTTACAACGTTATAACGGCAACCCTGCAGTAGAAATCGTCGGTGAAGCAGCTTCTGGTTACAGTACTGGTGAAGCGATGGATGAAATCGGTCGATTAGCCGCAGAGATTTCAAACGATGTACAGGTGAGCTGGACGGGAATGTCCTATCAAGAGATCGAAGCTGGAAACCAAGCGCCCATTCTGTACGCGATCTCCATCTTGATGGTTTTCCTTTGCTTAGCCGCTTTGTATGAAAGCTGGAGCATTCCAATTGCGATTATTCTAGTGGTTCCATTAGGGATACTCGGCGCACTGACTGCGATCATGTTGCGAGGGCTAGAGAACGATGTTTACTTCCAAGTGGGCGTATTAACCACCATAGGTTTAACTGCTAAAAATGCCATTTTGATTGTTGAATTTGCTAAAGAGCTCTATGAAAAAGGCGTCAGCATTATAGACGCAACAGTGCAAGCGTGTGAGATGCGACTGCGCCCAATCATCATGACGTCTTTGGCGTTTGGGCTTGGTGTGTTGCCTTTGGTTCTTAGTACGGGTGCTGGTGCTAATGCACGTAATGCGATTGGTACATCTGTATTGGGCGGTATGATGGGGGCAACGCTATTGGTGATTTACTTCGCTCCACTATTCTTTGTCTTGATCTGCAAATTGTTTAAGTCAGGCGACAAAGTCCTGGCAACAACAAACAACGCAGAATAATAAATTGAACAGATGGTGAGTCAATGAGTGGCTCATCACTATTTACGGACAATGTTCAAAGGATAGAAAATGACGAACAGTGGTACATCTCGTTTTGGAACTTTATTATTAATCATCGCTATTGTCGGTTTAATAGTCGTGACAGTGATGATTTTTGGAGCCCGTTTAGGTTTGTGAGATCCCATCGTAGGCTTTGGTTATATTAGAGGCGATTGAACCAAAATGAACGAGAACAGGGATTTCAGGCTCATTGACGACGAGGATTAATCATAACTTTCAGATGCTCAGCCAAGCGTCTTCAAGTTGATTAGGTATAGAAAATCTTAGCGCCAAGCATTCGCCTTAGCGTACCATCTTTATCGACTATATGATGTTTAAGCGCACCTGCTACGTGTAACACAGTTGCGCCAATTAACGCGTAACCAACCCAATAATGCACTCTATGAGCAATGGAATAAAATCCTTCATTGAAGGCCACCGCTTTCTTTGTGTTTTCAGGGTCAACATTCTTAGGTACTAACTCTAAACCAAAGAATTCCACACCAAACCCACCCAACGCTGAGTTAAGAAAACCCGAAATAGGCATAATGAGAGTACCTAGAATTAAAACCCAATGTACTGCATGGCCCAAGATGTGCTCAACTTTACTATAGTGACCCACCGGCGTTGGCCAGCCGTTATTGATACGCCATATCACGCGTAGTAGCACGAAACCAAAAATTAGGATTCCAAATGACTTATGCCATGGAAACAGAGAAAAAGCCTTAGCTTCAACCATGTAGACCCCAATACCTAGTAGCCCTATCATGGTTAAACCAACAATCCAGTGTAATAACAACGTAACTGGAGCGAACTGATTTTTTGTATCTCTTTTCATTTAAACCCCAAAGCTTTTACATAATCGCATTCTAGAAATACTAACTATAGATTACTGCTTATTGAGTATCCATTAACTAACATCAACTGTGTTGCAATATACCCATGATCTTCGAATGTGATTGATTTTAGGCAAATGATCTGCACCATTAATACTGAACGCCAAGCTAGATGACTTTCCATACCTTTAGTAATTCATAACCTACTAATCTTCAATTTTCCGAAACTCATTTCTGAGTCAGAGTAATTTAAAGATCAACCTTGAATGGTTTGAGTTAAGCCTCCTAAATAAGCGTTGAAGGTTTCAAGATACTGTTTCTAATTGGGTGTAAGCAATTTAAGGCATACCTCTAAATCATTTCTGTCCAAAAGTGAGTTTAAGTGGTTTGACGCATTTCTGCCGCATAACAATCTACCCGCAACAAAATTGAGTCATTCGACTCAGTACTTGCGCCCCGCCGCAACAGCAGCCGCATAGTTTAACTAATGCCTAAGTTAGTGCTACTTGTTTGCTCAGGCTTTGTTTATTATTGGCCGGCATTGGCTAATTGAGGAAACACCGTGACACCCGAATCAACATCTTCTTTGAGTGTAAATGCCTTGGTGATGCTCGTTTCTGTAGTCCTTATTTTGATTGGGCGATCGTTGCGGAACAGTAAAAGCTCGCGGGGTATTTCTGCGTCCAGTAATGATACTTCTACTGGCACTGCTTTTATGGTGGTAGGTGCGCTGTTATTTCTGAGTTATTTATACAAATTTGTCCAAGGGTTACTGTAAACGCCTGCGAAAAATCACTAAGCCTTTGCTTACACAAAGGCTCAGGTTAATCGTTACTTAAGCTTGATAACTTGGGTAATCGCTTAAGCCCTGCTCGCCGCCACCAAATAGCGTGTTTGGATCGTGAGCGGCCAGCGGATACCCATGCTGCAAACGTGCAGGTAAATCGGGGTTGGCCACAAACGGACGGCCAAAACCAATCATGTCGGCTAAACCGCCTTCTATGGCTTGTTGAGCATTGTCCCCTTTATAACGGCCAGCATAAATTAATACGCCTTGGTAGGCTTCACGCAAGGCACGTTTAAAGCTTATTGGCGTATCTGGCGCATCATCCCAGTCCACTTCGGCAATGTGTAAATAAACAATGTTGTGTTTATTTAACAGCACAGCCGCAGCGGTGTAAGTTTCGATAGGGTTAGCGTCTACGGTACCGTTTAAGGTTGTTAGTGGCGCTAAACGCACCCCTACTCGCTCTGCGCCAATGGCATCCACCATGGCTGCAACTACTTCATCTAAGAAGCGTAAACGGTTTTCCAAGCTACCACCGTATTGGTCTTGGCGTTGGTTAGATTCAGAATCGATAAACTGGTTTATTAAATAGCCGTTAGCAGCATGCAGTTCAATACCATCAAAACCGGCTTCTATGGCATTTAAAGCCGCTTGGCGAAACTGTTGAACCACTTCGGAAATGTCTTGTTGGCTCATTTCTCGCGGGGTGCTTACGTCAACAAAACCCGGTTCGTCGCTACCGTTATCAATAAATACTTTTACATTTTCGGCAGCAATAGCAGACGATGAAATAGGCTGTTCACCGTTAATGTTATCTGAGTGAGTCACTCGACCTACGTGCCATAGTTGAGCAAACATAGTACCGCCCTTGGCATGCACTGCGTCGGTTACTGTCTTCCAGCCCGCAATTTGCTCTTGGCTATAAATACCTGGTGTCCATGCATATCCTTTGCCCATTGGCGAAATTTGAGTCCCTTCAGATACAATTAAACCTGCACTCGCTCGCTGAGCGTAATACGTGGCCATCATCTCATTAGCTACATCACCCGGTTGGCTGGCGCGCGAACGTGTCATTGGTGGCATTACAATGCGGTTATTTAGGGTCAATTGGCCCAATTTGATTGAGTCGAACAAAGAAGTTGTCATGCTTGTGTTCCTATTATTTAGCTGTTGCCAGTTTACCAACTCTCTAGCCAGCAATTTAGCTCAAAAATCACAAATGATTTTTGTTATAACTACAACAAACCTCAAGCGTGCTCTCTCGTCCAGCAAAGTTTGCTAATCACTGGCCGTCTAGCGCATACTCACTACACAAGATTAAGAGGGTTTGTTTATGGCTGCTGGTATTTCCTTACGCATCGATATTGTGTCTGATGTGGTGTGTCCTTGGTGCATTGTGGGTTACCTGCGCTTGCAAGAGGCTTTAAGCCAGCTAGATGACAATATTAGGCCACATATTCAATGGCACCCTTTTGAGCTAAACCCGAAAATGCCCGCAGAAGGACAAAACCTTCGCGAACATATTCAAGAGAAGTATGGTAGCACTACAGAGCAAAGTGAGGCCGTGAGAGAGCAGCTAAAAGGCATTGGCAACGAGCTTGGGTTTAGCTTCAATTTTAATCAAGACTCTAGAATTTATAACACCTTTGAGGCCCACCAATTGCTGCATTGGAGCGAACCGTACGGTAAGCAAACCGAGTTCAAGCTGGCATTATTTGAGGCTTACTTCAGCCAAGGGAAAGATCCCTCGGATCGCGATACCTTGTTAGCAATAGTGGAGCAAGTGGGCTTAAGCAGTGAGCTGGCGCAACGAGTATTAAAAGACCAACTCTACGTTGAAGAAGTGCGCAATAGCCAGCAAACCTGGCAAAATCACGGCATTCAAGCAGTACCCGCGTTTATCATTAACAATCGTTATTTGTTGTCAGGCGCCCAGCCTAGTGAAAACTTACTGGATGCAATAAACGAGAGTTTAAGTAAGGGCTAATTTGCGCCGGTTAACGAGCGCTGCTGTTTTGGGAAGCGGCTGTTTTCCGAAAGCCAAATATCTAAAAAGTGCTGACTAAATAGGTTGTCATCTAATGACCCCAAATGTTCACCATTGAGATAAAAGCGCCCTTGGTTGGCCGAATCGGCCACTAACTGTAGCTGATCACCTTTTTTTAAGTCTGGCCAAATCGATGAGAGCTTATTGAGCCATTGCTGACACGGCGATTGCTCACACACTCCTAAGCGCTGCCACTCATCTTTGGTGGCACCTACCAATTTACTGCGGTTAATTTTTCGCAGGTAATCAATGGTAAGCACCATTGGGTAGCGATGTTGCTGATACTGCCCGTCTGGGCTGTGTAAGCTCACATTGTAAATGGACCAAAACAACACCTTTAATTTGGCGTCGCCTACCAGTTTCATATTGCTTGCTTGGCTAAAGCTTGAGAATAATGCAATGGCTATAAATAAGGTTTTAAACATAGCGTTTCTCCAATAACGAATTCGCTAAGTAAGCAAACACACTCCATAGCGGTAGCAGTATAAGTAGCCCTAACCAAAGGCCTAGCTCTAGGGTGAACACCTCGGCTAGGCTGGCTAAGTAGTAAGAAACCGGCCCCATTATCGCAACAAAAATGGGCATAAAGGGTTTCGGTAAACTGGCCAAGGTGGGCAGTAAAAGGGCGAAGCTTGCCCACAACAGCATCATAAACACCGGTAAGTTAGGCGAGCTAAAACTCAGCACGCCAAACTCTACTAGCGCGATATCGATAATAACGCCGACGACGCTTAACATGGCACAAGGTACAAGTACCGCCCACTGGTAGTTGCGTACTTGCAATAAGGCTAAGGCCACTAACCCCAGCAACATAAACCACACTGCTTGCTCGCCCCAAAAAAAGGCGGCAAACCAGTTCAGTTTAAATACAAGCAATACAGGCCATTGCATAAGCCAATTACCCTTTCACCATGGTGAGCTGTTCGGTACCAATATTGTGGCTACGGAAACCCGCTTCGCAATAAGCGAAATAGAAGTGCCACAGACGGTAAAACTGCTCATCAAAGCCAAAGCTTTGGCTGTTATTTTGGTGCTGTTGCTGCACTCTATGATGCCAATGCTGAAGGGTTTCGGCATAATCAATGCCAATCTCTAAGCGTTGTAGAGGCTGCATCCCCTGCTTGGCAAATAGTTGCTTAAGCAGCGAAGGTGAAGGTAAAAAACCGCCTGGAAATACATATTGCTGAATAAAATCAACGCTTTTTCTGTATGCGGTAAAACGACGGTCGTCGATAGTAATCGCCTGCAGTAGCATTAAGCCACCCGCTTTTAAGCGCTTAGAGCATAACTCAGCAAAACCAGGTAAATAACGCTCACCCACTGCTTCAATCATCTCAATCGATACTAGCTTGTCGTATTCGCCTTCTAGTTCGCGGTAATCTTGATTAAGCACCGTAATCAAATGGCCTAAATTACGTTGTTCAACTAACTGGCAAACATGGGCATGCTGTTTATCTGAAATAGTAGTGGTAGTGACTTTGCAGCCATAATGACTGGCCGCATACATGGCTAAGCCGCCCCAGCCTGTACCAATTTCTAGCAAGTGGTCATTTGATTGCAGCTTTAGCTGCTCGCAAATACGTTTGAGTTTATTGTCTTGCGCCTGTGCCAGTGTGATATCTTGGCCGCCGAAAATAGCCGACGAATACTGCATTTGCGGATCGAGAAACGATTGGTAAAAATCATTACCCAAGTCGTAGTGAGCTAAGATGTTTTTCTTGGCTTGGCGTTTGTGGTTGCGACGAAAGAAATGCTGAACTTTAAACCACGCGCTGGTAAACCAATGCAGCTTTCTGTCTAAGCTGTCTAGATGATCTTGGTTGTCTGCTAGAAGCTGCAATAAGCGATGTAAATCAGAACAGCGCCACAAACCTTCCATGTAGGTTTCGCCTGCAGCAATACTGCCGCCCTTCAAAATACGAGAAAAAACCTGAGCATCAAGAATGTGTACTTCTACTACATGAGGATAATCTTTCTCTCCAAGATGAACAGACTCGTAGCCTGCTTGGCTCAATAAAATTGCCCCGCCGGTTAAACCGTCAAAGGTTTTCATTACAAGGTGGCGAGTAATGTCCAAGCTGCTATTTAACGATGCGGTAGCGAGCGATTTTGCAGTGGTCATAAGTTTTCCTTAACAGCAAATATCAGTGAGTTTTGTCGCTGGCTGGATGACCATAAAACGGAACTTTTTTCATCCATAACTTCAATGCCTGCCAATAAATTCCCCCTACCACTTTAAGAGTGAGCAAAGGATATGACTTAATAACGCGACTAAGGCTAGAAGAGTTTAATGGCTGCTTAATTAAATTTACTCCAGCACTAAATTCTTTCTGTTGCCGCCAGCAATTAATCACCACAGTAACCTGTTGTTCTACTAGCTTTACTTGCCAGTTGTAGCGCATATCCATTGGGTTGAACGGAGATACGTGAAAGGCTTTGTCATGGTCTTCTAGGGTATTTAAATCTAACCAATATTGGTGTTTTTCTTTCCATGGGGTATTGGTAACTTCGGCCAGCATGTAATCAAACTTGTCGCCATCACCATAAAGCACAAAATTAACCGGACTAAAATACCAACCAAGGCAACGAAACTGCCCCATTAGCACCACTTGTTTAGCGCTATAACCTGGCTGAAAACGCTGCTGAGCGGCCAACGCTTTATCGCGAATGCTGCCCGGCTGCTTGCCTAAATAGTCGCCTTCACGGAGCCGAAACCACGGCAGGAAGCGGCTGAAGTTTTTTAGCTGATGACGAACGGCTTGCTCCTCAGCTAAATCTATCCACGCATAATAAAGCTTGTAGCTAAAGCCATGTTTACGTGGCACAAAACGCTGATGAAAGGTATCGCCAAAGGCAATAGAAGAGTGTTTTACGTCCATCGTTTACTCCTCACAAATCGATGCCAAACTTACGACATACTTCCACCGCCGAGCGCACACCGTCTTCATGAAAACCGTTATGCCAATAAGCGCCACAAAAGTAGCTGTTATTCTGGCCATTAATCAGTTCACGTTGCTGCTGCGCGCCAAATCCTTCAACCGAAAACACCGGGTGCATATAGTTAAAGCGCTTAATCACTTTATCTTCAGCAATCGGCTCCAGTGGATTCAAGGTGACACAAAACTGCGGTGCATTCTCTAAACCCTGCAAACGATTCATATCATAGGTAACACTGGCCAGTCGGTCATTCCTATCACCGCTAGGCGGAAGTAGGTAGTTCCAACTAGCACGGGCACGATGAATACTTGGCAGCAGACGCTCATCGGTATGCAAGATGACTTCATTATTTTGATATTTGAGTTTGCCTAATACCTCTCGCTCATCAGTACTGGCTTCTGCGCCTAATACCGACAATGCTTGGTCACTATGGCAAGCAAACACTACGGCATCGCCCTGCCATGTCCAACCATCGCTGGTTTCAATGCTTACTCCATCGTCGCCTCGTTGAATGCTGGTGACTTGGCTGTTCAAGCGAATGTTATCTTCTAAGCCCGCAAGTAGCGGTTTTATATATTGCTTGGAACCACCCGGAACAACGTGCCATTGCGGGCGATTAGCAACATCTAACAAGCCGTGGTTTACAAAAAACCGAGCAAAAAACTGCATTGGAAATTGGTTAATACCGTTTAGTGAAGACGACCAAATCGCCGCCCCCATAGGCAGTAAATAGTTTTCTTGAAACATTCTGGAAAAGCGGTGCTCTTGTAAAAACTGCCCCAAGCTTACCGAGGTATCTATATCTACCGCTGCTTTAGCTAGCTTGTTAAAACGCAAAATTTCGTTAATGAATTTATAGAAGCTAGGTTTAAGCAAGTTGCTACGCTGGGCAAACATAGTGTTTAGATCGTGCCCGTTGTATTGCAAGTTAAGCTCTGGATTAACCACACTAAAACTCATTTCTGTAGGCTGAGCGTGAATACCTAACTTGTCCAACAACTTGTTAAACAAGGGGTAGGTACGGTCGTTAAACACAATAAAACCAGTATCTACCGCGTACTCTTTACCTTCTATTTCAATTTGATTGGTCGCGGTATGCCCGCCAAGATAATCATTTTGTTCCAGTAAGGTGACATCGTGTTGTTCTTTTAATAAGTGAGCGCAGGTCATGCCTGATATGCCCGCTCCAATAACTGCAATTTTCATCTATCTATGCTCCTTCCTTGTGAGCTAAACGGCGACAGAGAGATTGTTGCCAAGACACTGGCAAACAATTCAAAAAGTGTAATATTCCGCTGAATACACCAGGGAAATTAATGCTTGTTTTACCCTTTGCTAAACCCTTCATAATGTATTGGCTAGCCTGCTCTGAACTAATCATGTTGGGCATGGCAAAGGCATTTTTATCGGTGAGAGGGGTTTTAACAAAACCAGGTTGCACACAATGTACACTCACCTGTTTGGCGGCTAAATCGGTACCAAGCGCCTGAGATAAGTAGTGTATTGCCGCTTTGCTGCTGCCATAGGCGCCAGCTTGGCTAAACGGCAGTAAATGCGCCAAACTGCCTACCAAGGCGAGTTGGGAGCCAGGTTTTAGCTGCCCCCACAATCCATCTAAACAGTTGGCAACGGTAAGCACATTGGCTTGCCAAACGCGGCTAAACAATTCAGCGTCAAAGCGCTCTGGGTCTAGGTATTCGCAGTTACCGGCACACAAAACAATTAAGTCCATGGCTGGTAACTCACTCAAACTGGATCTCACTGTCGCTAAATCAGCTAACTCTAGCGGCAAAGCTGTGATGCCTTTGTTTGTTAATTCTTGCAAGCGCTCTTTATTTCGCCCTTGCCCCCATACTTGGTGACCTTTGGCGGCATAATCTAAGGCCAACTGTTTACCAATGCCCGAGCTAGCCCCAGTGATAAGAATATTCATTGGGCTAGACCATTTTTTAACTTTTTAGACAACCAGCCAATCACCGGAATATGGTCATGCAACATGGCGCTCACATCGTAGTAATCGCGATGGTAATAGATTCTTTCATCAAACTTGAGGTGGCTTATTCCGTCTAGCGCAATTAAACGACCGTTTCCGAGTTTTGGATGAGCAAACTGCATTTGCCAAGTAAGGCTGAATTCGCCATCTGCAATCAAACGCGAGGAAAAATGAAACTCGCACTTATCGGTGTTTACTAATAGATGTTCGAAATACTGGCCTAAATCTGCAATGCCATGTAGATGATGCAGAGGGTCAATAAACTCCACATTGTCGGTGTAAATCTCAGATAAACGCGCCACTTGGGCCATGCCAAGCTCAGAGTAAAACTGTTCTAGCTGCTGGACGATTGGGGGCATCGACGCTGAAGTTTTCATGAAAAATCCTTTTAGCTAAACAAATCTAAGCATTTGTTTCTATTGTTGTTAATCATAGTACGTGAAAGATAATAAGAAAGATCATTCATCTTTTTTTGCACTCTATACGTAATACAAAACAACTAAGTAGTTTTTAGGAGCTGATCCGCTTATGCCTCAGTTGTACCCATTGATGATTTGCAGTGAACACTATATGCCCGAGCGATACGCAAGAATACGTGGCCAGGGGTCTGTGTTCATTGCCAGTTTACGGGCAGCAGAGAAAGCCGGTGGAATGTGGTTAGCCTTTCAAGACAGCAATGGAAACAGCGCTGTTAAGCAAGGTGATATTGTAAGCTTTGCGCAAATTAGCCATGTAGATTGGTTGAGCCAAGCGGAGATTGTAGTTGAATGTAAAGTGCTGAATTGGGGCCAGGTTTGCGCGAATGCTCTAGCGTTTAGTAATGAATGGATGGCCCCTTGTATAAGGGCTGAATCTTTAGAGCTTTGGCCAAACCTCTATAAACAAAGAAATACCCATGCTTTACAACTCGCCCTAGAAAAAATCAACTTACAGTATCCAGAACTTAAAGCCTCTGACCTGCAGGAAAATATAAGTAGCGAATGTGTAAAGCAGCTTTGTTGGCGCTGGTTAGAGCTACTTCCCCTGCCTATAAATACCAAGCAGCGCTTGCTTAAGTCCCCTTCTGCATCTTTGTGTATACGTTATTTAGGTTTTATTTTGAGACAAAGTGATCGTTTTAATCATCTACCCCGTTAATCAGTTATCAATCCGACAACGATTTTGGCAATATGGAAATACAACGCTCAGTATCGACAATCGGTGGAACAACAACACGCATGGCTACTCAGGTTTCCCAGCCCAATAAAGACGATGGTATCGCCCTGTTATTGGCAAACATTGCAAGTAAGCAGTGTAAGCGCAGTTACGACACCTTGTTCCGCAAAGTTGCTCCACGCTTACTTAATTTGGCGCGTAAGCAGTTTGTAGATGAATCCTTGGCACTAGAAATGGTGCAAGAAACCATGCTCAAACTATGGCTTAAAGCGGGTTTATACGACGCCTCCAAAGGCAATGCGATGACGTGGATATTTTCGGTGTCGCGGAACGTTAAATTTGACCTAATGCGCAAAGGCAAGCACCAGCAAAGCTGGGTGCAAGGCGACGACCTTTGGCCAATTCTCACTGAAGAAGAAGACTCAGACAAGATATCTTCTGAGGATCAAGAGTTAGTGAGTAACGAGCTCAAAGAGTTAATAGAACGTTTGCCAGAAGAACAAGCTGATATTGTTCGGCGGGTCTACCTACATGGTGAGTCTCAACAACAAGTATCGGAAATATTGAATTTACCGCTTGGCACTGTGAAAAGTCGCCTTAGATTAGCGCTGAAAAAAATGAAGGAGGTTTTAGATGACTAGCATTCAATTTCATCCAGTTGAGGAGACTCTCAACCTATATGCCGCTGGCCAATTAGACCCCGCTATGAGCATTATGGTAAGTGCCCATTTGGAGTACTGCACCGAGTGTAGACAACGGGTGCATGCCATTGAACAGAAAATGGCCGCTCAATTAGAAGATACTCAACCTGCAGCCATGAGCAATGATCTGGATTCAATGCTGCAAATGATTATGCAGCAAAGTGCTGAAACAGTGATTGAGCCCAGCCAACCAAGGCTGCAAGAAGAAATCAGTTTAGGGGATAAACGTTTTCCATTGCCACGAGCTTTGCAGGCTCATCCGCAACACATTGGCCCCTGGGGACGCTTACCGGGTAAAATTCAACGAGCCCGTGTAGATGCTGTTAGTGACAGTAAAATGAACTTTATTTACATGGATCAAGATAGTGCCTTGCCAGAGCATACTCACCAAGGTCAAGAGATAACCTTGGTACTAGCTGGCACCTTTATCGATGATGCGGGTAGCTATGTTCCGGGTGATTTTATTATTCAAAATACTGAGAATAAACACACCCCGCGCACTGCAGCTAACCAAGATTGCTTATGTTTAACCTTGTTAGATGCACCACTGCATTTTACTTCGGGATTGGCATCTTTACTTAACCCATTTAGCCAGTTGTTTTTTAAGTAAAATTCAAGCCAAGCACTGGCAAGCTTAAATCTTTATAAAGGCCCTTATCTAAGGGCCTTTTTTATTGGCTGATTGCCACATACCACTAAAAACCAAGCATCTTCGTGTATTAAAGCAACGGTAAACCACAATGCCAGCGCTCCTCATCGAATGCTGACTTACTCCGCTCACTCCCCCTCAATTTAGTTGATAGATACGCCTTCGCTTAACTGACTGTATTTTCTAAATAAAAGAATACTCATGTTGAGTCGCTCTCTATTTATACCCAAACGTAGTTGACTAAATCAACTAATTCAAATATAGTAGATAAAATCAACCATATGCAAATAGGTACAAATTGAACAACGAAATGAGCGCACCAATAACAGCAGCCGTAACGGCAGAAGCTAAATCCAACCCACTGTTCTACAAAATTTTAGTCGTGCTCGCCATGATGTCTGTTATCGCGGGTACCCTGACTGGCGTGATGACTTATATACAAGTGGGATACAGCGACTCCTTTGCAGTGATTTGGTTAGAGGCATTTCTTACTACCGCCGTTATTTTGATGCCGGTTGGTGTAGTAATGATGAGCCTAGTGAGCAAGTTAATCGCCAAGCTACTGCCACATATAGCAGAGTCTGCACGTAACCCGATTGTTGGAGTGATCATGGCGGTCATCATGGAATCGATTATGGCTTTTACTACCACCGCTAAAAATATCGGCTTTGCTAATAGATCAGAATTTGCCAGCGCGTGGCTAGAGGGTTTTTTAGTCGCACTGCCGGTAGGTTTAAGCCTCATGCTGATTATTTCAATGACAGTAAAACCTAAAATTGAAAAATTCTTAAAAAGCTAAACAACCTTAGAGTGAGAAAAGTATGACGACACGTACCAGAAAAGAAAATGGCTACCGTATCACTATTGAAGAACTCGATACTGAAGCGCCAAAAACCTTGGTATTCGAATACCAAGACAGAGAAGACTTGTTTACGGTAGTAGAAAAACTAAAGCAAGGCAGTGGCTTAGAAGAAAACATCGCCACCAAAGTGGGTGTAGCCTTGCGTTTATTAGGGCCGGTTATGATGCAAAATCGTAAACACGATTTGTTCATCGATTTTATGCCACACTTCAAAGCATTTATGCATAAACTGAAAGCAACGGTAAAAGCCAGTTAAGTAAGGCTAAAGTAAACCTCACTGAGCCGCTCTTTAACTAACGCTGGCAAGCATTATTGTTTACCTTGCACGCGCTAAGGTAAACAAGCTTATTCGACATGGATAGAGGATATAAACTTTATGAAAAACAAGTGTGCACTTGCCTTAGCGATGCTGTTGTCTGTGGTATCGATTCAGACCAATGCAAAAGAGTGTGGCAGCGTAAGCATTGCCGATATGAACTGGAATTCAGCAAGCCTGATGGCGCATATTGACCAGTTTATATTAGAACATGGCTTTGGCTGTGAAGCCGAATTGATACCTGGAGATAGCGTTCCAACAGGGATATCAATGATAGAAAAAGGCTACCCAGATATCGCGCCAGAACTTTGGACCAATGGTATTAAGGAAGCCTTAGACAAAGGTGTTGCCAATAAGCGTTTACGCTACGCCGGAAACTCCTTAACAGACGGCGGTGAAGAAGGCTTTTGGGTTGCCGACTTCTTGGTAGAGAAGCACCCAGAGCTTGCCACCATTGAGGGGGTGATTAAACACGCAAACTTATTCAAACATCCGGAAGATGATGAAAAATCTGCGTTTTATGGCTGTCCGGCAGGATGGACCTGTCAAATAACCTCAGAGCATTTGTTCAATGCATTAGCGCTTGAGAAGCATGGTTTTGAGATGATAGATCCTGGTTCAGGTGCCGCTTTAGCTGGTGAACTGGCTAAAGCCTATGAACGCAAAAAGCCATGGTTTGGTTATTACTGGTCACCCACCCCTGTGCTGGGTAAATACACCATGGTAAAAGTAGATTTTGGCAGTGGCACAGACCTAGATGAATACCGCAACTGTACTACCCAGCCAGACTGTGAGTCGCCTAAAGTCACTATGTACCCGCCCTCACCTGTGCATTCGGTTACCACGGAATCATTTGCTAAAAATGAACCTTTAGCCTTTGAATATCTGGGCCAGCGAGGTTTTAGCAACCAACAAATGAGCTTTTTACTGGCTTGGATGGAAGACAACCAGGCTGACGCAGAAGAGGCAATGTATTACTTTTTTGAACATCATCCTGAGCTTTGGCAAGTTTGGCTCTCAGAAGACGTAGCAAACAAAGTAGCAGCGGCTTTATAGCATTAATCAAAAAGGCCCGAAGCGCATGTAAGCCTTCGAGCCTTTTTCTAGAGTACTTGAGCCTTAACCGCTCCGTTTGAGGCTGCTAATGGGTTCAAAAATCAACCTGAAATAGATTCACGCATTCGCTGCTGTACAACATCTACCAGCAAATCCGGTTGAAACTTAGAGATAAAGCGATTACAGCCTACCTTTTCTACCATGGCTTCATTAAAGCTGCCACTTAGAGACGTATTCAAGGCAATGAACAAATCACTCATACGCTCATCCCCCCGCACTTCAGCGGTTAATCGGTAACCATCCATTTCGGGCATTTCGGCATCGGTAATCATTAACAAAATCTCGTCGTACACCGATTTACCTTCATCGGCCCAGCCCTTAAGCATGTTTAGCGCTTGAAGGCCATTTTCGGCTTCAATAATTTCCATGCCCAATTGGCCTAGGGTGGCTTTCACTTGACCGCGTGCCGTGGAGGAATCATCAACAACCAACACTCGTTTCCCACTTAATAGATGAGAAACATCTTTATCTAAGGCTTCTTCAGAAATGGCGATGTTGTAAGAAACAATTTCCGCCAGTACTTTCTCAACATCAATAATCTCTACAATGCGACTGGCATCTTCATGATCGATTCGAGTAATGGCCGTGAGGTAATTACTGCGCCCTACCGAGGTAGGCGGCGGTAAAATATCCTTCCACGAGGTATTCACAATATGCATAACCTCGCCCACCATAAAGCCCTGCACCGAGCGGTTATATTCGGTAATAATTAGGTTACAGTCGACCTTGGCTTCTTCTTTAGCCGGTGGCATTTTAACTGCGGCACGCAAATCGATAACCGGAATAGAATGACCGCGTAAGGTAACCACGCCAGAAACATGAGCATGAGATCCTGGTAAGCGGTTCATATTCGGTAGTTTAACTACCTCTTTCACCTTAAAAACATTAATTGCAAACAACTGCATTGAGTTGAGTTTAAAAATTAATAATTCTAAACGGTTTTCGCCCACGAGCTGGGTTCGTTGATCCACTGAGGCTAAAACACTAGACATACTACTCAACCTATTCCATGTTAGTTAATTACTTCATTATAGACCTGTCATGCTATGCAGCAAAAACACAACAGTCCGTAACACTTTGTTTTAGCGGGCTAGCACACAGAACTGTACTTATACATCGTTAAACCACTCCAACAAGCCTACAACAAAAAGCCACATTACTGCTGCAATTAGTAGCATTTTCATTACAATGAGCCTCTTTTAACCATGCTTCGGGATTACGCCCCGGTAGGCACAAGGAAGTTAACATGAGCCAAATTACCATTTGCGCCCTTTATAAATTTGTTCGATTAAACAATTATCTAGAGCTACAAGCCCCACTGCTAGCCTTAATGAAACAGCACCAAGTTCGCGGTACCTTACTGCTGGCCGAAGAAGGCATTAACGGCACCATCGCCGGACCAAACCAATCTATAGAAACGGTTTTACAGTGGCTAAAGTCTGATCCTCGCCTGAGCCAACTAGTGGATAAGCGCTCGTTTAGCTCCGAGCAACCCTTTAATCGCTCACGAGTAAAACTCAAAAAAGAAATTGTTACCATGGGTGTGGAAGGCATTGATCCTAACCATGTAGTGGGCTCTTACGTTAAACCCAGCGATTGGAATCAACTGATTGCCGACCCAGAAGTATTGGTGGTAGATACTCGTAATGACTACGAAGTACAACTGGGCAGCTTTAAGCATGCGGTAAACCCAAATACTGAAACCTTTCGTGAATTTCCGGCTTACGTCGCCGAAGAGATGGATCCACAAAAACACAAAAAAGTAGCGATGTTTTGTACTGGTGGGATCCGTTGTGAAAAATCAACCGCCTACTTAAAAGAACAAGGTTTTGATGAGGTTTATCATTTAGAAGGCGGCATTCTTAAATACTTAGAAGAAGTGCCACAACAAGAGTCGTTATGGGAAGGTGACTGCTTTGTATTTGATGAGCGTGTCACCGTAGACCACCAACTACAACCGGGTGAATACCAACTGTGTAGCGGCTGTCGAATGCCTATATCTCCGGCCGACATGCAAAGCGAAAAATTTGAGCAAGGTGTGAGCTGCCCACATTGTTACGATAGCTTAAGTGACGAGCAAAAAGGCCGCTTTAGAGAGCGAGAAAAACAAGTACAGTTGGCCAAGCAACGTGGAGAACAACATGTTGGAATGGAAGCCGCGCAACATAGTGAACAGCGTCGCCAACAAAAGCAGAAGTTACGCGAAGATCAACGCGCAACAAAGAACCCCAAATAGTATGATGGTGGGGCGGTTAAACGCCCCTAATCAACTAATTGGCTTTTAAGCGGTTATTAACATCGCGGCTTTGACGAATTAACTCATCTCCCCCCTTAGACACATCAGATTTAGCAAGCCGATCGTAGAGCACCACATTCACGGTTGCCGCCAAATTCAAACAACCTCGAGTGGGGATGTACACCACGTCATCAGCTTTATCCACCAGCTCTTGGCTAATAGAGCCGTCTTCGGGGCCAAAGATATATAAAGCCTGCTCAGGATGAGTAAAGTCTGGCAGGGCTGTTGCCCCTTCAGCCAATTCAATACAGACTATTTTTAGTCCTGTGGCTTGCTCTGCAAGGTCATCAACTCCGCTTAGTGGAATATTCAAACTTTGGTTTTTGGTATCGGTATTAAAACGCGCGGCACGGGCGTAGCGCTGCCCTGTATAAAACACCTCAGACGCGCCAAAACAACCTGCTGCACGCATTACTGAACCAACATTACTGGGGCTTTTGGGGTTAACCAAACCAATTTTAACTGTATCTTGAGACATAACTAGAACCGAAATAAACACTAAGCGCCTTGCATACCATTAACACTACAAGGCTAACAATTACCGAGAATTGTACTCGATATTTTCTATTTTCCTACTGCTGATAAGGCAGTTTACTTAGGTGAATCTGCCCAAGGGTTTAGCGGTTTGCCCTCTTCTTGAACATCGCTCTCTTGTGGCTTAGGCCATGTTGCTTTAGGTTTGGCTTTAAAACTTCTCTTAGGTTTAGGTTTCGGCTTGTTTTGCACCTGCTTCTCTGCAGTAATATCAATCACTACTGGAGCACGAGGCTTTTGGTCTAAGGGCACTAAGCGGTCACGCGGAGGTAAAGCATATTGCTTGTCATCTGGCCGCGGAAGATGTTTAAAGCGGTACATATAAAACGCTTCAACTTTCTCTCTCGCCCAAGTGGTTTTACGTAAAAACTTAAGGCAAGACTGAGGGGTAGGATTGTTTTTAAAACAGTTCATATTCATGGCATAGGCCAGTGTTTCCCAGCCATAGTGTTCAACTATTTCATCCAACAGCACTTCAAGCTTGAGGCCATGCAAGGGGTTATTTTGCTGTATTTCTTTCATACGTAGATCCTGAAACCTTAATCACCACAAATACGGATGTCGATTATAAAGGAAAATTCACCAATACACGCTGTTAAAGCACTCTTGATGAACGAATACCATCTAATTCAATCAACCCACCTTTAATATTGGTAATAATGGTAGGCTTACACTCCACTAAGATATACAAACAACTCGCTGAACGTAAAGCTCAAAAATACCTTGTGGACTGACCACGGCTTGCGGAGTAAACTATCAGCTCGCAACACTTTACCAACCTAATGACACACTTTTGCAACATGCGGTTCGCTCAAATACAGGAGTAATTGATGAGCCCAATTCGAGAGTTTTACCGTAGTCGTCTTAACCGACAACTCTCTACACGCATCATATTAATCAGTGCCTTTGTCACTATTATGGTGAGCATGTTAGACATCTTCATAGACTACAGAAAAGCACTTGATGACATTGATCAAGAGCACAGTCGAATTATTAATTCTGACTTAAACGCCCTTCAAAATGCCATGTGGTATCTCGTTACCGAGAGCATTGAACTGCAATTAAATAGTACCCTTGACCACCCTGATATCAGCTACGTAAAATTGGTCACCAGCGTTGATCAGCAATGGGAACTAGGTAAACCGGTAACAAGTAACCAAGCCATTGAAAGCAGCATAGAAATCACCCATAAAGTTGACCATGAAACAACGACTTTACTGGGCCAACTTACTATTCAATCTGACTTAAATTCTTTATATAAGCGACTAGCAGAAAAAGCCTTGTCTGTTTTGCTCTATAACGGCCTTGCGATTATCATTGTGTCGTTACTTATCGTGTTACTTGTTCATAGAATGGTTACCCTGCCCTTGAACAAAATGACCTCTTTTTTTGACAACCTAAGCTTTGACAAACCACTGCAACCCTTAGCGTTATCACCCCAACAACAAGCCCAGAAAAACGAAGTTAGCGAAACGACCGATGCGATAAACCGAACCAGTTTGGAGCTGGCGGATACCTACGATAGGGTTCGAAAATCAGAGCGCGAGTTATCAAGAGCCCTCTCTGAGCAAGAACGTTTATTGCTCGTTGAAGTCGGCTTTAATAAAGCGCTAGAAAACCAAGTGGCCGACCGTACCGAGCAATTAAATGAAGCCAAGCTACGCGCCGAAGAAGGCAGCTTAGCCAAGTCTGACTTCTTAGCAAAAATGTCTCACGAAATCCGCACGCCAATGAACGGCATTATTGGCATGTCGCACCTCACCTTGGAAACTGAACTCAGCGAAACACAGCGAAATTACGTAGAAAAAATTCAGTTATCTGGCGAAAACCTATTGCGTATCATCAACGACATCCTTGATTTTTCCAAAATTGAAGCCGGCAAAATGGACTTAGAGCTGGCCGATTTTTCCTTAGAAAACGTGTTTGATCAACTCGCTAATGTGGCCACCTTAAAAGCCCAAGACAATCAAATTGAGCTGCTATTTCAACTTCATTCAGAAGTGCCAAGTTACCTAAGAGGCGATGCCTTACGCCTTCAGCAAATACTCATTAACTTGGTTAACAATGCCCTGAAATTTACCACTAGTGGTGGTGAAGTATTAGTAGACGTTACCTTGCAGGAACAACAAAACCAGCGCTATAAATTACTGTTTGCAATAAAAGACACAGGCATAGGAATGAGCCCTGAGCAGCAAAAAAAGCTATTCCAGTCCTTCACTCAAGCAGACGACTCCACAACCCGAAAATACGGCGGCACTGGCTTAGGTTTAGTGATATCTCAAAAACTCACTCACTTAATGGAGGGTGAGATTTGGGTAGAAAGTGAGTTGGACCAAGGCAGCACCTTTTTCTTTACGGCCTGGTTTGAGCCTGCAGAGGACGAACACAGCTTAGCAGTACAAAGTGATATCGATTTCTCCTCTTTGCGCATATTAGTGGTAGATGACAATGCCAATTCGAGAGAGATATTAAGTGCCGAATTAAACCAATTAGGCTGCCAAGTAGAACGAGCTAAATCTGGTGAAGAGTGTTTAGACATTATTATACGCAGTGACCAAAAGCACCCCTTTGATTTAGTCCTAATGGATTGGAAAATGCCTCAACTTGATGGGATTGAAACCATCAGCAAAATGCAGCAGCAACGGTTATTAAACCTACCCGCTGTCACCATGGTAAGCGCCTATGACCGCATTGAAGCTCAGCACTCTGCTGACAATGCAGGCGCGATACTCTCTGGATTCTTAACCAAACCAGTCACCCGTACCAGCCTACTTAACGCCATTGAAAAAGTCGTAAATGGCTATACTCAGCCCACCAGCTCAGTACGCAACTCAAAAGAAGAACAGCAGCATCTCATAGACGCAGTTGCCGCGTTGCAAGGCGCTCATGTTCTATTGGTAGAAGATAACGAAATAAACCAAGAAATTGCGATTAGCTTGCTCGAAGCAAAACAAATAAAAGTCAGCCTGGCTAATGATGGTCAAGAAGCCTTAGAACGGTTGAAAGAGCTTAGTGTCGACGGGGTATTAATGGACTGTCACATGCCAGTTATGGATGGATATACCGCCACCAGAGAAATCAGAAAACAATCCCAATACGCTAATTTGCCTATCATTGCTATGACCGCAAACGCCCTTGCTAGCGACATTAAAAAGACATTAGATTCAGGCATGAATGCGCATATATCCAAACCTATCGATGTGACAGCCATGTTTGTAACAATGGCTGAGTTTATAAAGCCGGCCGGGGCTGTAACAATAAATGATTCCCCCAAAAACTTATCCAGCCAACCAGAACCAAGTTTGCCCCCGCTAAGTGGCATAAATACCGAACAAGGTTTGGCTACAACTCAGAATAACCTAAAGCTGTATCGAAAAATTCTGAATAAGTTTAGCCACACCCAACACGACTTTGTGGATCGATATACGACGGCATTACAATCCGATGAAGAAGGGCTTGCCGAGCGTTTAGCCCACACCTTGTATGGCGTATCGGCCACCATTGGCGCAGAAGCCCTAGCTGATGCGACCAAACAACTTGAGTTAGCCACCAAAAATAACCAACAGGATCCTGCGATTAAGTCTCTGCTTAATACGGTAGAACAGCATCTAGCAGAAGTGATAACCAGCTTAAGTGGCTTACAGAATCAAGAGCTTAATCAAGCACCGAGTGACCAACAAAACGCCAGCGTAAGTAAGCAGCAACTACTAGACTTACAGCGCTTACTAGAAAGCTATGACTCAGAAGCTTCCGAGCTTATCGAGACGATCGTCAGCTCCCCTCTAGAGGCGTCTCTAAAAGAGAAAATCATTCAGGTTCAGGATGCTATTAACGACTATTATTTTGATGAAGCCCTAGAGCAAGTGAAGCAATTAATCCAACAGAAGCTTTAATTGTTATTAATTTAAACCGCATGCTAGCAATGAGATGCCACTAAAAAGTAGGTTCTAATGTTTCATAAACCCATCGCTTTTATCGCATTGCTTTGCAGTTTGGTGTCATTACCTAGTTGGGCAGACATAGAACTTAATATCCTCTGCTGGGAAGGCTATGCGCCAGCCGATCGGGTAAAACAGTTTGAACAATATATTGCTGATAAATATAAACAAAAACTAACAATAAATGTTGAGTATGCCGTTGAAGACAAGCAATGGTTTGAGGTTATTCGAGCGAAAAAGGCTGATATTATTAGCCCCACTCACAACATCCCAAAATCAACCACTTGGCCGATGGTTCAGTTTGGCTTGTTACTGCCAATAAACTTAAACAATATCCCTAACTACCAACGTTTAAACCCTCATTTGGTGTTAGAGGAATACGTTCTTCATCAGCAGCAAACCTTTGCGGTGCCTTTAGTTTATGGCCCCTATGGTTTGGCATATAACACCGAAAAAGTGACGATTCCTCCCACTTCATGGAATGTATTATGGGATCCCCAATACACAAACCAATACACCGTCAGTGAAGTGTTTTATGAGGTTAACATATACCTCACTGCACTCGCTTTAGGGTACCCTGCATCCCAACTACAAGACTATGAAGCATTCAGTAAAGACAAACAGTTCATAGCCAAATTGTCTGAGCTGGCAGGAAACGCTAATAAACTATGGGGAGGAATAGACACAGCAGAAGACTTAAAAGGCTTGTCTTTAGCTACCTCTTTTGGCTTTGCTTTTTCGGAGTTAGAAAAACAAGGTGAGAAGTGGACATTTGCCACTCCTAAAGAAGGGCAAACAGCGTGGGTTGACCACTGGGCGATAGGCTATTCATTAAAAGATAGCCCCTTAAAAAAACAGATTGCCGAAGAGTGGATAAACTTTACGATTAGTGAAGAGCTACAACGTGAATATGCCCAAAAGCTGAGTAGTTTTCCGGTAATTTCTCAGTTTGATTCTGCGCTAAGCTCACAAGAAATAGAGCGCTATCAACTGAATAATCCGAACTTCTTTCAAGAACAGTTTTTCTTACTTAAATTTATTGACCGTCGCCAGCAAAATGGTTTTAGAAAGCTCTGGGAGCAAGCCAAGTTGAGCCATTAGCTGCTCCCTCAAATAACGCTGGCGGCTAATTAATTCTTTTGCGCTTGGCCATCCGCTCGTTTAACGCTAAGGCCGCAATGATAATTGCGGCGCCAATACTTAATCGCAATACGTCGGCATCATGATTCCAAATCAGCAAGTTTACTGCTATTCCTGCGGGGATGAGCAAGTTGTTCGCCACTGCTAAAGCGCCAATATTCACCAAGGTGGCGCCTTTGTTCCAAGCAAAATAACCTACGCCAGAAGCTATAGTGCCAAGGTAAACAAGTACACCCCACTGAATATGAGTCGTGGGTAACTTATTGGTATTCCCCAACATAGCAAAAGCGATTATGGCCACAATCAAGGCTCCAATAAAGAACCAAGCAAACACGGTTTGTTGCGCAAGCTGCTGAGATTGCCTAGCCATTAAACGTTTGTAGGCCACTTGGCCGGTAGCAAAACACAGATTGGCTCCTTGAACCAATAAGAAACCAGTGACAAAACCTTGGTCTATGCCTTCATAACGAATCGCCACTGCACCTAGGGTGGCAATAAAAGCACTTAATAAGAACTGAGAGTTAAAGCGGCGCTCAAAGGCATCGTTGACTAAAGTAACGTAAATCGGCGTCATAACAGTAAATAACAACACTTCCGGTACCGACAAATACAAAAATGACTGATAGTAAAACCCGTACATACAACCTAATTGGATAGCTCCAATCAGCATCAATTTTAGTGCCAAGGAAGTGCTAACTTGCGAGGGTTTAAGAAAGGGTAAAAAGACTAAGGTCGCCAAGCCCACTCGCATTAGAACCGAAAACCAAGCGTCGACTTGCCCCGCTAAGTACACGCCAATCAAACTAAAAGAAAAAGCCCACAACAGGGTAATAGACAAAAGATATGGCATAACAACTCAAGTTAATAACTAAAAGCTAGAGTGTAATGTTTATCAGCAACAAACCAAGCAAAGATTGCCTTAAATAGCCCTAACTTTAATCTTATGGCGCGCTATACGCCAAATAGAAGCCCTGCATTCTTCTTAAAGATGAATTGGCAGCGGCCGCTAGACTCACCTATTTGGCGACTACTACTCTTTTGATACATCAATTGTTTTGTATTTTATTTTCAATCAAAACCTGCCACAGTAACGCTCTAATTTTTGCTGAGGTTAATCACCATGTTTTACAGCCCGTCAGAGGCATTTTCGGCCTATCTTGCGATGCCAGAGCGACTGCCTGAAAGTGTTCCTGTTTCTCATACCCAACAACTCAATAGCATTACCGATTTAGTCGACGATATTGATGTATTTTTGTTTGATGCTTACGGCGTGCTAAATGTGGGTGGAACCGCCATTGAAGGGGCTAAAGAGCAAATAGCTAAACTGCGAAGCGCTGGCAAGAAAGTGATGGTAGTAACCAATGCTGCCACTCAAAACAAACAGCAATTGTTCGATAAATTTGTCGGCTTGGGTTTTGACTTTAGTGACCAAGAAATTGTAAATAGCCGTGAAGTGCTATTGCAGTACATGGACTTACAGAGCTCAACAAGCTTAGGTGTTATAACACTGCCTGAGTTTCGTTTAGATACCCAGCGCCCTTGTGTTTACCCAGAAGACGATAACTTTTGGCAAGCGGACGAGTTTTTGTTTTTAAGCGGCCAAGCTTGGAATGCAGAGCGTCATCAGCGCTTTATTGAAGAGCTAAAAAACAAGCCACGCACAGTTTGGGTAGGAAATTCAGACCTGATCGCACCGCTAGAAAATGGGGTATCTCAAGAGCCAGGTAGTTACACCTTAACCCTACCGGATGAGATCTATCCTCAGGTACGTTGCTTTGGTAAACCCTACGCGCCGATTTTTGAAGAAGCACTGAGTCGAATTAAACACCAATTTGGAGATGTTGCACCACAGCGCATTGCGATGATTGGTGATACCTTGCACACCGACATACTTGGTGGCAACGCGATGGGATTTAAGAGTGTACTTGTCACTCAGCATGGGTTCTTACGCGGTTTAGATGTGGAACAGCATATCCAGCGCAGCAAAATACGGCCTCATTACCAACTGGCTTCTATCTAATATGTTGCAGGTTTATCTGGCTTTGTTTGGTTAAGAAAAGCCTGCAAGTCTTGACATTTTTGCTGGCGTTGAGAACTATCCATTTGTCCCCACTCTTGCTCGGCAACATGCACTAAATCAGACACAACTGAGTCCATGGTTTTATCCATGGTGGCAGCAAGGTCGGCAACTTCGATACGGCCTTGTTTAATACTATCTTGATAACTTACTCGCCACTTTTGATAATCAGAACTCAAGCTCTTATTCCCCGCCACATTGGTACAAAACCCACTCAAAGAATGGTAAATAATAGATTGGGCAAATAAATGCTGAGACTCGCTCACTTTTGACTTGGGAAATGCCGCAAGTGACGCACTAGTAAGCAAGCTAAAACTACATACCGTAGCAATAACAAAATGTTTGTTCATAAAGTTTTCCTTACTTATTCTGAAAAAACACACTTCATCTACACTAGGTGATTCAGAGTAATCTTGCTGCACTATGTGTTGTTAAGGTGATGTAAATCAACTCAAACTCTGTTGCAGAGCCGCTAACTTAACGGCAGCCTCTTCAAAGTCATATTCAGCCGCCGCTCGATTAATACTCACTAACTGTTTTTTTATCTGTTCGGGGAACGCTAACTCTACCAATTCATCAATCCGCTCAACCGCATCGGCGTCGCACTCTTCTAACTGAAAACTGAGCTGAGCAAACTCAGATTTAAGTTGTGCGATATTTTTATCGAACAATGCGCTATCTTCAGTGGCTGAAGGGCGGTTTGCGTTAGGCAACAATAGAGCTATCTCCCCCAAAGCCAAATGCAATTGGGTAGCAAGGTTAGCAAGCAATGTTTGAATGCGCTCAACGCTGTTTTCAAAACTATCCCCTAGCTCACCTTGCTTAATCGAGTTAGCGACCGCTTCCAACTCTGCGGCTGCATCTTGTAAGGCCAAAGCACCAATATTCCCAGAGTTCCCCTTTAAGGTATGAACAAGTCGAGTGGCGAGCTCCCAATCTAACTCGCCAACGGCTACTTCAAACTCTTCGACAAATTGCTGCTGACTAATGCTAAATTTTGTTAGCAGCTTCAAATATAAACCGCTATTGCCATTACAGGTAGCTAGCCCAGCGACTTGATTAATCAGTTCAGGGTTCAGGCTTTGGACTACCGGCATGTCACTGGTTACTAGCTGATCGCCGGAAGCACTTGCCCCTTTAATACCAGACGCTTGAATCCACTGAGCCATAGTAGTGATCATGGTTTCTACATCAATCGGTTTACTAATGTAATCATTCATACCAGCGCTAATCACTTTTTCTCGATCACCACTCATGGCGTTGGCGGTCATGGCAATCACCACTATTTCCAAATCAAATTCGCGGATCTTTTGAGTCGCAGAGTAACCATCCATTACTGGCATTTGAATATCCATCAATACCCCGTCGTAGCGATTAACACGCAGTTTATCTATCGCTATTTGGCCGTTTTCCGCTAAGTCACAACTCACATCAATACTGTTAAGTAGCTCTAGGGCTAAGTCTTGATTCAGCTCGTTGTCTTCAACCAGTAATACATGGGCGCCACGTAGTTTACGCTTGGCGTCACTCAACTTATCACTGAGTTTTGCAACCGGTGTATATAACTCAATGTCTCGTCCGCTAATTCGCGCAATGGCGTTAAACACTTCAGAGGCGGTAATCGGTTTGGATAAATAGGCACTGACTCCGGCATTTTCACTTTGTTGTTTGAACCGAGCGTGGTCATAGGCTGAAACAATAATGAAACCAATAGGATGGCTACCTGCTTCTTGGCGAATTGCTTCGCAAGTTGCGACTCCGTCCATATCCGGCATATTCCAATCAACAATCGCCACATCAAACAGCTCTGGTTGCTTCGCGACCAACTGTTGAGCTTCGGCTCCTGAGTGCACAACGCTGACTGCTGGGCCAAAAGAAGAAACAATTGAAGCCATAATATCGGCGGCACTTTCATTATCATCTACCACCAATATTTGCATATCGCCTAGTCTGCTAGCACCCAAGGCATTACGTAAACTAGGGCGACTATGGTTGAGCTTAAACCATGCGGTAAACACAAACTCGGTGCCCTCGCCTAACACGCTATTTATCCATATTTCGCCTTCCATTAGCTCAACCAAACGCTTGCAAATGGTTAAACCTAATCCGGTGCCGCCATATTCTCGGGTGGTAGACGTATCCGCCTGAGTGAAAGATTGAAACAGCTTTTGTTGCTGCTCGGGTGAAATACCAATACCACTGTCTTTTACTGAAAACTGCAACTTGGCTTGGTCGCTTGCTTGCTCCAGTAATTTCACTGTAAATACAATCTCACCCTGATCGGTGAACTTAATCGCATTGCTGGCCAGGTTGGTAAAAATTTGCCCCAAGCGAAGCGGGTCACCCATCAAATTATTAGGCACTTGGGGTTCAACCATAGTGACAACTTCAATGCCCTTTTCTTGCGCTTTAAGCTCAATTAAATTCAGTTGGTTTTGCAGAATATCCTGAATACAAATATCCAAGCTTTCCATATCCAACTTGCCCGCTTCAATTTTTGAGAAATCGAGAATGTCATTGATAATGCCCAGTAACGAAGCCGCAGCATGAGATACTTTGTTTAAGTAACTGCGCGTTTTACGGTCCAAGTCAGCATTTAGCGCAAGATGCGTCATGCCAATAATGGCGTTCATCGGCGTACGAATTTCGTGGCTCATATTGGCTAAAAAGTCAGACTTAGCACGATTTGCATGATCAGCTTGGTCAATGGCGAGGGTTAACTGAGTATTAAGCTCTTTAAGTTCACTTATGTCGTAACACCAAAACAATACCGCTTTGTGTTCTTTAAATTCGGTATTGAGATAATTGGCTAAGCCAGTAAAACGTGAACCATCGGTACGTTTAAAATCAATCTCCTGATTGACCACCGGTTCGCCTTTACTCAGCTGTTCATAACAAGCCTCTCGCTGAGACTTGTCATTGTAGATATCGCCAACATTAAAATTATCTAAATCTTCTGCTTCAACGCCAAACATGTCGCGAGCGGTCTTGTTAGAGAAAAAGGTTTGGTCATTGGCAACAATAGCCACGCCGATAGGTGCGGAGTTGAGCATGTCAAACAACAGCTGCTCGCGAGCTTGTAGTTTTAACTCAGCCTGCTCGCGCGCCTTAATATGGGTTGCTAATCGGCGGTTCCAAAATAGCGTTAGTACCACTAATACTAACGCCCCTAACCCCACCTGCCACACCAAGCTATAGTCGATTTTCTCAACCACTTTATGCGGCGCCCATTTAGATACAACAGTGTCTTTTTGCTGCTGAGTGACAGCAGCGATGGCTTTACTCACAATGGACTGTAATAAAGGCTGGGTTTTAAGCACATATAAGGTAGAAGAGACATTTTTGTCAAAATCTCCTGCCACCGATAAGTTGGCGTATCCACGATGATGGATAATATAGTTAAGCACCAACACAGTATCTACCATGCCGTCAATTTCACCTTGCTCAACCAACTCAATGCCTTGCTCGGTATTATTGGGAAAAATCCAATCTACATCTAAGTGGCGCTCCACAATCTCGTCGGTTTGTGAGGCGCCTTTAATTATGCCAATGGTTTTCCCTTCTAACTGGTTGAAGGAATCAATTAAATTTCCACCTTTACGCCCTACGTAACTCACCTCACTTTTGGTTATAGGTAAGGTAGCGGTGTAATCCAACTCTAAGTGGGTATTGCCAAAAGCAGCCGAAGCCAGCAACACTTCGCGTTGATGAATCAAGTCTAACGACTGCTCCCAAGATTCAACCTTCACCGGTTCAAACACAATCCCAGTACTGGCAGAAATAAGCTGTAGGTAATCGGCAACAATACCAATGTACTGGCCGTCACTATCAAATGCTTCGTATGGCAGCGCTGCTGGGTCAACCGCTACTTTTACCAATGGATTTTCAAGTATCCATTGCTGCTCTGCTTCACTTAAGTTGAGCAGTTGCCCAGATAAACCATGCCGTTCATAGGCCAACCTCATATCAGCCAATTCAGATTCACTTAACATGGCGAATTGGCTTAAGTCTGGCACGCTGGCAGAGATAATAGCTTCAGGAGTATTAGTCTCGGTATAAAACGTAATATTACCCACTTTATCGGTGCTGCCGTTTTGTACCAAAAAGCTCTCTTTTGATAGGCGGCTAAGATTACTCACCTGCATAAAATCTACGCTTTGTAATTCACCGTCTCGCTCTTGAAGCTGCAAGATGACCTGATTCGGTGAATCAGAACTGACGGTCACTCCTTGAATGTTTGAGTTTTTATAAAACACTCTAAGAATGTTTCTTAGCTGTTTAATATCGTGATTAAAAATGTAAGGTGCAACAACATCGGCGATGAGATTACCCCGCTTTATCTGGTTGATGAAGCTAGACGCCATGTAAAGCTCAACCAGTTGCGAATAACTGTCGCTTTGCTTTAACCCTCCAAGCGCTTGATTAAAAAAATCTCGTATACGCTCATCTCTAAACGCTACTTTATAGCCCACTTCAGATTGGGCAAAAATATCGTGAAATTGATAATCAACCACTAAGCCATTGGTAGATTCACCGTAACTAATCGCCCATTTAACCAATGCTTCATCGGCCACCAGAATATCGGCCTCTCCAGCAAAAAACTCAGCTAACGACTGTTCTTGAACCACATGTTCTCGATAACTAGAGGACGGCTTTTGTGAGTGATTGATTTGCGAGGAATACAAACGTTTTGAACCATCAAACCCCGTTACACTATATTCGCTAAGCTGGCTGGGGCTAGTCAGTTCCAATTCATCGATAGCTCGGCTTACTGCCACATTGTTAAACACCACAATGTCATCGGAATAAAACAACCCTTCAACTTCTTCAAGCACCCCCGCTGAAAAGTCTAATGCTTGGTCTTCATTGAGGATCTCTTCGCCACGAAAGGTAGGCAACTGTTCAATATTACCTAACTGGTAACCCATTGAAGAAAACACCCGCCGAACTATTTCATACTCTAGGCCTGCTTCCGAGCTTTGGTCGTACATGTACGGAGCACGCCCATAACCAAAGGCGCCATTCATAATATTTTGCGATGAGCTGTCCTTAAGCCATTGCCCTGAAATGCGATTGCGCGTTTCTATATCTATAGATTTAAGGGTTTTATTAATCACAGACAATAAAATAGGAGATTGCTTGGCTAAGCCTAGAGATATTGGGATGTTTTTACGCCCAGTGACCACGATGTTCTTTTTGATCTTGTTTAAACGCAGTTTATTTTTTAGATATAGCGAAGAACTCAGCTCGCCAATGGTGGCGTCAACCTCCCCCTTCTCCACCGCTCGCAAACAATGTGACAACTCGGTATAAGATTTAAGTGTAATGGTGGGGTAACGCTGTTTTAACCAAGCGGTTTGCTCAAAACCTTCTACTACCGCTAAAGTTTTTCCCGATAACTCGTCCAAGGAGCCAAGCACCGGCGTATTGCTTTGCGTAAACAGATACTCGGTATGCAATAGGTAGGGCTCAGAAAAATTTACATAACTGGTTTTTTCTTGGTCAAAGAACATCATTGGAATAATGTCAAACCGCTGCTGCTTAAAGCCTTGCAACATCTCCAACCACGGCAAGCCGATTTGGTAGCTAAAGGTTAAGCCGCTTAGCTTGGCAATTTCGTTTAGGTAGTCACGTGAAATACCGTCATATTCGCCCGCATCATTAACAAAGGCATAAGGGTAAAAGTTAACATCGGCCACCACAGAAATAGCCGATTGCTGGTCGATCCATTGCTGCTCTTCTTGACTAAAATTGAGCTCGTTTGCACTTGCCTGACCAAGCGCTAAAACAAACAAGGTAAGTGCAATCCTAAGCACTAAAATGCGGGTCCACATAAATAGCATCGTTCACCAATGTATATGTTTTATCACTAAATTAAACAGCCTAGATATCTGCGAGTAGGCAAAAAGAAAAGACTCATTTGCTATTAATGATAGTAGACCATGAAGTGAAAGCAGGTGATTTATGAGTGAGGGTTTTGACTTAGCTCCAGCTTTAAACACACTGAGACATTTTGTCGTAAACAACCATAAAACTGTCATTTATGACTAAAGATATCCTCTGCTCTGCTCATTATACTAAATCAAACTAATAACACGGCGAGCCAAACCATGAACATGTACGCAGAGATAGCACTTTTAGACGAAATATTAGCGCCTTATAAAGAGCAAATTGGCGACGATTATTTAGGTTACAAAAACCATGTTCTGCGAATGCTTAATATTTGCTTTTACTTAGCTGAACCAGACCAGCAGCAAACACAAAAGCTAGTTATTGCCGCCGCTTTTCATGATATTGGCATATGGACCAATAACACGGTGGATTATTTGCCACCTTCTTTGATTCATGCTGAACGCTACTTACAGCAACAGAACTTAGGCGAATGGTCGGAAGAGATTGCACTTATTATCGATCAGCACCATAAAGTGAGAGCATTTACTGATCCTCGTTACCCATTGGTGGAATACTTTCGACAGGCCGATTTAGTGGATTTTTCTTTAGGTCTTGTAAAACACGGGGTACCGGTGGATTTTATAAAGCAACTTAAACAAACATTGCCTAATCACGGCTTTCATAGAATGTTACTTAAACGCACTTGGCAGCGAATAAAACAAAAACCATTTAGCCCTGCGCCAATGATGAAATGGTAAAAAAAGCATGGCAATACAGCTGCCATGCTTAACATCTAAAGCCTAAGGTTAAGGCTTAATTCACTGGAGTAAACTTAATCCAATTAAGGTTAAAGTCACCTTGAAGAATATTAACACGCAGTGTTTGGCTGCCGCTGCTAACCACAACGTTATTGGTAGTTTGGCTTTGCCAGTTTTGCCACCCGCCCGTTGCGCCTACGCTGGTATTACCAACAATTTGCTGACCAGCTAACTCTAGGTTATAGCTGCCACCACCTGGGCTTGAAGCAACTCGAACATCAACAGTATAAGTGCCAGCGGCTAAATCTACGCTGTACTCTAACCATTCGCCCGCTGCTGTCCAACCTACGTTGTAACCGCCATCTACATCAGAAGTCATTTGCAAATCAACATCGTCACTCCGATGGCTGCCACCCGCATTACCACTAGTGGTATCGTAGAACTGGGTATAATCCTCAGCTTGTACTAGCACTTCGCTTGGCGTGCTAGGATTACCGCCGCCAGTATCACCACCGGTGCTGCTACCGCTGTACAGCTTGTACCAATCAAGCAAGGTATCGTTTTGGCCTACATCGCTTTCCAATACAAACTTCAACGCGCTAGCATTACTGGCTAAGCTGAAGGTAACTGTTTGCTCTGTACGAGTAGTACCACTAAAGGTAGCCGTAGCCACTTTTTGCGCGTCAGCGTAAATGCTGATACCCGCAGCAGTGTTGTTACTTGAAGAGCCGTTAATCACCAAGCTATAGTCACCAGCAGATAAATTACTGCTGTTTACCGTTACCGATTCAGCGTTTCCATAAAGAATTACACCTGCATACGGCGAGGTAATAGGCTGGCGATAAGAAGGTGAAATAACGCCATCTTCAAACTGCGCCTGTTCAAGCAACTCACCATCAACCGGTGGATTAGTTGGGTTACCGCCACCATCGTTAGCACTAACCGTAACAGTTACCGTGCCGTTAGCACTAGCTTGACCATCACTAATGGTGTAACCAAAGCTGTCGCTGCCAACAAAACCACCATTAGGCGTGTAACTTAGTGCGTTGCCAACTTGGCTAACACTGCCGTTACCCGCTTGGGTATAGCTAGTCAGTGACAATGAGTCACCATCGGCATCACTGTCGTTCTGCAATACAGAAATACTTACTGCAGTATCTTGGGTGGTTGAAGCACTATCGTTATTGGCTTTTGGTGGATTATTGCCACCAGTAGGTGGAGGCGTCACCACGTCACATTCGCCCGCAGGACAAATAATTCGGTAGTTACCACTTAATGCCAAGAAACCAAACATGTACAAAGTACCGTCGTAATAACGGTATTTACCACTTGGTACAGGGGTATCCCAAAGCGCTTGAACAAATTCCCACGAACGCTGATTATCTGAAGCTAAACTCGCCACGGCATTCATCGATACTAAACCAGGAGAATGATCCGAGTTGTTTTCGTATGGTGTGCCATTTAGCTCATACAAGCTTGAGTAGGAGTCTATGCCTTCACTCTTGAAGAAGCTCTGTAAGGCATTTACATAAGTGGTTTGCCATGGGTCATTCTGCCACCAAGCAAAGTCCATTGCGGCATTACCTACGGTGCGCCAAGCGTCGTATTGGAAGGTGTCTTTCCAATGTTGAAAATCAGCATGGGGGCGACCATCAAAGTAAGCGTAATCAGGACTTAAACCATTAGAAGCATTCACCGTTTTTTTAAGGAACGCGCGGCTTGTCACTGCTAAATCGGCCCAAAAACTGTTGTTGTTATCTGCCCAACGTGCCCAAAGCTCATAAAAAGCAGGCAAGTGATAAGACGGATCAGTCCAGTTTCTGTCGGTAGGCGTGGCAGGAGAGAATACAATTTGTTTTTCCGCATGGTTAAACAAGCTGAATTCTTCTAACTGGCCTTGGTTGTTATAGCGAGTTTGGCCGTTACCATACATATCTTTTAAGATTTGGTTGGCTTGCTCGCGGTAGTTGTAAATACCATTGCCATCACCCCATAAGTTTGAGGCAAAAAATAACGCCGTAACAAAATACTCTTCGCCGTCTGGCGCAGGGTTAGCATCTTGAATATTGCCTGAAGTGCTTACCTTCCAAGCAAAGTACCCTTTGTTATTACCTGATTTGTTCAGAGAATAAGTATGCGCCCACTTCCACAACTTGTTGAAGTCATCTTGGCGGCCCATTTGAACGGCCATCATCATGCCGTAAGACATACCTTCACTACGAACATCGTTATTACCAACGTCCCAAATGTAAGCCATATCGTTGCCTACTGGGATGAAAATGGCTTTATTGGCAGTATCACTACTATGGAATAGTTGGTCGTAAACAGCTTGAACTTTGGCATCTACTTCGGCAGCAGAGTAGCCTAATTCTTGGAACATATTACGATACACGCCAGTGTCGTAGGCACCGGCACTTGGTAGCGCTGGCGCACCAGGAAGTGCCGCTATATCACCCACTCGGTGTAACTCGTACCAATCTAAAAAGGTATCGTTACTGCCATTATCGGTTTCAAGCTTAAATTGTAAGGTTGAGTTAGCAGGTTGGCTATCAAGCTTAAAGGTAATGCTGTTAACTGAGGCACTGGTTCCTGAAAACTCTGTAGCACCCAGTTTTTTGCCACCTAAATACACGCTAATACCCGCAGCATTGTTGGCACTGCTAGCTCCGCGAATATCTAGGCGAAATTGCCCAGGTACGTTACTCAATTGGGCTTGCGCTTCTACGCCATCGTTATTGGCATAAGCGGCTACGCCGTTAAAGGGGCTGTCAACAGCGCCCGAGTAGCCCGGCAATAAACTGCCATTTTCTAGCTCAAATTTTTGCAATAGCTCGGCCGAGCAAATAGGCGACAATAGCCCTAAGCTCAGCACTGCTAGCACTGTTTTGTTAAAGATCATTCCTTTTATCCTCATATATGGTGTCTTGCATAGTGAGCAACCGCCAAAATAATATTTGGCTTAAGCTGCTGTTTAGCTCTTAATTTGGAAGAGCTAGCTATTATTTGTTTTATATGCAGCACAGACTTTAGCAGTGACTAAAAATACGCCAAGGGCAAATGAAAACTATCGTTAGCAACAAAAGAAAGATCGTACAAAAAACACCCAGAAATGTGAGCGGCATTAACAAAATGTTAACGCTAACAATTGGCAACCTTACTCTAAAAGAAAAGATTTGAAAGGTATTTGTAAGAGGTATTGTGTTAAATAAAAATAATAAGGGTGACTGCAGCCACCCTTACTTCATAACATGATTGTTACAGCTTTATGTTAGTTACACACCGTACCATTAACGATAACTAACTCTGCTGGCGTATTCGCTACGCCTTTATTGCCTTGCATTCCAAAACTCACCGTTTGACCCGGTTGAATAGTTGAATTCCAAGATAATGAGCTAGCGGTGTAGGCGTCTGTGCCAACAAGTTGGGTATTCCAACTGTTGGTCACTGTTGAGCCGTTTGCATAAGCCCAGTTCACTTCCCAGCCATTAATTGCCGCGCTGCCATTGTTAGCAATAGTAATACTGGCAACAAAGCCACTATTCCACTCATTATCAATGCTATAGCTACAATTTGCGCCACTACCTGCACTTGTCACAGTAATGCTAGAGGTGTAAGTATCGCTGCCACCATTAGCATCAGTTACCGTTAACCTTGCTTGGTAAGTTCCCGCGCTGGCGTAACTATGGCTAGCAGTTGCACCGGTTGAGCCATTGCTGTCGCCAAAGTCCCAGCTAAAACTTAAGCTGTCATTGTCTACATCGCTAGAACATGCAGCATCAAAACTCAAGGTTTCGCCAACAATTGCGGCTTCACTACTAACACTAAAACACGCGCTTGGCGGGTTATTTACGCTAGAATCTTGCACCGTAATGGTCACATTAGCGCTAGCGGTTTCTTCGCCATCAGTGATGGTATAACTAAAGCTATCTTCGCCAAAAAATCCACTATTAGGCGTGTAACTTAAGGTATCTCCCACTTGGCTTACTGCACCATTACTTGGCTGAGTAAAGCTAGCAATGCTTAGGCTATCGCCGTCTAGGTCACTATCATTGTTTAGCACCGCTACCGTTACTGGCGTATCCTGCTGGGTGCTTGCGCTATCGTTAACAGCCACTGGTGGGCGGTTACCCACTGGCGGTGGTGTTACCGCATCACACTCTCCTGCTGGGCAGATAATTTGGTAATTGCCACTCAGTGCCAACATACCAAACATATAAAGAGTGCCGTCGTAATAACGCCATTTACCACTTGGTACTGGCGTATCCCAAAGCGCTTGTACAAACTCCCAAGAGCGTTGGTTATCTGATGCCAAACTCGCCATCGCATTCATTGCCACCAAACCCGGTGAATGGTCTGAGTTGTCTTGATACGGTGTGCCGTTTAATTCATACAAGCTTGAGTAGGAATCAATACCTTCACCTTTAAAGAAGGTTTGTAAGCTGTTCACATAGGTGGTTTGCCATGGGTCATTGTTCCACCAAGCAAAGTCCATGGCCGCATTACCCACGGTACGCCATGCATCGTATTGGAAGGTCACTTTATGCGCTTGAAACTCGCCATGTGGGCGACCATCAAAGTAAGCATAATCAGGACTCAAGCCATTTTCGGCATTCACGGTGGTTTTTAGAAACGCGCGGCTAGTAACCGCTAAGTCAGCCCAAAAGCTGTTGTTGTTATCTGCCCAACGTGCCCATAACTCGTAAAACGCAGGCAAGTGGTAAGAAGGGTCAGTCCAATTTCTATCGCTTGGCGTGGCAGGAGAAAATACAATTTGTTTGTCTTCATGGCTAAACAAACTGAACTCTTCTAGCTGACCTTGGTTGTTGTAGCGAGTTTGGCCGTTACCGTACATATCTTTTAAGATTTGGTTGGCTTGCTCACGATAGTTGTAAATACCGCTTCCATCGCCCCAGCGATTAGAGGCAAAAAACAGCGCGGTAGCAAAGTATTCTTCACCATCTGGTGCAGGGTTGGCATCTTGCACATTACCTGCAGTACTCACTTTCCAGGCAAAGTAACCTTTGTTATTGCCTGATTTATTGAGTGAATAGGTATGGGCCCACTTCCATAATTTGTTGAAGTCTTCTTGACGGCCCATTTGTACCGCCATCATCATGCCGTAAGACATTCCTTCACTGCGCACGTCGTTATTACCGACATCCCAGATATAGGCCATATCATTGCCTACTGGGATAAAAATGGCTTGATTGGTCGTATCGGTGCTGTGGAATAACTGGTCGTAAACCGCTTGGACTTTAGCATCCACTTCGGCTTTAGAATAGCCGAGCTCTTGGAACATGTTACGATAAATACCGCTCTCATAAGCGCCAGTATTGGGAAGAACCGGTGCAGCGGGAAGCGGCGCGATGTCGCCAACGCGGTGCAGTTCAAACCAATCTAAATAGGTGTCGTTGCTGCCGTTATCGCTTTCTAGCTTAAACTGTAAGGTTGATGAACTGGCTTGTGCATCTAACTTGAAGTTGATACTACTTACCGATGCGGCCGTACCCGAAAACTCGGTAGACCCCAGTTTTTTATCGCCCAAATACACACTAATACCGGCGGCACTATTAGCACTACTCGCCCCGCGAATGTCGAGCCTAAACTGACCAGGTACATTGCTTAATTGAGCTTGAGCCTCTACGCCGTCGTTATTAGCATAAGCCGCTATACCATTAAATGGGCTATCGATGGCACTTGAGTAACCTGGCAGTAAGCTGCCATTTTCTAACTCAAATTTTTGTAAGACTTCCGCTGAGCTTAGTGGCGATATTAATGCAGCGCTCAACACAGCAAGTCCGTAAGGTTTAAAGATCATTCCTTTATCCTCAAAATAGTGGTTAACAATGAGCGGTAAAAGCCTGCTAAAACGCGATAAGCGCCCCCACAAATACCTTCTCAAAAATATCAGTAATTTTGCTGTTGTTAGATTTTTATGCAGCCAGAACCATAGCAGTTGAGCGATAAAGCCCAAGTTAAAATGCAATCCATCATTAGAGGGTGAGGGAAATTGTACGGATTTGAGTCAAAACTGTGAGCAAGCTATCAAAAATGTGAGCGCTAACAAACCTCCATAAGCAAGATTTTGAGGAAACTTATGTGCAATGAACTGCTATCGTCATGCTAACTAGCGTTAGCAAACTCATTCATAGTGAGTGTTTATGCACTCGGCAAATCAAACCAAAGCGCTTCTAAAGGGTAATTTTCGGTCGTAATAGTTAACGCTTGCTCTCCTGATACCCCCACTCCGTCACCAGGTCGAACTGTGTGGGCAGAACCAGAAAGCTGCTGCAAATTTGCCGCGCCACTTATTACCTGCAAATAACCACAGGCTTTCATCACTTCAAGCTCAAAAGATTGGTTCGGTGCTAGCACTAAACGATAAAGGGCTGCATCTTGCTGCATCACCAATGAGCCATCGCGGCCGTCTGGTGTCACTAGCGCGGTAAGCATTGAATCTTGCTGGATAGTAGCCTGCTGATAACGGGGGGCTAATCCATTGTGTTGTGGCTTTATCCAAATCTGTAGAAACTCCAAGGCATCAGAGCTACTGGCATTGTATTCGGAATGACTGACACCAGTGCCTGCGCTCATCACTTGAATGTCTCCGGCTGGCACCTGGTACTTATTACCCATGCTATCGATATGCTCAACCGCACCTTTGGTAACGTAAGAGATAATTTCCATATCGCGATGCTGGTGAGTATCAAAACCTTTTCCAGGCGCGACTTGATCCTGGTTTATCACCCGTAGCACTGAATATCCCATATGCTGAGGATCATGATAATTAGCAAATGAAAAGCTGTGTTGGCTTTTAAGCCATCCCAAGTCTGCAGATCCACGCTCATGCGCAGCTCGAAAATAATGCATAGTTAACGCTACTCCTCTATTGCCCGCAATATTCGCTAAGGCTTTGCTATTTATACGCATTTACCAACAAAAACGTTTTAAACAGCCTAAGTATTTTTGCTTCCTCTTTGCCTAGACCTGATTTATCCCAATCACCATTCAAGTAATTATGGGTGTAGCACTCATTTTTTGATACCCGTCGAGAAACTTTTAGTAAAAGTCTAACTAGGTCAGGTGTTCTCGCCTAAATAAGAGCACTTTAAGTAGAACGAGCCGATTAATAACTGAACTACTTTTGTCAGTAAATTTTACAAACTAGTCACGCTAGCTTTTTAAACACTTGATACTAAAAGGGATGGAATAGTAATTGCTTTAACTACACGATTTAAAAACAATATTATCAATGGATGATAATAAACACCCTCTACCACATAAAAGGACGTTCCAATGCGTAGAATATTTACTCGTTTTATCTCAGCTTTCACCCTGATAATGGTCGCTAGTAGTGCTCAAGCCACGTTACTCGATTTTAATTTTAGCTTCGAAAATATACTAAATCAGGGTGGCTCTGTTACAGGTGTGGTTCGAGGTTTAAGCGAAGGGACTAACACCGCGAGTAGCGTTGAAATACTAAGTAATACAGCAGGCTTCGGTCTTGGCGAGTACTTGAGCCCAAGCGCGACAAATACTTGGACGGTAACAGCAGGAATGGTCACCGCTTTTGAATTTGTGTCATTTGGCATCAGTAACAATTTACCTTTCGTTACCGACTCTACCCTTTACTTAAATTCAGAAGATAACTTAGGGGCAACATTTAGAGCAGGTTTAAGCAACTTATCGAATTCGGTAACAAGCGGCAGCAGCATTGTAACTACCGAAGATATCTCGCTCACTTTCTCACAAGTATCAGCCGCTTCAGTTCCAGCCCCAGCAACATTTTCTTTATTAGCACTTGGTTTGCTTGGCCTAAGCTTGCGCCGACGTAACTAGACTTAATATCGACGAAGATGTCCAATTTTGTTAGGTGGAATATATGTTTCACCTAATGAAAACTAACCTTACTAAACTCACGTGTGCAGTAAGGTTTCTCTTGCTTCAGCAGCAAGAGGCTGCCATCCCGAAATACCCGGATACAAAACTCTTCCTTCCCTCTAGTATCAGGCTAAAGCCCAACCAATATTGTTGTTTGCAAGCAACAAACTGATCTGCCTCAATCCTTGTAAAAGTAAGCATGGCTATATGATGAGCTTTTTTGATATTATTTAGGCGATTTTTAGTCAATAGCGAGGATACAAAATGATTGTAATCAACACTCCACGGGCTCAGGAACAAGCGTAATAACTCTCTCCTGCTCAGCCCGGTAATCACCGGGGCGTAATAACGACCCCTATATTATTTTTACATAGCACCAATGTGCTTGGGGTAATCTCAATGGGTAATTCTTTTTCTCTATCTCAACTTGGATGGAAACCCTTTTTTCAACAACAACTTACTTTAGACGAACTTGATTCGTGTATACCTGCTCGCGTATTTGAGCAACACCGCAGTGAATACGTGGTAGCAACTGAAACTGCCATGCAACGTATTGGCATTACACCTAACATGCCTAAGATGGCAGTGGGTGACTGGCTATTGATAGATGAAAACAATGGCGAGCCTAGGTTTTGTAAACACTTAGATCCAGCGACCTTGTTTAGTCGAAAGGCAGTAGGTACACGCGCTGAATTACAGCTAATTGCCGCTAACGTAGATACGGTGTTTATTGTTTGTTCCTTAAACAACAACTTTAACTTGAGTCGTATTGAACGCTATTTAGCAATGGCTAATGACGCTAACGTTGACCCAGTAGTGGTGTTAAGCAAAGCCGATACTTGCAACGACGTACCGCATTATGTTCAACAGGTACAACAGTTAGACCCAATGTTACTGGTTGAAGCAGTAAATGCGCTTGATACTCAAGACGTTGCCAAACTAGAGCCCAGGTGTAAACAAGGCCAAACAGTGGCGTTTATGGGATCTTCTGGTGTTGGTAAATCAACCTTAATCAATACCCTGTTAGGTGAGCAAAGCAGTGAAACCGCAGCCATTAGAGAAGCAGATAGTAAAGGGCGTCACACCACTACTGCTCGCGCTATGCACTTAATGGCCAAAGGCGGATTACTGCTAGACACACCGGGCATGCGAGAGTTACAACTTAGCGATTGTGAAGAGGGGGTAAACGCCACCTTTAATGACATCACTGAATTAGCTCAACAGTGCAAGTTTGGTGATTGCCAACACAACAGTGAACCTGGCTGCCAAGTTAGGCTGGCGATTAACAAGGGTGAATTAGAAGAGCGCCGACTGGTTAATTATCAAAAGCTAATGCGCGAACAACAGTTTAACGCCGCTAGCATTGCTGAAAGGCGATCTGCCGATAAAGAACTAGGAAAGTTTTACCGGCGAGTTCAAAACAGTAGCAAGCAGTTTAAACAAGGCGGTTAACCCAACCAAAGCGATAGCAGCTTGCTATCGCTTTTTCTTGATACAAATATAAATAACCCTATTAAACTGTGCTTTAACGCTGATTTTTTCTTTTTGCTGTTGGCTAATATTAGCTAATATTCAATGCGCTAAAGGGGTTAGCCTGTGAAAAGAGTATTACTCAGTGTCTGTTTGTTGGCGGGAGGAAATGCCCAAGCAGCGAATAACGCCATTCCTTCCCCGCAACGTTGGTTAGACAGCGTTGAAAACGAACTCGCGCCCTTTTGGCTTCATCAAGATGCTGCTGGTGAGCCCATGGGCAACTTCCCTACCTTTCGCTGTAACGACGGCTCCTTGTATCAAACTGTTGACCCTTGCCACGATTTGGCCTTTGCGCCCGCTTGGATGAAACCTCATCTCGCTGAAAGCTACACGCGAATGCAAGCGCGGCACACTTTTGTGTATGGCGTTATTTTTCACTTAACCGGCGATAAACAGGCCTTAGAGCTGGCTAAAGCAGGCGTAGATTATTTACGCAATCATTTACTCGAAGAGCAAGGCTCGGTGGTTAGCGTAACTGAAAACGGTCAATCTAAATTCTCTGCCAAGCAGCGCACTACCCAAGACTTAGCCTATGCCCAGCTAGGCATGGCCTTTTATTATTACTTAAGTGGCGACACACAGGTGCTTGCCGATTTACTTAAAGTTAAGGATTATATTTTTAAACAATACTGGGATGAGCAAGCTCAACGACTTCGCTGGGTAAACGCGCCGTCTAATAATGGCAGCGGTGAAGAGATAGAGTTAGTGGCTCAATTGGATCAAATCAATGCGTATATGTTGCTGATTGCTCCACTGTTACCAGAGCCACACAAAAGCCAATGGGATGCTGATTTAGGCAAGTTGTTAGACACCATAATGAATCAGTTTTTACGCCCTCAAGATCATCGATTTTGGGGGACTAAACACGGTGAAGACTACCAACTCGACTCCTCTCGCCATAACGATTATGGGCACACCGCTAAATCGTGGTGGATGAGTTGGCTAGCCGCTGAGTATTTAGGTAAACAGCAACTTGCCAAACAAAGCCAACAAGGCTTACAAGACACCTTAGCCGCAGCGTTTATTGAGCAAGGCGACGGTGGTTGGCGACGACTCCCTAATGGCGCACCCGCTATCTGGTGGGAATATGCTGAACTCGACCAATCGGCAGCCAGTTTAGCCTTGGTAGACCCCAATGCTCAGCAGTATTTAGTCAGCACTTATCCGCAATGGTTTGACCGTTTTGTTGCCAAAGATGGTGGCACCTACCCGGTGGCTAACCAAGGGCTGAAAATCCACCTTTGGAAAAGTGATTATCATGCACTGGAGCATGCATTAGTCGCCTACCTTACCAGTGCACAACTGAGCGGAGAAAGAGCTCGTTTATACTTTGCTATGCCCGCCGACCAAGCAGCCTTGCGCCAGCCTTATTTTTATTATGCCAAAGAGAGTAAAGCTGAAGCTTTAAAGAGCTGGCAAGGCTTAGCCATTAGCCAAGTTACGTATAAAAATATAGGAATTAAAAAAGCTAAATAGCCAATAAATCAAAAGCCGAGCAAATTCTGCTCGGCAATTACTGCCTGAACATAGGCATTGTAAGTGGCCACATTTTCACTCATGTTTTTTCACCTATCGTTACGCAAAACACCCATTAAAAATATTATTATCACTAAAGTGAAAAATTGTTAAGCCTTGTGAAATTTTGCACGTTGTTTTCTCTCTCTGGCTCCCTCCACTTTTAATAATGATTTGCTAAAGCCCTGATATGAGTGGTCAATGAATCAAAACTTCATCTTTAAAATATCATCATTTAATTAATAATAAACCTCGATTTTTCGTGAAGCAGATCGAAGTTTAATCCCGCCCTACCCGCTTTGTTCGCGTTAAAGCTCCACTCATAGTCTTGACCCTTTTAAGTACCAGAGCTTTAATCTGTAAGCGCTTAAAAATCACTCACATCAAGAGTGAGCTTGGACTTTAATTGTCTAAACCAAAATATATGGGCCTAAAACCAAGCAGAAATGTTAGCGCTAACAATACACATGAAGTGAATAGTGTAAACAATGACTAAACAATGTCTCACCGCAAACGGTGAGCTGGACAGCCACAAGTTGCGTAACCACGAAATAAGCGGTGTTCGCAGCGGTATTACTTCGCCTAAGGAGGAGATGGCTCAATCCAATTTAGTTGAACACTAAACCGAAGCGTTGCAGATAAACCAACGCCTCTAAAGACATGGATGAGCGAAGCCTTGCAGTTCTTCGATTCATTTGGGCAATCCCAAGAGGAATAACAATGAATACAACCATAGCGTCAACCTTGCACCTCGCCGCAAAAGAAGTGCTAAGTGCAAAAGGCCTAGTAACAGCAATTGCTTGCGCCGCCATCATTTCAGTGTCACCGGTTCAAGCACAAACTCTAACGAGCAACCAAACCGGTTACCACAATGGGTACTTCTATTCATTTTGGTCAGAAAACAATGGCAGTAATGAAGCCTCGTTCACCCTAGGTAACGGCGGTAATTATTCATCGCGCTGGTCGAATGTAAAAAACTGGGTTGGCGGAAAAGGCTGGAAGCCAGGCGGTCGCAAAAATGTGACTTATTCGGGCAGCTATCAAGCTAATGGTACCAGTTACTTGGCATTGTATGGCTGGACGCGTAACCCGCTGGTTGAATACTACGTAGTGGAAAACTGGATTGGCTATAACCCTAGCACTGGCGCTCAAAACTTGGGCACTGTCACCACCGATGGTGGCACCTACGATTTATATCGCACTCAGCGTGTTAATAAACCCTCTATTGTTGGTAATGCGACCTTCTATCAGTACTGGAGTATTCGCCGTAACAAACGCTCAAGCGGAACCATTACCACCGGCAATCACTTTGATGCCTGGGGTCGTAGTGGCCTGCAGCTAGGTAGCTTTGACTACATGGTAATGGGTACCGAAGGTTACCAAAGTAGCGGTAGTTCAAATATCACCGTTGGCGAAAGTGGCAGCGGAGATAACGGTGGTGGTGATAATGGCGGCGGCGATAACGGCGGCGGCGATAACGGCGGTGGTGATAATGGCGGTGGCAACGGTTCTACTGTTACTCCCCCTAATTACGCCGTTAAGTTACAAGCTAAACACAGTAAAAAATGTTTAGACGTGGCGGGTGTAAGTAACAACAACGGCGCGAATATTCAGCAATATGATTGTGGTGGCGGCAACAACCAAAAATGGAAGTTTTACAGTCAAGGGAACGGTTGGTACACCGTTCAAGCCCAGCATAGCAGCAAGTGTTTAGATGTGGCGGGACCTTCGACTAACAACGGTGCCAACATTCACCAATATGCCTGTCATAACGGCGGTAACCAACAATTCAAACTGTATGATCAGGGTGGTGGTTGGTTCACTATGCAAGCTAAACACAGCAGCAAATGTATTGAAGTAGGTAGCTCCAACCAAAACAATGGCGCTAACGTAAACCAGTACAATTGTCATAACGCCAGCAATCAGCAGTTTAAATTCAACTAAACTCGACAAGTTAGCATTACTCAAAGAAGCGGCCTTTGGCCGTTTCTTTATTAATGCTTCTTGAGTACTTCGCAAGCAACTAGATTAATAAGGTGGATTGAATGCGCATATTAAAAACCGCAGTATTGATCATCCCTAGCCTTGTTCTCATCTTGGTACTTTTTTTAAGCCCCGCAGAACACACCGGCTATAGCAGTGAGGCCGAACAAGACATCAGCGCACTGGAAGATGACCTAGAGCGGCTGCGTGAAAAACTACACCTAGCGGAAGTCCAATTACAGCAAGTTGATTATTCACCGCAGCAAGCAGAGCTTTTGCTTACCCACTGTGAGCCAACTACTGGCAATATTACCGTCCAAGCAAACCTACCAAGCAATGCCCAACAAAACGCTGCACAAACAGATAAGGCCGCTATTGGTATAGAGACTAATGCCATAAGCAACCAAGCGGCCAGTGATACGGTTGCCGCCTTACGCCAGCTCGCAAGTGATAGCCCGTTTGACGTAGAAGAGCAAATAAACACCTTGCTGCTTAGCAAACAAGCCAATGATCTCGCAGCGCTCTCTCGCCTCATTTATGAATGGCGCCAAGAGCCACAAAGCTTGCCTGACTATTTAGTCACCACGATTTACGACAATGGACATAACGATAACCTTCGTAGAATAAGTGCTCAAGTATTAGCCCAACGTGGTGACTATAGTTTGCTTGAAGACTACGTAGCCGAGCAATCAGAAGCCATTAACAGCAACCAAGATCACCAGCGAAGCCAAGCCTTATATGCCCTTTCACAAACCAATAATTATTTGGCGGTACCGTTAATCCAGCCCTTACTTAACGACCCTAGCGCATCGATTAGAGTCGATGCCTTAATGGCCTTACGAGCTACGGGAAACGGTACTCATGCGGCGATTGCCCAAGAGTTAGTGGGTGATAGTAATCAACAAATAAGCGCGTTAGCCAAAGAAGTGGTGAACCTACTTAATCAGTTACCAGATGATGCAAGACAACGAGTAAGCCAAGATGATATAAAACAAAATACTCCTGAGTTATAGTACACAAAGCGTACACTTTACGTCACTTTTAACGGTTAGTTAATTCAACCAGCCACATTTAGTTCTAAACCTCGTCGGCTACTATATATTGCGCCACCTTTTGCCAACGTGACTAGATTTGCCACTATGAATGCCCCCTTATACCTTGCCCTCTTTGCTTGCTTTACTTTATGGGCCAGCACATTAAACGCTGAAGAACGCCAAAGCTCTAGCGAGAAACATATTGAAGACCCCACTCAAATTGTAACGCGCGCAGGCGTGGGTTATGACGGTGAACTTACCGTTAATGCCTCAATAGGCTTAGACGATAGCCGCATGTTACGCGGTAAAGTGAATGCCAGTGGTGACGATTGGTACTTAGGTGGGTCGTGGTTATTTGAAAAAGGCATTGTTAATTTATATGTAGACGGCAATACCGACCGCATTAGTTACAATTTAGGCACCTATGTACCGTTATCAGAGTTTGGTGTGAATACCGGAAAATGGATGGTTTTTCCAACGGGCGGAGTGTCGGTGATTGATCCTAAAAACACCAGTGAGCTCAACTATGGTGGTTATCTTGGTGGTTTTGCCATTCGTCCCTTTAATGAACAATGGTCGCTAGTATCGTGGTTAGGTACAACGGTCGCATCTAATAATTACCAATCAATTTGGGGCGGCATTGGTGCGAGCTATCGCATCAACCAAGAGCAAAGTATTCGTGGAAATGTCAATTTATCCAACGACGATTATGGCCATAACACCACCTCAAGTATTTCATATACTTATCAGTTTTAAGCCACAAAAAAGCCAAGCAAGGTTGCTTGGCTTTTTGTTTCAAAGTGTTGTGTTTAGTCTTGCTTGGCCTTCATGGCTCTAGCAATACAAAAAGCCGCCCCACCCCAAGTAAACCCTAAACCAACAGCCATCATAATAATTGCACTTAGTTCCATGTTATTACTCCTGTGTTGCTGGTGCTGTAGGCAGTTTCCTTACGATGATAGATAGCACTACCATAATCGCAACAAGCCCCCAACCAAAGGTCATTAAATCAAACTGATTGTAGCCACCGTAGCCTTCTGATATCAAAGAGATAAAGTTGGTCACTAATATAACCAACAAAATGGCCGGACTAACAAAACGCAAACACACATTAAACCAAGCCCCAATACGGAACTCTGAGCGTTGATTACTGTATTCACGTAAATCAGGTAAACCTTTCAGCATCCAACCCACTATGATGAGCTCAAGGAAACAACTACCAAGAATACCCACGTTATTCATGAAGTAGTCAACAACATCTAATAACAATAAGCCGCCATTGGTAGTAAAAGCTAAAGAAACAAATAGGGCTACGCCACATACTGCTGTAGCCGCCTTTTTACGGCCGCAACCAAACTTGTCAATTACCGACGATGTTACCGCTTCAATAATAGAAATCATTGAGCTTAAACCCGCTACCGTTAAGGCTAAGAAAAATAATGGCCCTAAGATATAAGGAGCAGGCAAGAGATTAATAGCAGTAGGAATAGTAACAAAAGCCAAGCCTACGCCAGCTTTTACCACTTCGGTAATAGCAACACCTTGCTGATCAGCCATGTAACCCAAAATACCGAAAATCATGATGCCAGCCATAATCGAGAAACCGCAGTTAATTAACACGGTCATGAAGGCGTTATTAGCAATATCGGAATTTTTTGGCAGGTAACTAGAGTAAGCCAGCATAATGGCAAACCCGACACTTAGGGTGAAGAAGATTTGCCCGTAAGCGGCAGACCACACCGATGCGTCTAAGATTTTGCTAAAGTCAGGTTTAAATAGGTAGTTCAAACCTTCTACCGCTCCAGGTAAAAAGGCCATTCGAACAATTAGTCCCAACACCATAACAAATAGCAAAGGCATCATTATTTTGCTGGCGCGCTCAATACCACCTTTAACCCCAGTAAACACCGCTGAATAGGTAATTAGCCAAGCAATCACTACAGGGACTAAAATATGCAGCTGAACACTCCCCAAATTGCTTGGGCTGTTGTCGCCCAGCTTTAGGTATTCGCTAAAGAAGAAAGTATTTGGATCTGCGCCCCAGCTTTGGGTAAATGAAAATCCAAGGTAAGAAATAGACCAGCCAATTACGGCAACGTAGTACACCGCAATCGCAAACGCGATAAATACTTGAAACCAACCCAACCACTCTAATCTTCGCCCTAGTTTTGCAAACACTTGAGGGGCTGCGCCACGCATTTTATGGCCAAGGCTGAATTCCATGATCATAAATGGAATACCCGCCGATAACATAGCGAACAGATAAGGAATAAAAAATGCCCCTCCACCGTTCTCATACGCCATATAAGGGAAGCGCCAAATGTTGCCTAATCCAATTGCTGAACCCACGGCGGCCATAATAAAGCCAACCCGGGAGCCCCACTGCTCTCTTTGCATAATTATCTCCTCAATACCTTCAGGGGAGAGTAAAACTTAGGCACTCAACATACCGCTCTACTTTCCTTGTACAAAATACTCTTTACATCTAGCTATTCGGAATTTAACAGCACCGATAACTAATAGAGAACAATGCTACAAAACAAAGAACTAACAAAATAGAGCAACCCACAGGCACATTGATTTAAATCATTAATTTTATTTGGTTTTTTCACTAACAAGCCAAACAAAAAACAGCATTTAACTTTGCCAAAAACGAACATAAAAGAGTTAATAACCACGTATAAGCCAAAGAGCAAACACTGCCTCTACCAAGAAAATAAAATACAAACAAATACTCTACCCACCCATCCGTATTTAGCTTAATCCTCCAAACTGATTTCACATCCTCATGTAAATCCAAAACAAACAACTTTTAAGCGACGTATTCAGCGATGAAGATATTGTTGCTTTGTCTGTAACGCTAACCATAAACAAACCAGCACGGTCTCCTTCCTTAGAAATGCTCTTTACGCCCTACTCTAACTCGCAAAAATGTAGAAAACTGATGAAACAAATCATCCCCTAATTAAGAAGTGTTACCATCGCTAACAAACGAATTGAATGAGAAAATGCTCGCTTATAAGGGCATTTAGTAAAGGACATAACGATGAACAGTAACCCCAAGATAGAATGTATCTGGCCAGCTCAAGCGCGTTTAGGAGAAGGGGTTATCTGGATTGAGCAAGAACAAGCTTTGTATTGGGTCGACATATTAAAAGAAAGCCTGCATCGTTTTCATCCAGCCAGCGGCCAACAGCAAACCTGGTCACAAAAACCGATGATTAGCGCTATTTTACCCACTCAAATACCCGGTGAACACAGTACTTTTGTCGCCACTTATGCCGACGGCGTAAAGCTGCTAAGCAATAACATCAGCTACCCGTTAATAGACCCAGAACCTCAGCTGCCTAACAATCGCCTTAATGATGCATGGGTAGCGCCAAACGGCGACCTTTGGTTAGGTTCAATGGATTGCCAACTCAAACAAGATTCAGGCTCGTTTTACCGCTTAAGTCCAGACCTTAAACTGAACTCGCTGGCTGGCAAGTATTGGGTGACCAATGGTCCAACGTTTAGCGCCTCTAAAGCTTATGGCTACTTTGTAGACACTGAAAATTACTGCATCTTACGCAGTAAACTGGCTGAAGATGGTAGCCTCATTAAATTGGAAAACTGGCTAGAAATAGATCGCAGCTTTGGCAACCCCGATGGCATCACCATCGATGCAGAGCAACATATTTGGGTAGCTCACTACAATGGCGCGCAAGTAAGCCGTTATACGCCAGAAGGAAAACTAGAACGACAAATAGCAATTCCAGCACTTAATGTGACCAAGTGTGCTTTTGGCGGTCCCGATTTAAGCACTCTCTATGTAGTAACCGCTAGCGAAGGCATGAGTGAACAACAACTCCGAGACTACCCGCTAAGTGGCGGTGTATTTGCGATTGAGCTTGAAGATATAAGAGGTGTGCCAACGCCAGCGTTTGCAATGAGTGAGTGGCCAGAGACGCTTGTTTAAACCAAGCAAAAAAGGCTTAAGTGATAACTTAAGCCTTTTAGATATTGTCATTGAATACACAAATCTATTATAGCGTTTGGCAGTCTTTATAAGACTTCACTTTGCCAACAAAACCATTCTTACCGGTGAGGTTAACAAGCAAACCAAAACCATGCTTAAGAGCATCTAGCTTGGCTGGGTTAGTACAAAAATCCTTAAGTATATATCCACTCGTAGTTGAAGCTGCTTGCGGATTCCATTGCCAACGATTGTTAGTTAAACGCGTTTCGTAAACAATTACATCACCCTTCATGTAACAAGTATCAATGGTTCTTATTTCTTTACGGTAGAACTTAGCGCAATCTTCTATTATATTTTCGCGAATAGTTTCTTTATGAGGAGCATTTAATTCTGTTTTATAGGCCGCAGTCACTTCATCAACCGTAGGCCCTGTTAACGCACATGCACTCAATCCTAGGGCAGCAATAAGGCCCAACACTCTGTTTTTCATACTTCATCCCTGAAAACAACAAAGCCGGGATTTAAGCATTTAGTATTATAAAAATCAATAAGATGTGAAACTACATTTCCAGTAACAAAAATATCGTAATTCATATAAATATTTTTAAGGTGGTTCACAGCGCCTGAATACCGCAATTACTAATTATAAGCTGCCGACAGTGGCTGAAGAATAATGCTTTATCAAACAGTAGAAACAATTGGTAGCTATGTAGCCCCTGCCCAATAAGGTGTTAATGGAGTGAGTAAAAATGGCCTAAAAGTTCAACTTTAGGCCATTAAAATTAGTTCACTGTTGTAAAATGAAAAAAGCAGCTTAATGGAACAAAATCACCGACTGTGAGTAGCTATCATCTAGCACTTTTACCGGTGTCGTCCAAGTGACTAAATCGGTGCTGGTAGACATCCAAGTGTCGTATTCATTCTGATTGTGCCAGTTGACGATCCAAGTACCCTCTGGGGTATAGGTTAACATCGCCGATTCTTCTAGTTGCGAATCTGAATCAGCGTTAGGATTCAACGCCACTTCTTCAGACCAATTAAGGCCTAAATCGGTAGAAACGCTGTAATACACATCATCTTCTCCACCAAAGGTAGGGTTTTCACCGTGCCAAGTGATTACGGCAATGTTATCAGGAGTAACCACTACGCTGTCGGCATAATCTTGATCACTGGTACTGTCTGTTGATCCATAGTTGTTAATGCGTTTAGCATCAGTCCATGTTTTGCCAAAGTCTGATGTTGTTGCAGCCCAAATATCTAAATCATCAACACCCGTTCCTTTACCAGCCCATGCCGCCACACCAAAACCAGAATCGTTCATATCCACTTTAACGAAATAGTCGGTACTACTATCCACTGAGGCTTGGTGGTTCAAGTAAGCGGGTGCACTCCATGTTCCACCTTTATCCTCAGAATAACTATACAAAATGTCTCTATCAGTACTAGCACCGCCATCGAGGTCAAAATTAGAGTACCAGGTCACTAGCCACAATTGCTCTTTAATGATGATGACTGGGTCACTATTTCGGCTAGAGGGCGTATTTTTACCAAACGTGTTGAGTAAGGTAGTGTTTCCCCAGGTTTTGCCATTATCTTTAGAAATTTGGTAGACAATATCTGAATCGCCAGCACCTGAGCCTTGTATGTCTTCTTCAGTTCCCCATATCGCCACCCAAGTACCTTCTCCGTCAGTCGCAATATCTGGACGACTTGCGTCTAGGTTATCAATATCACCATCAGGGTTAAGCTGCTCACGTGGCGACCATGTTGCTCCATTGTCATGAGAGTAGCTATACATCACATCATAAGCTGAGTCGTAAAACTCCCACACTGCGACGATATTTCCTTTGTTGTCAGTGGCAACTTCAGGGTAGTAATCTTCATCGCCGTTGTTGGGTAGAATGCTTTCACTGGCCAACCAAGTGTCACCTAAATCTTCAGACTTAGTGATATATATTTCATAACCATCAGATGACACCATTAGCATCTCAGGTTTATTTTTAACAATAGTGTTAGCGCTAGAGAACGATTCTTCAGCACCTAAATCATCAATAAAACTAACTTCTACATGGATATTTTTGCCATTATCAGAAGGCTGTAAAGCCAAAGAGTTAGCAGTTGCACCATTAATTTCACCGCTCTCATCAAACCATTGATACGTCACTGACATATTCTCAATGCCATCGGCGTCGTTGGCTTGCAACACAGCCGTCACCGTAGACTGTTCTTCAACATCTCCACTTATACTCACACTGCCAACCGCTGGATGGTTAACATGCACAACACTATTGGAAAAATCTGACTCTACAACAACGGTTTTTCCATTCACTGTGTAACTAAGCTCTACCGAGACTTTCTTGTCGATGTCCTCGGCCGTTAATAAGTAAGTGTCAGATGTTGCTTGAAAAATCTCTTCGCCAGCTCTACTCCATTGATAGCTATATTCCCCTCCCGTAATCGAAACAGTAGGGACAGCAACCAAAGATTGATCTTCAAAAGAACTGCCTTCTAATAACACTGATGCGCTGAGTTTGGCGGAAACCGCATAACTAGAGCTGGTAAGTAACTCAGAGAATCCAAGATCATCTACAAAGCTAACAGCAAGATAAATAGCCTGTTCAACATGCTCATTAGTTAATTGAATAGAAGGGGTAGTTGCACCGCTAATTTGTCCTGTTTGGTTATACCATTGGTAAGAAAGTGTCGCATTTTCAATACCATTTACATCATGTACAGCCACTGTTGAGACTATCTCTTGACCAGCTTCAAACTGACCACTAAATGAAAAACTGGCTGATGCTTGGACATTCTTAACAAGCACTTCACTCGCTTCATCCCCTCCGCCACACGCACTAAGCACCATAGTTGACGCTAATACCCACAAAGGGGGAAATACAAATTGACTCTTTTTATACATAAAACTGCTCTTCCTAAGCACAACAAATCCATTTAACAAAAGCATCTAAAAAATAACATTATTTACATGCTGGCGTATCTTCGGTGAAACACACTGAATAAGTCAACTTAGAATGAAAGCATGCAAAGTGTTGCATAACGAAACTAGCCCCAAATATTCTATTTACTTGGCCTCGAAAGATCTCAATATTAAAACCATCAATATCAATTGATGCCTTGGCTTATCAATGATTTAATAAGCCCCATTTACCTCTTCCTAAAGTTGAAGCATGAAGCGTTTCAGCTACAGGTAATCAACGATTAATACATGGAGTTTTAGATGAAGAACGTTCTTATCGCCGGTGGTTTACTGGCTATTGGTGCTGGAGCCGGCGGATATTGGTATTCACAACAGGCAGACCAAACAACAGCCGACAGCGGTGTATTGGCTTATGTGCCTGCCGACACGGCTATATTCTCAGCCAGCCTTAAGCCGTTTCCGGTGAAAAACTACATCAACTCTTTATCTGGCTCTTACCAAAGCTTGCCAGTAGACGCCTTTGACGACGCTGAGATTAGCGATCCTCGTGGTAAGTTCTTTGTCGCGTTATTCAAAAGCTACAGCGAGGCACTTAAAGACGGCCAAGCCTTTGTAGATACCTTTGGTTTAGCCGATGAAATACGCAGCTACATGTATACCCTTGGCGCCGTGCCAGTGATTAAAGTTGAAGTGGCTAAGCCAGACGCCATTTGGGCGTGGTTAGACAATGCCGAGCAACAAAGTGGCTTCAGCCATAAAGCTGCAAACTTAAAAGGGCTAGATTACCGCACTTACCCATTAAGTGATGAAGGTGATCAAGACAGCGCCGAGCTAGTGGTAGCGGTAAATAATGGCTTGTTAACCATTACCCTTAATACTTCACTTAACGATAGTGAACTGTTAGAAATGGCCTTAGGAATGACTCCAGCTAGTCAATCAATTGCCGATACAACACTGATTCAAGACAGCTTAACTAAACACAACTTTATCGACGACGGCATTGGTTTTATAAACCACCAAGTGATTGCTAAAGCGTTAACCACCAGCGACGGCAATTTATTGGCCAAACACCTAACTAAAATTACCCAAGCCAGCGGTGATGAGAATGCCTTGGTAGATCTACGTACTCCTGCTTGTGACCAAGAATTTAGTGCCATTGTTAGCAACTGGCCTAAAACCGTGATGGGTTTTGACAACTTGAGCATTACCGAGCAAGAAAGCAGTTTTGGCGCGCGCATGGTTGTTGAGAGCAATAACAGCGTATTGCTTAAGGCTTATCAATCGATGAGCGGCTTTATCCCTTCATATGCATCAAATACCGAAGATGCTGTTTTCAGCATGGCCTACGGGATTGATGTTAACCAACTAGTGCCGTCGCTGCTGTCAGTGTGGGAAGAAATGCTCCAGCCAAGTTACCAATGTGCGCCTCTACAAGAGATGCAAATGGCCATGGAACAGCAAAACCCTGGCATGGTGGGCATGATGACTGGCATGGCTAACGGCTTAAAAGGTGTTGGCATGGCGGTATTTAGTTACCAATTGGCCGACATAAGCCGCCCAGAAGATCTGGAAAGCCTAGACGCGATTTTAAGTGTATCGGCAGATAACCCAGCAGTGTTGTTTGAAATGGCTAAGCAGTTCTCACCACAATTGGCCAGCATCACCTTACCTGCAGACGGAACCCCGGTAGACCTAACAGGCCTATTACCCATTCCACCAAGCATGAACATTCAACCTCAACTCGCCGTTAAAGGTAACCACCTTGTATTGTTTAACGGCGAACGTGCAGCCGAAGTTAGTGAACAACTTGCAGCAGAGCCGGTGGCTAACAATGGCTTAATCAGCATGTACATTGATTACCAGCAAATGTTTGAACCGATCATAAGCGGCATTGAAATGAGCGGTGAAGAAGTACCAGAAGAGTTATTAGACTTAAAGGACTACCGCATTAAAGCGCAAATGAATATGGCTGTGAATGACCAAGGTATTATCTTTGGCTCAAGCATGACTAGCCAAGCAGATAGCGCCACTAACTAATAAAAAAAGAAACTAAAAAGGCTCGCCACGGCGAGTCTTTCCGAACAAAAATATACTAATAAAAACAATTTATTGTGTAACCACCCCAACAAAATGATAATATACTCATTAGAGTAATAGCACTAATAAATGGACTTAGTATGATAACAAATCTACTTTTCTCTGTTCTTTCTGGGCAGTTTGAACTTTTTGCTGGGTATGAGCTGCGCCGTGGTGATAACGATAAGAAAAGAATATGGGGAGGTTCTTCACACCCTGATACTTATAGTCACGTTGAAGAGCTACAACTTATACTTAAGAAAGTAGGTACATATGTAGCCAAAGTTGATGGTGATTTTGGGGGCAAAACGGATCTTGCTCTTAAGCTATTTCAAAGCAATGCGAAAACTATTCCTTACCGCATTAAAAACGGCTCTACTGTTACAGTTAAACCAACATTTCATGAAGCTGTATCGGGTAAAACAACGAAAGCTACTAGGCGAGAATTAGCTATTTGGAGTAGCAATACTTATCAAGCTACGGGTGATTTGATTCGCCTAAAAGCGACTACTTACTCAAATATTGAGCTAAACCCTAGTTTTAAATTATTAAGAAATCAACATGTTACAAAAGGTGAGTTTGTTGTATCTGCTTCATTACTGCCTTATATAAAGACTATGAACATTGAAGCTAAAAAGTTAGGGTTAAAGATCGTCATAAACCAATCATTAAGACAGTTAGGAATTCCACCTAAAGGTGCTGTTGTTACACCCGCAAAGCGTAGCCAACATTACATTGGTCACGCTGTAGATGTTAACATTGTGGATGGCAGCAATTGGAACACTAGTGCCACTTTTAAAGCCCAAAAAGCCACTAATTCAGCGAAGCTTTTTATTGCAGCCATGAAAAAAGCAGGCTTACGTTGGGGAGGAGATTTCTCAAAAATGGACTCTCCACATTTTGACAGAAAACTTGATGCCTCAACATTTGAGTACGAAGCGAAGCACTTTTTTAACCAAACCTCTAACTCAAACAATCATATATTACCGTTAGTGATATAAATTAAGGATGACTAAATGAATAAGGCAACGTTGATTGGGTTAATTCTGGCATGTGTGGCGTGCAGTGGACAAGCCGTAACCACTATCAAAACAACAGAACAAAACCTATGTGATGACTATAGGCAAGGATTTGCAATTGCAATCATAGGTAACTCCACAGCAGATGATTCAGAATGGTATGCAGATTGGTCAGCGTACCTAAATGACTTCATCACAAATAATAAAGAGACCTTTAAAGTTTATCGAGAAAGCCAATTAGATAACATTGAGTTACCCATCTACAGTGTGGCATTCAGTAAACAATCGAGAACCAGTTATTTACTGCAGGAAACTATCGAACCCCAGTATTATGAGTATGTCGCAGCAGACTACCTAAGAGCCTCTATCGCTGATCATGTGGCACCTTTTAAGCCATTAACGCATGAAATTGATTTAGTTAAACAGCTATGTGATTCGTTAAAATAGACAGCACAAAATAGCTAAGTCACTTTAGTCGATGATACACCCGCTCTGGTCTGCCTACCGCACCGTAAGCCACTTCTGGGCTTAGCTCATTACAACTCACTAAGTATTCCAAATATCGCCTTGCCGTAGTTCGACTACTGCCAATTTCTTTACCCGCTAACTCAGCGGTTAACGCCGAATGCTCGGTAAACAAGCCGCGCACTTTATTTAGGGTGACCGCGTCTACCCCCTTAGGTAAACGCTTCTTACTTTCTGCCGTGGCGCCTTCGCTCATCGGCATTAGCTTATCTACGTCTTGCTGCTCAAAAGAGCTATTTTGGTCAAGCCTACGCAGGTAGTTTTTGTAGTTATTCAGTGATTCCTGCAGCCGCGGAAAAACCACCGGTTTAAGAATGTAATCAAACACGCCGCTGCGCAGGGCTTCTTGCAAAGTGGATGCTTCTTTGGCGGCGGTAAGTAGCATGACATCAATCGCCAAATCTTGGCTGCGAATATGTTTAAGTAACTCTAAACCTGTGCCATCGGGCAAATACACATCAAGCAATAAAAGCTGTGGAGGCTTGGCATTAATATGAATCATTGCGTCAGCAATACTCAAGGCGATACCCGAGACGTCAAAGTCACTGACTCGCTGCAAATACTGGCGATGAATTTCAGCAATACCCGCGTCGTCTTCAACAATAAGAACCTGAATCAAATCGCTACTCCTGCTTTAACTGCTTGGGAATATATACGGTAAAACGTGTTCCCGATTGATCACTACTAAACTCTACATTTCCCCGTAAAACCTGCACCGTTTCTTTCACCAAGTATAACCCAATACCATGGTCGCCTTGGGTTTTGGTGGTAACGCCCTGCTTGTAAATATTGGGCTGTAAAGCATCTTGAATACCACCGGCAAAATCTTCCACTTCAATGATGATATCGTTACCTAAATCAGTCATTGATAATGTTACGGCTTGTTGATTCTCACTATGCCGAGTGGCCTCAAAGGCGTTATCCAGCAAATTAGCCACTATGGTAACAATTTGCTCTGAGCCACAATGTTCGGGCAAGTCTCGTAAACTGCTATCAGGGTCAATGCTTAACTCTAACCCCAGTTCTCTCGCCCGATGAAACTTACCTAAAATACAACCCGCAATCACCGAATCATCTACCGCTTCAATTAAAAAGTGAATCAGTTCTTGGAATTGGTCATTGGCTTGGCCAATAAATGCTAGGGCTTTATCGCCCTCTCCCAACTGGATTAAACCAGCAATGGTATTAAGCTGATTAGCATGCTCGTGATTTTGCACCCGCAAGGCTTCTGAATGGGCTTTAATTTGCGAGAGTTGTTTGGTCAGCAGGGTAATTTCATCCTTACGGCGAAAACTCGATACCATGCCAATAAAGCGTTGATTGTGATCATTCATTGGCACCCGGTTAGCAATTACCAAGTGGCCATTGAGTAGCAGCTCTACATCGCTTTGCGCCTGTGGCTGGTCAAGCAGTTCCACCATATCGCTATCAGGCAACCAGTCACGCAAAGCCATGCCTACGGGGTTGGCTGGCTGGCCGAGTTCATCTTTACCCAGTAAGCGCATGGCATTGGCATTTACGTTAGTAATTATGCCTTCACGGTTAATCGCTATAACGCCTTCGCGAATGGTATTCAAGGTCGCTTGCAATTCGGCATATAGGCGGGTCATTTGTTCAGGTTCAAAACCTAACAAGGTGTCTTTAATCCGTTGAGCCAGCCACCAGCCAATTAACATATTTAGCGATAACACCCCCATCACTAGCAGCGCCATAAAGTGCAAATAAGGTTGTAGCTGCACATCTATTTTTTCTAGCAGGTAACCCACAGAGACAATGCCAATAATCTCATTTTGGCTATTGCGCACCGGTACTTTACCGCGCACCGATACCCCTAAAGATCCTTTGGCTTGAGACACATATTCTTGGCCAAGCACCAAGGCAGCGTGGTTGTCTCCCCCAACCATAGGTTTACCAATCCGCTCACTTTTGGGGTGGGCTAAACGAATACCCTTGGCGTCTCCCACCACAATAAAGCTGGCGCCCATGGTGCGGCGCAATTCTTCGGCTAAAGTTTGTAGGCTAGCACTATCTTTTCGTGCAACCGCGCTCACTACATCGGGCAGTTTAGCCACTACTCTAGCAACATCTAGCGCCCGCTCACCTTTATCTTGGTATTCAGAATCACTGACATACCAATAGCTAGTCACCACCACAATGCTCAGCTGAATCAAGCTGTAGATCAGCATTATCAGCAGTAATCTTGCGCGGTAGCTGGGTAAGCGAGCTTGTTGATACATCGAAACATTTCCTTGTTAACTCAATCCAGCTTAGCACGAGCACACTCACCCACTCCCGTGAACAATATGAACTTAATCACCAATATGGACTTTAAAGCCATTACTTGGCTTTCATTCCCAAATGCCAGCGATTGATTAACATTAATTCAACATTATTTGCCAGCAAGCCGTTTTCAGTTTTGGCAACTATCACTTCCAGCAACGCTGGAAACCCTATGCAACAAGGAGAGCAAGCATGTTAGCCAAGATTAAGTTGGTAAAAACATTAATAGGGGCCGCTGTATTGGCCACCGGCCTAAGTGGTGCCGTACAAGCAGATGAAGTTCACTTTCTTATTCCCGGCGGTGCCGGCGGTGGCTGGGATGGCACAGCACGTGGTACCGGTGAAGCCTTAATGAAATCAGGCATTATCGATAAAGTGTCTTATCAAAACATGAGCGGCGGCGGTGGCGGCAAAGCGATTGCCCACTTAATCGAAACCGCTAAAACCCAAGAACATACCTTAATGGTGAATTCCACGCCGATCGTGGTTCGCTCGCTAACCGGGGTATTCCCGCAATCATTTCGCGATTTAACCCCCATTGCCGCCACCATTGCAGATTACGGTGCGCTGATTGTTCGCAAAGATTCAAAATATACTCACTGGGACCAAATTGTTGCCGACTTCAAAGAGAACCCCAACAAAGTGAAAGTGGCAGGCGGTAGCGCCCGAGGTAGCTTAGATCACCTGATTGCAGCAGCAGCCATTAAAAACGAAGGCTTAGATCCCATGAAGCTTCGCTACGTTGCTTACGACGCTGGCGGTAAAGCCATGGCAGGTTTGCTCTCTGGTGAAACGGCGCTGTTATCTACCGGTTTGGGTGAAGCGCTTGATATGGCCAAAAATGACCAAGTACGCATTCTAGCCATTACCGCTGAGAAACGAGTAAAAGACGCACCAGAAGTACCAACCCTAAAAGAAATGGGCAACGATACGGTATTTGCTAACTGGCGTGGCTTCTTTGCCGCTCCAGGCACCAGTGAAGCGCAAGCTGAAAAGTTTTCCGACATGCTAAAAGAGATGTACGCCACTGGCGAATGGGAAACCGTGCGCTCACGTAATGGCTGGGTAAACAACTTTGTGCCTTACGGCCAGTTCTTCGGTTTCTTAGAACAACAAGAGAAAACCGTAGGCAGTCTGATGAAAGAACTTGGTTTCTTATAATTTCATAAGCCAGCAACTCCCTTGCTGCTTTCTTTGCTTACCGCAGTAATAGGCTAAGCACCGGTGTCGAGTTCGGCACCGGTATTTTTCAAACTTGGAGCTAACAATGCAAATTAGCAATCAACGAATTGGCGGCCTCATTTTTCTGCTGTTCTCTTTGTTTTATGGCTACTTTAGCTACGACATAGCGCTATTCCCCGGCGCTGAGTATGAGCCCTTCACCCCGCGTACTTTGCCGCAGTTTTTGGCGCTGAGCGGAGTGATATGTTCGGTAATTTTAGTAATCACTGGTGGGGCAGATTTTCGAGCCAGTATTAAGCATTTAGTTTGGCAACCTGTGGCTAAGCTGCTGGCGGCCATGTTCGCTTATGGCCTGTTGGTGAATTGGTTGGGTTTTGTATTAGCCACCATTATTTTTCTGGTGGTCAGCTTTCGCATTATGGGCGAAACCAAACACAAAAAGGCTGCTGCAATAGCCGTGATCTTCACCCTCGTGTTTTGGGCGCTATTAACCCAAATATTAGATATTTATTTAGAACCAGGGCAGCTATGGCACTGGTTTAATGGCTGAGCGTAAGCGAATCAAGGAGTAAACGATGTTAGACGGAATTTTAGCAGGGCTTGGCACCGCAGTAATGCCAATGAACCTGATGATGGTAGTGGTGGGTTGCTTAGTCGGCACCTTTATTGGCATGTTGCCAGGCCTCGGCCCCATTACAGCTATTGCCTTGATGATCCCGCTCACTTACAGCTTAGAGCCTTCGTCTGGTTTAATTTTAATGGCGGGTGTCTACTACGGGGCTATTTTTGGCGCTTCTTCGTCTTCTATTTTAATCAATGCGCCAGGTTGTAGCGCAACCGTAGTCACCGCTTTTGATGGCAACCCATTGGCTAAAAAAGGCCAAGCAGGCAAAGCGCTAGCGGTGGCGGCTTACGCTTCGTTCACGGGCGGTACTCTTGGCGCAATAATGCTGCTGATTGCCGCGCCTGCGTTAGCCTCAGTATCTTTAAGTTTTCAAAGCGCAGACTACTTCGCACTCATGGTATTGGGCTTGTCGGCGGTGGCTGCATTCTCGGGCAAGGGCCAAGTGCTTAAAGCGATTATGATGACAATTCTCGGTTTAATGCTCGCTACAGTAGGTACCGATAGAAGTGAGGGTGTAGAACGCTTCACCTTTGGTCAGCTAGATCTCATCGACGGTTTCAGCTTCTTACTACTGGCCATGGCAACTTTTGCCTTAGCCGAAACGTTAATGTCGGTGCTAAAACCAGAAAACCCAAACAACAGTGCCACAGAGCAAAAAATGATGTCGGAGCTGGGTAGCCTTAAGCTCACTAAAGAAGAAGTAAAAAGCGTGGCCGCGCCTACCTTACGCTCCTCTTTCTTAGGCTTTTTTGTGGGCGTATTGCCCGGTGCTGGCGCAACTATCGCGTCGTTTCTAGCCTATGGTGTAGAGCGTAACTTAGCCAAACCAGAAGATAAAAAACAATTTGGCGAAGGCTCACTCAAAGGGCTCGCCGCGCCAGAGTCGGCTAATAATGCAGCCTCAACGGGCTCGTTTGTGCCACTGTTAACACTGGGTATTCCAGGTTCGGGCACAACTGCAGTATTACTCGGTGCACTGATTGCTTACGGGATTCAGCCAGGGCCTAGAATGTACATTGAGCATCCAGATTTATTCTGGTCAATCATCATCTCTATGTACTTTGGTAACGTGATACTGCTTATTCTTAACTTGCCACTCATCCCCTACTTAGCCAAGTTATTGAATATACCGAGACCTTACCTGATACCGATGATTTTGCTGTTTTCTATTACTGGCGTGTACTTGGTTTCTTTCAACAGTATGGACATCATGATAATGGTGGCGGTGTGTATGGCGGCCTTGGGTTTGCGCTTACTCAACTTCCCTATGGCGCCCATGTTGCTGGGTTTTATTCTTGGCGGAATGTTAGAAGATAACCTGCGCCGAGCGCTACTCATTGGTGATGGCGAACTGAGCTTTTTGTGGGAGCGACCACTCACACTAACCTTTATTAGCATTGCCGCACTTGTATTATTTAGTCCTTTGCTACGACCAATTTGGGAACGCAGTAAAGCAAGAGCCGAATACGAACAAGCGAAACGTAAAGCGGCAGCAAAACTATAATTCAATGATGTTAAGCAATATTGGGATGCCCACTCCCCTCGATATCAGGGCATCCCAATCCCACATTAATTCCAGCATATTCAGCAAACAAAAAAGGATGGCTTAAGCCATCCTTTATACTAAACAATTAACTGACAATGTTAGCTTTTACGCATAAATAGCGCTTAAGCTTTTTCCTCTGCAGCTTTACAACATGCAGCAGTAAACAATACATCAGTAGAGCTGTTTAGAGCAGTTTCTGCAGAATCTTGCAGCACGCCAATAATAAAGCCTACTGCTACCACTTGCATGGCCACGTCGTTAGATACACCAAACAAGCTACACGCTAATGGAATCAGCAATAGTGAACCACCCGCTACGCCAGATGCGCCACAAGCAGAAACAGCCGCCACTACACTCAACAACAATGCCGTAGCAAAATCGACTTGAATACCCAAGGTATGCACTGCTGCTAGCGATAGCACGGTAATAGTAATCGCAGCGCCCGCCATGTTAATGGTGGCACCTAATGGAATGGATACTGAATAGGTATCTTCATCCAATTTTAAGCGTCGAGCTAAATCCATATTTACCGGAATATTAGCCGCTGAGCTGCGAGTAAAGAAGGCGGTAACACCACTTTCACGCAGGCACTTAAATACCAACGGGTAAGGGTTACGACGGATTTTGTAGAACACCAAAATTGGGTTCATCACCAAGGCAATCAGTAACATTGAACCAATAAGCACCATCAGCAATTGGCTGTAACCCAGTAATACAGAGAAGCCGGTTTGAGCAATGGTATTTGCCACCAAACCAAAGATACCAATAGGCGCCAGGCGAATCACAAAACGCACAATGCTAGATACACCTGCAGCTACATCGTTAAACAGCGTTTTAGTAGTATCTGACGCGCTATGCATGGCAATACCAAGGCCGATAGCCCAGGCTAAAATACCAATATAGTTGCCGCTCATAATCGCGTTAATTGGATTATCTACCACCTTGAATAACAAGGTATGTAGTACTTCGCCGATACCTTGCGGTGGATTTGCTGAGGTTTCAGTACTCACCAATACCAATTCAGTAGGAAAGGCAAAACTCATTGCTACCGCAGTTAACGACGCAGCAAAGGTGCCAAATAGATACAGGTAAATAATCGGACGTAATTGAGTATTTTGTCCACGCTTGTGGCTAGCGACCGACGCAGCGACTAAAACAAAAACCAATACCGGAGCAACCGCTTTTAGCGCGCCTACAAACAGTTCGCCCAGTAGTCCAATAGACATTGCCGCGCTTGGCGCAGCCACTGCAAGCAAACTACCGGCAACAATACCGATAAGAATTTGCAGCACTAAGCTACCTTGAGTGATAAATCGTAATATGCTGTTGTTTGATTGTTTCATGCTTCTTATTGTCCTTCCGTGAAGCTATATAATTGGTCAAGGCGTAACCATATAGGATGAAACACTAACTTTAAACCCAATATCGATATTATATTGATGCATCACAATAAGTTTTTTTGCCTAAGTGTGATTTAGCTTTATGAAACACTACTTTGTTGATAAAAAAACGATCGCTAAGGGTTCTAATGGATTAGTTTTCCCATACACTGGCTCACAAACGCAGTTATTACTTACACTTCTATTCAGTAATACTGTAGATACCATTGAACAGTGATATAAAATTAAAATAAAACTTGAATATCAACTTCCTCAAGCGTATAAATTGACGAATCGTCACATTGTGACGATGGGTCAACAAAGAGACAAAATGAATACTAAAACCAGAAAAGCCCTAGAAATAGCCGATCGCGAAGAGTTACTGCTGGATATAGCCTTAGAGCTAATGGCAGAAACCGGCTTTGCCGGATTAACAATGGATAAAATCACTCAACGCTCGCAGTATTCCAAAGGCACGGTGTATAACCATTTTGGCTGTAAAGAAGATGTATTGTGCGGATTATGCTGTCGCTCAATGCGCTTACAAATTGACTTGTACCAGCGCATTAATGGCTTTGCCGGTAGTACTCGAGAAAAAATGATTGCGATGGCCTATGGCTACCGTTTGTTTAATCGTCTTTACCCTACGCTTTCAATGGTAGTGTTAAGTATGAAAACACCCAATATTATGGAAAAAACTTCGAGTACTCGTAGCGCCAGCGTTAGCGAATATGAAAACAAAATTGTTGGCGTAGCGGTTAAGTTAATAGAAGAAGCGGTTGCTTTAGAAGAGATCCCAGCGAGTCAAAATGTGGATGCAAATGCAGCAACTTTTGCCGCTTGGTCCATGGCTTTTGGAACCAACGCACTCAGCAGCTCAGTAGTAAATAAGTCGAGTAAGTTTTGCTCTGCTGGCTTTGATAGCCAATATGCGCTGCTTTATAACATTAACTTATTGTGTGACGGGCTAAATTGGAAGCCGTTATCGCAGGAACAAGACTACCTAGCAACTTGGCAGCGAATAGGCCAAGAGCTGTACTCTGAAGAGTTGGCAATGCTAGAACAAAACGAAACACTGTATTAAGCACTTTACGCAAGCTGATAATTAGCTAACTAAGATTTGTCAGCTAGGTAAGAAAAAGTAACAACTTGTTCTACCTTTTGAAGGTAGTTAAAACAAAAGCACACATAGCAAGCAACGAAAACCGCGGTAACTAGCGGTTTTTTAAACAACGCAAGTGACGATTCGTCAAATTTAGACCAATCGTCATAATTCACTTTAAACCAATTGAATGGTGCAATTGGTAAAGGACAGGGCCATGGAAAAGAAATTTTTTAGTCAGGTAATTGCTCGACCTTGGTTAACGCTAGTTTTATTACTATTAGCGGTAATGGCAATGACATCGGGAGGACGCTTTCTTACCTTTGTTGGGGATTACCGAATATTTTTTGGTGAGGATAACCCGCAGCTTCAAGAATTTGAAAGTATGCAAAAGGTGTTTAACAAAACCGACTCCGTCACCTTTGTTATAGCCCCAGAGCAAGGCGATGTATTCAACCAAGAGTCTCTCACGTTAATTAAAGAACTTACCGATGAATCTTGGCAAATACCCAACTCCACACGGGTAGATTCTATTACTAACTTCCAGCATACCGAAGCGGTAGAAGACGACTTGTGGGTAGAGGATTTATTGCTTGAGTTGGAGATGTTAGATCCGGAAAAAGTAGCCAAAATAAAACAGGTGAGTTTAAGTGAACAGCTACTCGAAAGCCGCTTGATCAGCCTAGATGGTCGGGTTGCGGTAATAGCGGCTACCATCACCATCTCCGAAGCCGACATGCAGGCAGAAGTGCCCAAAACCTCTCAATTTGTGCGCGATCTACAAGCTAAGTATCAGCAGGCTTATCCGCAACACAAAATCTTACTCTCTGGCATGATCATGATGAACAACAGCTTCATCGAACAAAGCCAAAAAGACATGTCTACTCTTGTGCCGCTGATGTTTCTGCTTATTTTAGTGATGTTAGCGCTGCTACTTCGCTCAGTGCTTGGTATGTTAGCCACCTTAGTGGTGATAGTAGTAACTATTGCCAGCACCATGGGCATGGCCGGTTGGATGGGTTATGCATTAAACACCGTAACGGTAAATGTGCCTACCATGGTAATGACCTTAGCAGTGGCCGATTGCGTGCACGTTATCGCGTCTATGCTCTATGAAATGCGCCAGGGTAAATCTAAAAACGAAGCATTAGCCTTTAGTTTAAAAATCAACAATCGGGCTATTTTCTTAACCAGTGCCACTACCTCAATAGGTTTCTTAACCCTTAACTTCTCCGACTCGCCGCCCTTCCAGGCTTTAGGCACCATTGTTGCGGTTGGGGTAATGCTAGCTTATGTGTATGCCTTAACCATTTTACCGGCACTGCTAAAAATCTTGCCGATTAAACAAGCGCCAAATGTAGAGAGCCGCTCTAACTTCGACCGCTTAGCTAACTTTGTGATTGATTCTCGCAAATGGCTAATGCCAGTGACCATTGTGGTAATTGTTGGCTTTTTAGCGATGATTCCCAGAAATCAGCTCAACGATGTGGCCACCGAGTACTTCAGCAAACAGGTGGACTTTCGGCAATCTACCGACTTTATGGAGGAGAATATATCTGGGATTACCACCATTTCTTATGAAATAAGAAGCGGTGAAAGTAGCGGCATTAACCAGCCAAACTACATGCAAACGGTAGCCGACTTTAGTGCTTGGTTAAGAGTGCAGCCAGAAATAGACAATGTGAATAGTATTTCCGACATCATGCGCCGTTTAAACAAAAACATGCATGGTGACGATGCCAATTACTATTTAATACCAGAGCAGCGAGAGTTGTCGGCGCAATACCTATTAATGTATGAAATGAGCCTACCCTATGGCTTAGATTTGAATAATCAAATCAACGTAGACAAATCAGCTTCACGCTTAACCATTACCACTAAAAACATGGGTTCTGTTGGCATGATAGCCCTAGAGCAGCGCTCGCTAGAATGGTGGCAAATAAACGCGCCGGAATACCACGTAATTGCAGCTAGCCCTAACCTTATGTTTGCTCACATTGGCGAACGTAACATGCCGCAAGCCTTAAAAGGCGCATTTTGGGCCTTGGTGCTTATCTCGGTACTGATTGGAATTTCACTTCGCTCGTTGCGGCTCACCTTTATTAGCTTGTTGCCAAACTTAGTGCCTGCAGGTATTGGTTTTGGCATTTGGGCATTAATTGATGGCAACATCAACTTGGGTTTATCTATCGTGATTAGCGTCACCTTAGGGATTGTAGTGGACGATACGGTGCACTTTCTCACCAAATACCAATACGCCCGCAGGCTAGGAAAGAGCACTGAGGATGCAGTGCGTTATGCCTTTGTCAGTGTGGGTAAAGCCTTGGCCATTACCACTGCGGTATTGGTAGTAGGTTTCTCGGTACTTATTGGTTCAACCTTTACCATCAACTCAAATATGGGTTTATTAACCTCAATCATTATCGCCGTCGCTTTAGCCATCGACTTCTTACTACTACCATTACTTTTGATTAGCTTTGACCGCGCAAAGGGAGCAGAACATGCAGCAGCACTTCAACAAAAAACCGCTTAAATTATGGATGACTCAAGCATTAGTGCTTACGGTGGCTATGCTCGGCAGCCAACAAGCCTTAGCAGAAACCGAACAGGAAAAAGGTTTACGCATCGCCACCGAGCGTAAAGCCTTTGATCTGGGTTGGGTTGACTCTAAAGCGGAAACCGAAATGATTCTGTACAACGCACAAGGTGACAAAAGCACTCGCTCAATTCGTATTCAATCCTTAGAAGTGGCAGATGATGGCGACAAAGCGCTGAGTGTGTTTGATCACCCAGCCGATGTTAAAGGCACTGCCTTTTTAAGCTTTTCTCATGCCTTAGAGCCTGATGAGCAATGGCTGTACTTACCTGCACTTAAGCGGGTAAAACGCATCGGCTCGCGCAACAAATCAGGCCCTTACATGGGCAGTGAATTTGCTTTTGAAGACTTAAGTTCATTTGAAGTAGAAAAGTACACTTACACCTATTTGCGCGATGAAACCGTAGCCGGCTTCGACAGCTACGTAGTTGAAAATGTGCCTGTCGATAAATACTCAGGCTATACCAAACAAATAACCTGGATGGATAAAGAGGCCTACCGCGTTCATAAGGTCGAGTTTTATGACCGCAAAGGCCAATTGCTTAAAACCCTCACCATGACCGACTACCAAGTTTATGCTGATAAACACTGGCGTCCTTCAAAAATGCTAATGGTGAATCACCAAACCGATAAAAAGACTGAAATGTTTTGGAATAACTATCAGTTTAAAACCGGTGTAAAAGAGTCTGACTTCAACAAAAATAAGCTTAAGCGAGCCCGCTAATGACTGTATCTAACACTAGGCTAGCGCTTGCTTGCAGCTTGGTATTTGCCAGCTTTAGTAGCGCAGCCATGGAGCTGCGCGGCAATATTGCCGTGCAATATCGAGGCTTTTTTGAAGAAGGTGCATTACCTCATCAAGACCAGCAACACCAAGGATCAATTAGCGCTGAGCCCGAGTTGTACTGGGAGTGGAATGACGGCGTAGATAGCATTACTTTTACTCCCTTCGCCCGCGCCGATTCGATGGATAGCGAACGCAGCCATGCCGACATTCGTGAGCTTAAATGGCTGCATTTGGCTGACGAATATGAGCTAGAAATTGGTATTGCCAAAGTGTTTTGGGGCGTTACCGAAACTCAGCACTTGGTAGATGTGATTAATCAAACAGATTTTATCGAATCTCCCGATGGCGACGAAAAGCTCGGCCAACCAATGGTGCACTTCAATACCTATCAAGACTCGGGCATTTGGGATGTGTTCATTTTACCCGGCTTTAGAGAGCGCACCTTTGCAGGCGTTGATGGTCGCTTTCGCCCGCCCTTACCGGTAGACCAAGACAATGCCCAATACGAATCAGGCGCAGAAAACAAACATGTTGATTTTGCCCTACGCTGGGCGCAAACCTTTGGTGATTGGGATGTAGGTACCGCTTACTTTCGTGGCACCAACCGCGACCCTTTGTTGCTCCCTAGTAACGGAGGTAGCACGCTCACGCCCTACTACGAGCAAATGGACCAGCTTGGCGTAGATCTTCAAGCCACCATAGGCGATTGGTTATGGAAGTTTGAAGGTTTGTATCGCAACACCAACAGCAATAATTACACTGCGGCAGTGGGTGGTTATGAATACACCTTGGTAGGTCTATTCGACAGCATTGCCGATTTAGGCCTGCTCACCGAATATAACTGGAATAGTGACGGCAAAGAGGCCACCTCTACCTTTCAAAACGATCTCTACCTAGGCGCTCGCTTGGTATTAAACGACGCCCAAAGTACCGAGTTTTTGTTAGGCGGAGCCATTGATTTAGACTACAACACCAATGTGGTGACACTAGAAGCCAGCCGACGTTTTGGCGATAACTGGAAGGGAGAGTTAGACCTTTGGTACATTGACGCCGACGACCTAGCCGACCCCACTTATGCCTTTAGCAAAGACAGCTTTGTACAAGTAAACATGGCCTACTTTTTCTAAAAACTAAACAGAAGATAAATTGCAAAAAGCCCTCGTTGTTGAGGGCTTTTTTGTTGGGCTTAGCAAATGCGCCAGTCGAGAAGTAAGGCCAAATTAAGGTGTGAACTACGCTAAAACCTTACCTAAACCATTGTGCTATAAACACTAAACTGACTTGATGTGAGGGCGCCAAGTGTTGTGAATCACTCATTGTTATGTTGTAAGCCTAACCTTCCCACCGACACTCTAAGTCTGGAAGCCCTTCTTCATTTTCACTGTTTCCAGGCAGAACAACAAAACCATGTGCACGATAGAACCTCTGTGCTTTTTCATTTGCTTCAAACGTCCGTAAAGTAAGTAAACCACTAGATTGTTCTTTAGCTTGGCTTAGTAAGTACGAGCCAATACCTTTTCCTTGGAATTTAGGTGAAACGTATAGCTGGCTTATTTCTGTTTCTGAGCAGGCCATAAAGGCAACCGGATGAGAGCTATTAATACGGACAATAACTAACACTTGATGGCTACTAGGTAGGATATGTTCAAGAAAGTAAGCCTGTGACTCAAAGGAGTGAACTGGCTGTATGCCTAGAGCTTCCATCATTGATTCACGCCAAAGTGACGTGACTTCATTGATATGCTCTGAAGCTAAAAGCTCAATGTTGTAGATGCTTAAGTCCATTTTTTTCCTACAACATAACGCTGCATTAAGTGGTGAACAACACCAACAAACCTTAAACCTTAAACCTTGCCACATTTAGCATTGAAGCCGACCCAAACTGAAATTGCCAAGCGTTGCGAATCCGTCTTAAATGCTTTGTTATATTTGTTTTTCCAATAGACCGATAAACTCTATTGATTTTTCTTTAATTTTACGAATTACTGATGGGGTTTTATCAGAATGAGTTAACGACCAATACTTATTCTCGTTCCATTCTGTTTTCCGAGTATTACCTGTTCCTTTTTGGGTGATGAATCCCCAAAACCACAGGTCATCCCACACTTCTAGATCACTACCCTTGTAGTATTGCTTAATTAGTTTATTAATTTTCGAGAAATTTGGCTTATCCATACCTAGCTGTTTAAATATATGGATGATAACAGCATCTACTGGCAACCATATTTCATCTCCCTTAGAGATGTGCTTAGGTGTATCAGCCCAAAAATGACAATTTTCGCTTAACTTATTGTGAGCTTGGTAAACCACTTTTGTAAATAGAGCCGCAGTCTTGTCTCCCCAACCTTTTTTTGCTCGTAACCCTTTGTAAAGGTAACTAAACAACAGGCTTTCTTTTCCTGTAAGTAACTCTACAAAACTTGCAAAGCTCTCTGTTTTTTCAACATTCCGATACACGGTTTTATAAAACTCAGCTAAAAGATCAATTTTTGGCTGGCTCTGAGTATTCGCGACATGATATAGAAGGTTAATTACTTTAGGGTTAACGCTGCCATCTACACATAATACAGGTAGAAAAAATTGCTCCTGTAGACGAAGATTAAAGTCTCTATTCGCTTTTAAGAACTCGAATATATCTTCTAATTGAATTTGAATTGAACTCATCACTTCCTCGAAAAAGAGTAAAATTAAACTGCTTATGCCTTTAAGACCGCAACTTAAGGTGACTATTGATAACGAGGAAACTGCGCGCCCCCTACCCCAGAGTAGCAGTACATATCATTCAACAAGGCAATAACCGCTAGGCTATCGATTACTATCAAAATGACAGGTGAAAGTATATAAACCCAGCGAGTTAAAGTGACTCTGACCCCTTTTATTCCAAAACTAACAAGGCTTTGGCCCCGCCAACATCAACACCGTTATTTACTATAGAAGAGAGCATTGGGCTTGTTCAACACCCGAATAAGGTGTCGGCTGCGCGACACCTATTCCTATTTGTTAGAGCACCATTATGCTGCACTTTCAGCAACAGTTTCTTCAATATTATCTTTTGCAACACTTTCATAATATTTTTTAGTTAATTCCGACTGTAAGAAATCGTCATTTAATAATTTAAGAAATAAATTTTGAGACTTCTTAGTTTTCAAATCAAATTGAGAACCATCGGAACTATATTTAAACTTACCTTTTAATGCAGGGTGAGTGTTTGTAAAAGATAATATTTCACGATTAGGAATTACTGATAGCACTGGAGATTCACTAGCTGATTTAACTAATTTCCTTGAAAAGGTTATATCATCAAGTCGAGCTTCAAACACAGCACAATTCATTACTAAATCTGATGATTTAATATTCTCAACCCCCTGTCTGGCAATGTTTTTGATAGCATCGTGGAAACCAAAGAATCTTTCTAATGCCTTAATGTCTAGGATATAGTACTTACCATTCAACTTAATGAACTGAAATTTAGGGTCAATTTTTAGAATATCTTGATCTAGCTTCTGAAACCTATTTGAACCACGCATTTTAGTTAGACTGAAGCCACTATCTTTTTGTAGTAAAGTAATTGGGTAATGATGTTTATAAATGGCAAGCTGGACGTCTTGATTACCAATTAAAATGAGTACACCTTCGAGTTGTTTTAATGAATCATAATTAAATGAAAAAGTATCAAACTCCTCATTTTCAATTATTTTTTTTAAGTTTGATAACTCTTCAGGAACATCTTCTAAATCGTATTCATAAATTGCATTCTTACGGTCATCTGCACTTGATATTGGAATAAGTGAAAGATCATCATTAAGGAGAATATTATTACTCAATGATTCAGTAAACATCTCTGACAGTTTAGTTTGATCTACTTCGTTAATATCAACAGATTTAACACACATTCCTTCATCACCATCTAAAAGAAAGAAAAATTCAGCAGAACATCCTCTCGCTGTTATAACTGATGAAATTCCTTCCTTTAAGTTTTCAATCGTCATTCGACTTTCCTCGCAAAATAAACTTTCTTATCTAAATCTAACGTTTTTAATTGATCAAGTTCACTTAACCTATCTTTTGTGATTACAACAATATTTTCTTTTATTCCCGTCCTTGACTTCACCGTCACTTTGTAAAGTCTAAAGCCTAAAACAGCAAGAGTCGGGTTAGCATAAAATTTATCTGTTTTTACGTAAATAATACCAATAACAATTAACAAAAATGCCAAAGCTATCAGGTATCTTGTACTAGTAAGGTTAAAACAAATTAAAGGGATAATGTACGTAGTTAAAAATGTAAGGTGTTCATAATTAAGATCTTCTATCTCTGTAATTTCGACTGGTAACTTCTTACTTCCGGCAACTCTATAATCAAAACGGTAATAAAAAACAATACCGAATAGAACTAACAACAAAGAAATAGCAGGAACGATATTTTTCTTAATAACTTCCCAAAATCCAATGTATTGGCAGTTTTCCCCAAAGCACATTGGTATATCCACTGTAATCACAATGATTAAGAAGAATAGAAACCAAAGTGACATTATGTATAATTCGAATTTGTCCCAAATTTCACCAAACTTCATATGCTCATCCATGCTGATTACTGGTGCTCTAACAGCTTATTAAGAAGAAAAAATTCTTGTTTAAACAAGGAATCTTTCCTCTTTCAACGTATTTTATAATACAAAGGCTATCACCTTTCCTACGCTACATCAGCTACCCAGCTCTAAAAATAACAAAAATATCATTACCAGAGATTGAAAGCCTTTGGGGAAAGAATGAATCGCAGATTACATGTATAAAATTACGGAAAGCACCTGCTTTTTATGCCTTTAACTAAGCGCTCTTGCTACCGGAGTATTCGCGAACCAATGCAGATCTAAGGCCTAAACTCAGCAACGCTAAGCACCACTGAGTTTACGCCCTGGTTATTACTAAAAGTACATACTGGCCTGCAGCCAACCTACGGTGTCTTTTTTAGATACTTTGCTATCTGCTGTATGTTCAACCTTAAAGCCTACCGATACGTTGTCTAACACCATGTAACCGCCGCCTACTTCTACCTGCGGGATAAAATCTTTAGCACGACTAACATAGGTAGCTCTTGGGTTAGCGTATAACCAATGTCCGTCATCAAAGGCATACATGGCATATAAGCCACCTTGTACTAAATTTGAGTCTTTAAAGGTTTCGGTACTGTCTTTAATGGGCATATCTATTTTACTGCTCATTTTGCCGGCGTAGAGCATTGGGAATAGAGAGATATTGGGCGTAATGTCAAACTTGTACATCCCTCCCACCAAAGCTGTAGTGGTATTTCGGTCACCCATAACATCTACTGAATAGCCCAAGCCGTCGTTCACTTTGAAATAGCGAAGGCGATAGTCAAAATCAACTTTATTATCAGCGTCTTTTTTATCTGCTGCGCCAAGGTCAGCAAAGATCATATGGCCTTCGCCCCAACCAAAAGTGCTATTTATTTGAGTCCGGTCATTACTGCGAGACAAGCCCACAGAGCTAAACGTTGCGGTGGGGTCACCGTAGTTAATGTCTGTTTCCGCTTCACTAGTTTGCTCCGCTAAAACAGTAAGAGGCAGAGTTAAGATGGCTACTGCTAGAATCGTTTTTTTCATTTTAATTACCTTAAATATATGAAATGCCCTTTAAAAAAGAGCGGCGATCCTTAGCCGCATAAGCTGCGAGAACTTAAACTCATTATCAAATAAGCTAAACGTTGCTCAGTCTTGCTTTACCGATTATCTACTCGTTATGGCGCTCACTTTAGCGACTAAAGGCTTTAGTGTTAAACGTGGACCTTTCAGTTCAGCTTACAGGGGAATACTCGGCTTATGCGCAAACGCTAAACAGCCTTATTGGGCTTTTGAAGCAAGCTACTACGGTTTGAATTAGTCACTAATACTGTTAGTCTTCGCTAAGTTTGTATCTAATTTGGTGACAATTTATTATGCGAGTTGAAGATCTTTCTCTATTTATTAAAGTGGTGGAATCAGGCAGTTTTAGCGCAGCAGCACATTCTCTAGACCTGCCCAGAGCCAACGTGAGTCGCCGTATTAATGAATTAGAACAAAGCTTAAGTACACGGCTGTTTGTACGCACCACTCGTAAGCTAAACCTGACTAGCCAAGGCCAGCAGTACTACGAAAGTGTGCAAGACATTATTCGCCGGCTAAACGACGCTAATGGCGCACTTCACAGCCATACCACTAGCCCAAGTGGTTTAGTGAAAATGGGGGTAAACGTAGGCAGCGATCACTATGTTATCGACATACTAAAAAGCTTTAGGAAAAGCTATCCAGACATTAATGTAGAAGCCCGTTACTCTAATGAAAGTTACCAAGGATTATTTGAGCACGGCCTTGATATGGCCATGTATGTAGGCTCTCTTGACGACTCTAGCTTTGTTGCCAGAAAACTGGGCGGCTTTAGTAAAGTTGTTGTCGCCAGTCCGGAGTATTTACGCCACAATCCCGTTCCCAATACCCCGCAAGACTTGCTGCAGCATAGCTGCATTATTTATCGAAGTTATGGCCAGAAACTGGAAAATCGTTGGCAATTCTCTAATCAAGAAATTGAAGTGTCTCATCACCATATTAGTAATAATTATGCCCATATAGCCCAGGCGGTAGAAGCCGGATTGGGTATAGCGCTAGTGCCTTACATACTGGCTTATCCAATGATTGAAAAGGGCACAGTGTGTCACTTAATGAAAGACTACCTTTCTTCATCGGAAGAGGCATGGATGGTATACCCAAGCCGCAACGGCCTCACCCATACTGCGCGTTTGTTACTCGACCATATTGTTTCTCGTGTACCAGAGTATATGTGATTGTCACGATATGCGTGACACATAAGAACAGAAGCGCTAGCAGATAGCGCACTTAAAACTGTTTACCATGCCTGCTCTCAACCTAGTCACCGGAGCACGCAATGAAACACTCCTACCTCGCCATTGCACTTAGCGCAACTTTGCTAAGTGCTTGTAGTAATGAACAAGCAGTAGAAACAACCGTTAGCAAATTACGCCCCGTTAAAGTAATTAGCTTAACCGCAAGCAGCCAAGCTGTTAGTCAGCATTACAGCGGAGTATTGCAATCAAGCACCAGTTCTAAGCTGGCGTTCCGAGTGCCTGGTACTATCACAGATGTTTTTGTCACAAGCGGCGAAGCGGTAACAAAGGGCCAATTGTTAGCGCGCTTAGACCCGCATGATTACCAAGTGAGTCTATTAGAACTGCAAGCCAAACTCGCCGAAGCTAAATCTGTACAGGCGCTGGCTTACAACGAATACCAACGAATAGAACAAGCCAGCCAAGACAATGCGATTGCCCCGGTTAACTTAAACCGCGCATTAAGTGGTAAACAACGTGCCGACGCAACGGTAGAGGTGGTTAATCAAAACATTCAACGGGCTAAAGACGCCTTACGCTACACCGAGTTACGCGCGCCTTTTGACGGCGTAGTAGCACAACGCTTTGTTGATAATCACGAGCAAGCTGTTCCTGCGCTGCGCGTGTTTACCTTGCACAAACCAGAGCAACTGGAAGCGGTGATAGACGTACCAGAAAACCAAATCGTTAATTTTAAAGTAGGCCAAAGCGCCCAAATTACTTGGCACAAGCACCCCGAGGGTATCACCGCCACAGTAAGCGAAATTGCCACCGTGCCAGATCTTATCAAGCAAACCTACACGGTAAAGTTTGACCTCGAAAACAGCACCGTAGAAACCTACCCAGGTAAAGCAATTCAACTCGCTTTAGCCCAAGAGCAATCAGAACAAACGCGTTACTGCTTGCCTCATTCAGCATTGGTATTAAATGGCGCTAAGGTCAGCGTTTTTCGCGTCACCGCTAACACAGTGGATGCGGTTGCCACCAACATTGTTAATCAAACCCAGCAACAAGTGTGTGTAACGGGTGACTTTTCCCCTCAAGATAAAGTGATTGTGGCAGGAAGCCGCTACCTCAAAGACGGACAACCAGTAGGCGAATTGCTAGAAACGAAGGAAGGGTGAGATGAACTTAGCTGAATTCGCCATTAGGCAACGTACCTTTGTATGCTTTTTTACCGTGTTATGTATCATCGCCGGTATTGGTTCATACATCGGTTTAGGGAAGCTAGAAGATCCCTCGTTCACCGTAAAAAGCGCCGTAGTGTTAACCTTATATCCTGGCGCCTCAGCCGAGGAAGTGGAGCTGCAGGTCACCGACAAAATTGAGACTCGACTCCAAGAAATGGGCTCGGTGTGGAAGTTACGTAGCCTCTCCCGCCCTGGTAGTTCGATGATCTTTGTTGATCTTAAAGAGAATACCTCGTCAGAAGAATTGCCTCAGCAATGGGATTTATTGCGCCGTAAAGTAAACGACGTAAAACTAGAACTACCAATGAGTGCGCAAATCAGCGTAGTGCAAGATGAGTTCTCTGAGGTATACGGCATGCTGTTTGCTGTTTACGGTGAAGACACCTCCCCGGCAGAGCTAAAACACCACGCTAAAGAACTACAGCGCCGCTTAAAAGCCGTTGAAGGGATTAAGAAAGTTGAGTTACATGGGGCAGCCCAGCAAATCGTAACTATTGATTTACCCAGCGAACGCTTGGCCGAGCATAAACTGTCTAGTGCGCAAATTTTTAATCAGCTTACTACCCAAAACATGGTGCTCGATTCTGGTAGCTTCAAGCTAGGCGAAGAACGAATTAGAGTGACCCAAAGCGGTACTTTTAGCAGCGTTAGCGACATTCAAAACTTTTTGCTTAAATCAGGAGTAGCCGATTTAGGTTCTGGCCTGATTCGCCTTGGCGACATCGCCGATGTGTACCTTGACTATCAAACACCCGCCCTTTCGCAAAGCCGCTTTAATGGCAAACCAGCCATTACCGTTGCAGTGAGTCCAGTGAACGGTATCAACGTTGTAGAGCTAGGTGATGCCTTAAAACAAGTACTGAGTGATTACACCAACGAACTACCTGTAGGCACCGAGATTGGCACCATCGCGTTTCAACCAGATGAAGTGCAAAAATCTATCAATAACTTTGTGACGAACTTAGTTGAAAGTATTGTGATTGTGGTTGCCGTGCTGTGGATTTTCATGGGTCTTCGCAGTGCAGCCATTGTAGGCAGCAGCTTGCTTATTACCCTGCTGGTTACGCTGATTTACATGCTAATTGCTGGCATTGATTTACAACGCGTTTCGGTTGGATCATTTATTTTGGCCCTCGGTATGCTGGTAGATAATGCCATTGTGATTACCGATATGTTCAAATCTAAACTTGCTCAAGGTATGGAGCGCTATCAAGCGGCCACCAGCAGCGTAAAAGAAACCTCGGTGCCACTGCTTGCAGCTACGGTTATTGCCATTATGGGCGCGACGCCAGTATTGCTTTCGCAAACCGATGCGGCTGAGTTTTCTATCTCGGTATTTCAGATATTGTGCAGCTCATTGTTGTTATCGTGGCTAGTGGCAATGACCTTAACACCATTAATGTGTTGGGCCTTTATCAAAAACAAACCCGGCCAAGAAGGCCAAGACGAACCTAAGATAAGTAAGCTGTCTCGCCGTGCACTTTCTTGGGTTGTGGCCAAACCTGTTAGCGCTATCGCGTTAGTGATACCAGCTTTGCTAGTCACCGCATTAGTTGTGCCTAAAATTGCCATTAACTTTATGCCTGGCTCGGACCGACCCATCCTATTTTTGGATTATTGGCTGCCTAACGGTGGGCAAACTGAAGTAGTGTCGCGCGACATGCAAAAAATAGAACAATGGTTATTGCAGCAACCTGAAGTTACCGGCATTTCAAGCTACATTGGTGCCAGCGCGCCACGGTTCTCGGTAACTGTTGAACCAGAACCTTTCGACAGCAGCTACGGCCAAATTTTAATCAACGCACGCGATTTTGACTCTATTCAAGCATTGGTAGAGCGTGGCGACCGTTGGTTATTAACGCAATTCCCTAATGCAGAACCACGCTTTAGAGACTTAAAACTTGCCACTAAAGACAAGTTTGCGCTTGAAGCTCGCTTTAAAGGGCCTGATCCGCAAGTATTGCAACACTTATCTGACGAGGCTCAAGCCATTTTTGCCGCTCACCCAAATACCAAATATGTAAGGGATGATTGGCGTCAAACGAGCAAGCAATTAGTGCCTATTACTAATCAAGATAAAATGCGCAGAGCCGGCATCAACCGCAGCGATATTGCAATAGCGATTCAACGCGCCTCGAGCGGCGTAGTGGTAGGTGCATTACGCCAAGGCGACGAAACCTTGCCTATCAAACTACAAAGCACTAATACCGATATTGCTCAGCTAGAAAACCTACCAGTTCGCTCATTGTTAGGTTTACACAGCGTACCACTAAGCCAAGTAGTAGACGGCTTTGAAATGCGTGAAGAGCAAAGCCTTATTTGGCGTCGTAACCGTGTGCCTATTATCACTGCTCAAGCAGCGGTATTTGGAGAAACACCATCAGACGTGCGTAAAGACCTAGCAGAGCAAATATTGGCGATAGAATTGCCATATGGTTATAGCTTTGAATGGGGTGGTGAATACTACGACGAAAAACGCGCACTCGACGACACTTTGAGTCAAATACCAAAAGCGGTACTGATGATGGTAATTATTATGGTGGCTTTGTTTAACGGCCTTAAGCAACCAGCAATCATCCTCATTACCCTTCCATTGGCTTCCATTGGTTGTGCTTGGACACTGTTCCTCTTTGATAAACCTTTTGGCTTTATGGGATTAACTGGTGCAGTTGCCCTATCGGGAATGATCATCAAAAACGGCATTGTACTGATCGACCAAATTGAATTAGAGCGCAAACAAGGCCGCAGTATTGGTGATGCAATTATTGAAGCGACCCTAAACCGAACAATGGCTATCTCTATGGGGGCATTAACCACTGCATTAGGTATGGTGCCGCTATTAAGTGACCGCCTGTTCGACCAAATGGCAGCCATTATTATTGGTGGCCTCGTCGTAGCTACCTTCTTATCGCTAATTATTATGCCTGCTTGGTATCGCATTTTTTATCGTGAAGAGCCACAAACTCAAGCACAGCTTGAAGCTAAACCTTGTTCGGAGCTTAATCATGAAAACAACTAATCTACCTACTCATAAGCTCAGCAAGCTGTCTTTATTGGTGGTATCGGCAATGCTGAGTGCGTGTTCTATGGGACCTGAATATCAGGTGCCCGATCTTGAAATCGACAGCAGCTACTCTAAGCAGCAAGCCAATCAAATTGACAATCAGCAAACGGTGACCGCTGGTTGGTGGCACCAGTTTAATGACCCAATCTTGAACAGTTTGGTTGAGCAAGCTCAGCAGCAAAACTTGAATATAAAAATGGCGGCAAACCGTATTCAAGCAGCGCAAGCTTACCGCAGCGCAGTAGCCTCTTTTAAAGTGCCCACTGTTAGCTTAGGCGGCGGTTACACCAGTTATCAACTGAGTAAAAATGGCCCCTTAACCGGCCCAGCCTTTGGCATAGACAACCCAATAAGCGGTGGCCAACTGGATTTACTTGAACGGCAAAATGGCGGTTTTTTTGCCGGAGCCAACGTGAGCTGGGAAATGGATTTGTTCGGGCGCATTAACAAGCAAGTTAGCGCTGCAGAAATTCGTGGAGAGCAAGCCAAAATATACCACCAAGGAATGCATACCTTGGTTAGCGCCGAAATCGTTAATAACTACTTACAATATCGCGGCGCGCAACAACGTATAGCCATTGCAAAACGTAATATTAGCGAACAAGAAACAGTGCTTAAGTTAGTGAAATCGCTGACTTCGAGTGGTTATGGCTCGGAGCTAGATGTAGCCAAAGCGCAAAGTGCCCTCGCCTTAAGCCGCGCTGCTTTACCGCAGCTTAATAGTGCTGAGAACGTGCATTTAAATCGTATCGCACTGGTTCTGGGTCAAAGCCCTTCGCAACTTACTGCGCAACTTGCAGAGCCACAAAAGCTACCAACATTTAATGGTTTAATTCCGGTTGGATTACCATCAGATTTACTCACTCAACGCCCAGATATTAGTATTGCAGAGCGGGAAATGGCAGCAGTAAACCAAGAACTGGCGGCAACAGTAGTATCAAACTACCCGCGCTTTTTCTTAACCGGTGGACCAGGTTTAAGTGCTAAAAACTTTGATGATTTATTCAAAGCCGATTCCGGTGCTTGGTTAGCCAGCGTAGGCGTGCAATGGACCCTATTTGATGGTGGACGCCACGAGGCAATGGTAGAAATGCAACAACAGCGTTTCAACAACAGCGCCCTTCACTACCAACAATCGGTAAACTCAGCCTTTATCGAAGTTGAAACCATGTTAATGGCCTATGGCAATAGCCAAGAGTTTGCTAGCAACATAGAACAGGCGAGTGCTCAGGCAGATCTTGCATTAAGCAAAGCAGATTCGCTCTATCGCGCAGGGCTAATTGATCACTTAGCGGTGCTTGATGCACAGCGCCAACAAAACCTACTAGAAGATGCGCAGATACTGGCAAAACTTCAAACCGCTAACACCATTGTGGGTTTACATAAAAGCCTAGGAGGCGATTGGTCACTTAACTAATTAAAGCTGTTTTGACGCCTTGGTATCACTCCTGGAGTAGCTGTTCTCGATTTACTCTCTCTTCCCAAGGCGTCCTTTTTCAAGGGCTGTTAAAGCCGTTAACCAAGAAGGTTCCAATTCTTGGTCAAAACGCCACGCCGATTAATCCGTAGAAAAAAGATCAACTTCCCGTGAAAGGTAAAAGCCATTATTTAGTTGAGTAAGTTGGTCTTCAGAAAAGTTAGCTGGCGTATATTCATTAGAGGGTTTATCCCCGCCCAACAAGCCCATACATTGGTAGGCGGCTGCCACTAATTCACTACAAAACAACGACGATAAATCTTCTTGGTTTTCACCAAAAGGCCCCTGCCAGCCAGCGCGTGCTAACTCCCAAAAGCTTTGTTCGTAATGCCGACCTTTTAAGCGCTCTAGTAAGCTCATGAGTTCAGCAATTGCAACATCTGCTAACTCGCCCCCCATTAGTTGGCGAACTGAAATACTGCCAAAGTGTTTTTTCACTCTTTCATGTAAAGCTACCACTTGCACCCCATTGCTGAGTTGCTGGCTATAGAGACATTGCTCGCCAGTGCCGGGAACCGCTTCCCACATGGTCGTAAAGTCGTATTGGTCTAACTGCAATACCATACCCACGTGGCTCCACTTACTAAACGTGCCGTAACGAATAATGTCACTGCTTAAGCCTTTACCCGAAAAAAAGACTAAATCCCCAGTTTTTAGCCGCTTAGCTAATTGCTGCCGCTCCAGCATATTCCATGCTCTCCAAATCATCCTTGATGCAGATTTATATGATAAAAATAAAAAGCCTGCAATGATGCAGGCTTAAATCAATAAATCTAAAGGTGGAGCTAACTAAATACTCATTAAGTGCGGCGACGCAACGCCAAACCCAATAAACCACACAACATAATTGCTAGGCTTGCTGGTTCACTGACTTGTGCCGCTAACGGGATATTGTTAAAACGAACCAATAAGGTTTCTTGATAACCGCCGTTAGGTTGGCGTGAGATTGAGTCGTTAAAGTCACAGTGGCTGTGGCTATTGTCAAAGTATTGCGCAGCACATATCTCCGTATCCTTAAACAAACTTCTGGCTGGGATATTGGCAAATTCCTCTACACTGGCAAAACGCCAAATGCTTACACCTAAAGCTGCATTTAAGGCATCATCGTAAAGCCCGCCTGCATATTCCCAGTTATCGACTAACTGGCTACAGCCACCTGAACAAGGTGAAGCCCATACCCAATCAAAAATGTCGCTGGTTACAATCACATCTTCCAGTGGATCTAGTGCGATCACTGTGGCTGCTGATTGTTGAGAAAACACCATGCTTAATAAAAGCATGCTCGATATTGTTATTTTTTGTAATAATTTCACTTTCCGCTTTCCTTGCTATTTTGGTCATTGCCCGCGCAGGGATGCAAAAAATAGTCCTATATATCAACACCTTTAATTACAAAGACTTAAATCTAAAAGCAATAATCTAATGTTGATATATGTAAAAATAGCTGACACTAAAATGTGAACCTAACTAAACAAAATGCTTATTAATCAATAATTAATAGTTCAACTGTTGAAAAAATACCGCTTAAGGTGAACGGGCACCTAAATGTGATGTAAGTCACTCTTTGTTCAACTTGCTTAGTTATCGTTCGCTGTTAAGCCCTGCTGCATAATTTGTGACACCAAGTTAAAACGGCTAGCCAGTTGTTGATAGCGGCGCTGCACTAGGTAAATGGTCTCATCTACTGGCTTAGCTAAGTGATGAATGGCTATTTTACTGGGCTCAGAAAAAGCGGCCACGGCATGGGCTGGTAATACTGTGAAACCTAAACCTCGAGACACCGGTTCTAAGATCAGGGAAATTTGGTTTGAGAAGCCTTGAAGTCTAAATTGCTCAAGTTGTTCAAACTCGGGATAGTTAGCCGACAACAACAAATTTGCATGATGAGCACCATCTGGATGATCAATGTAACCTAAGTTTTGTAAGGCTTGCCAGTTAGGCTTATTGCAACTGGCCGGGGTCACCAGCAGTAAGGCTTCTTTGGCAAAAACTTGTGCGCTTAACTCACTCAACTGCGAAGGGCGTGTAATAAAGCCTAAGTCTAACTGGCGTTCTGCCAATAGCTGCTCAATTCGCGCGTTAGGCGCAAACTGATAGTCAAACACTAACTTAGGATGCTGCTGTTGTAAGTCCAATAAACTGGGGTATAGCTTTAAACCTAAGCTACCGGGGCTGGCAATTCTACATAAGCCAGTATGTGGATCATCTTGCTTTAGGCTCACCTCTAATCCACTCAGTTGAGCCAGAGTTACCTGCGCTTGCTGATAAACCTTGTGGCCCGCTTCCGTTAAGTTGAAGCTTTTGCCTTCTCTTTGCAGCAAAGGCGTTTGAAAATGATCTTCCAGTTTACGTATTTGTTGGCTAACACCTGGCTGTGTCATCGCCAGCTTCTCGGCCGTTCGGGTAAAATGCCCTGTCTCAACCAACGTACAATAGGTTTGCAACCAGTCTAGATTAATCATAATAAAATCTTATCAATTTAATAATTAAAGATAATTTAATGTTTTTATTATGCCGCACTAAACTTAAACCATCAAATCACTGGTGGAGCTAGACATGCAGTTAACTAACAACCCTTACCCGCGTACTTTTTCGCACATTGGTATTTCAGTGCCAGACCTAGAAGCCGCTGTAAAATTTTATACCGAAGTATTGGGTTGGTACCTAATTATGGAACCGACCGAAATTACGGAAGACGATAGTGCGATTGGTGAAATGTGTACCGACGTATTTGGCAGTGGTTGGCAAAGATTCCGTATTGCCCACCTATCTACGGGTGATCGTATCGGTGTTGAGCTGTTTGAATTCAACAATCAAGAGAACCCTGAAGACAACTTTGAATACTGGAAAACCGGTATCTTTCACTTCTGTGTACAAGATCCAAATGTAGAAGAATTGGCCGAGAAAATTGTTGCTGCGGGCGGTAAAAAACGCATGAAAGCACCACGTTTCTATTACCCAGGTGAGAAGCCTTACCGCATGATTTATATGGAAGACCCGTTTGGTAACATCTTAGAAATTTATAGCCATAGCTATGAGTTAAACTATGCCGCAGGCGCATACAAATAAGCGAACTTGAATCGACTAAGGCCTTATCTTCTTGATTAAGGCCTTTTTTATAGCGCGAAGATAAACAGCAACATCGCCATCGCTGATGCCACCGTTCGTAGATGATTCCAGGCAGTCCACGACCGAAGGTAAGTCCGCCAATATTGCGCATCTTCGGTACTCACAGCGGTCTGACTAGAAATAAGCGCTAGAGCCTTATTACGAGGTACGTTAGCCAAAGCGGTAACAGCAAAGCAGCCTATTAAGTAACTAAAGCTCGCCGCAACTGCGTAGTAATTAATGCTTACTGCAAGCGTAAATTGCCAAATAAGGCTTGCTAGGCTTAACAGCGCACTCCCGATAAACACCATAAAAAAACCAGGGTTTAGCACGGTAACATTTATACTTTGCATTGCAGCTAAACCCTGCTCATTGGTTAGCCTTGCTAAGGCTGGCATCACAAAGTTGGAGAAAGCAAAAAAGATCCCAGCTACTACGCCGCTAGTTATGGCTGCTAACAACAGCAAAAAGTATTCTACGTTTGTCATGTTCTTCCCTTAGCTGTTTGCTTTAAATTGACACCTTAGGCCACCAATTTTAAGCCAATCACACTCATGCACACTAGGCTCATCATCAGCCATTGCTTAGTGCTTGGTTTCTCGCCCAATAGCCATAAACCCAAGACCATACTAAATACCATCATCGTGCTTAATATTGCCGCAGCAATGGCCAGCGGGCCGAGAGTCATCGCTAATGCGTAACACCCCGTGCCGATCACGGTAGGTGACGCATAAATAAGAATCTGTTTAAAGTGGGTAAAACTAATGCCTTGAAAACCGTTGTTTACGGTAAACAAACCGCGGCCAAATGCCATTAACATGGCCATGACCCCAATCATCACCTCCCAAGCATAACCCACTAAAAAAGGATGACTAGAGCGCGACATACTGGCCACCAATATCAGGGCGCAAGACATTAGCGCGCCGTAACCAGCACTCGCCAATATTCCCACTAGCGGTTTGTATTGAAGGGAAGCTTGCAGCGCAACCTGTGTAGCTCGCCGAGCTTGGCTAGCGCCCAGTAACAACACCGCCACCAAGGTAAATCCCCCCATTAACCATTGCTGAGCACTCAAGCGTTCATCAAGAAAAACTTGCCCTAGCAAGGCCACAAATAACGCGGTGAATGCCATGGATAAGGCGCTAGCAATGCCAACCGGTAAACGCACAAAGGCAATGGCATTCGCCCAATTACCTAGGGCAGCCAAACTCGCCGCTAAAACTAAGTATCCCGTTTGACCAACAAAATCTGCATAAGCCGAGCGCGGTACTAATAACAATAGAGGCGACATGCTAATCAATAAACTTAGCCCGCGATAGGCTACTGCGCTAAGTGGGTCGGATTGGCGATATACTTTGGCCATTAATACGCCTTGCAAGGCGTAAGCGAAGGTGGCGCTTAAGGCAATAATAAAAAACACTATGGCACTCAGTTGTTAATGTTAGCTAAAGCCTACGCAACTCGCTTAGCAGCAACAAGGCTTTAAACAAGCTTCAACATGGCGCAACTAAAAATCATTATGAATAGTGTTAGCGAGTTGCGTACTCACGCTAACTTTATTGCAATAAATTGCTGGTTTGCTCCTGCTTGGCTAAATACTGCTTTAAATAATCAATCAGTAAACGCAGCTTTTTAGAGCTAGTGGCCCCTTTTGGAAATACGCAGTAAACATCAATATCTTGCAACTGATAATCACTCATCAATACTTCTAAATTGCCCGTTTTAATCTTTGGCAATGCATCATATAAGGGCACCCGCCCTAAACCATGCCCACCTTCAATAAAAGCGGTTCTGGCTGCTGCGTTATTGGTGCTAATACCCCCCTTGGTTTTGATACTAAAAGACCGAGACCCCTTAGTTAGCTGCAAAGTATTAGAGCCTGCGGTATAAATGACCCACTGATGGGCGTCTAAATCTGCTGGCTGCTGGGGGCGCCCCTGTTTGTTCAAATAATCAGGCGAGCCACATAAACAGGTCTTTAAGGTCGTGAGTTTGGATGCTTGTAAACCAGAGTCTTCTAGTTCGGCGCCGCGAATGGCTAAATCAAAACCATCTTGAATGACGTTTACCACCTCATCACTTAATACCAGTTCAATGTTGATTTTGGGGTACAAAGCTCGAAACAGATTAAGTGCAGGCACAATGGTTTGCAGGCCCGCATTGACCGGGCAAGAAATTTTAAGCGAGCCTTCAGGCTCTTGTTTAATATTTTCCATTTGCTGGTTAGCAGCTTTTGCTTGCTCAGCAATATTGTGGCATCGCTGATAATACTGCTCACCCGCTTCGGTTAAATGCAAACTGCGGGTAGAGCGGTTAAGCAAACTCACACCTAAATGCTGCTCCAGCTTTTTAACGTGGTAACTCACCACTGCTCGAGTAATGCCTATTTGCTTAGCCGCAGCACTAAAGCTGCCCTGCTCCACCACTTGGGCAAACACCACCATGCTTTTCAATTGTTCAAAAGAAACGCTCACATCAAACCCTCATCAGCTACATCAGCTGCATTGTATCAATTATTCTACCAATCATGTCTATTTAATCTGCATTGTCGCATTCAAACTTGGGGTCTACACTGCTTTCATCGCTACCGTATTTGGCGGTAGCCAATCAGCTAAAAGCAAATTAAGGAATAAACAGATGAGCGCAGCAAAAAAGATTTTGATGGTACTAACTTCTCACGATCAACTGGGTAATACCGAACACAAGACAGGCTTTTGGGTAGAAGAATTTGCCGCCCCTTACTACGTGTTTTTAGATGCTGGTTCAGAAATTACTTTAGCTTCTCCAAATGGTGGCCAACCACCGATTGACCCAAGCAGCGAACTTGCAGATTTTCAAACCGACGCAACACGCCGCTTCGACAACGACGATGCTGCCAAGCAACAGCTTGCAACCACCCTAAAGTTAGCAGACCTTGATGCGAGCGATTACGACGCAGTATTCTACCCTGGCGGTCATGGCCCATTGTGGGATTTAACCGACAACCCACAATCTATCGCTTTGCTTGAAAGCTTTATCCAGCAAAACAAGCCGGTTTCTGCAGTATGTCACGCTACCGCGGCACTGCTTAACGTTAAACAAGCTGACGGCCAATTACTGGTTAAAGGCAAGGCTGTAACTGGTTTTACTAACAGCGAAGAAGCCGCCGTGCAACTCACCGAAGTTGTACCATTTTTACTTGAAGACGAGTTAAAGGCACGTGGGGCTGATTACCAATCAGTTGCCGACTGGAGCCCATTCGCGGTACAAGATGGTTTAATGATTACCGGACAAAACCCGGCCTCGTCGGAAATGGCAGCAGAAAAATTACTGCAACAGTTCGCCTAATTTCCCTCTCACCTTTTTAAGGAATTATGATGTTGAACTTTTCATTTCAAAACACCACTCAGATTCATTTTGGTGAAGGACAAATAGCGTCTCTAAGCCAAGAGGTTCCCGCTAACGCTAAGGTGCTAGTCACCTACGGCGGTGGCTCAATCAAAAGTAACGGAGTCTATGACCAAGTTGCTAAAGCCTTAGAGAATCATCAATGGTCTGAGTTTTCTGGCATTGAACCTAATCCAAGTTACGACACCTTAATGCGCGCCGTTGAGCAAATAAAGGCTGAAGGCTTAGATTACATTCTGGCGGTAGGCGGTGGCTCGGTGATTGATGGCAGTAAGTTTATTGCCGCAGCTGCAGAGTATAAAGGTGACGACCCATGGGACATTATTGCTAAACAACACCCAGTTGAATCAGCGCTGCCTTTGGGTGCGGTGTTAACTCTGCCAGCAACAGGCTCAGAGACTAACCCTGCCGCAGTAGTAACACGCAATGGTACTAAGTTGCCTTTTTACGCCTTAGCGGTGCGTCCAAAGTTTGCGGTATTGGACCCAAGTGTGACTTTAAGTTTATCACCTCGCCAAGTAAGCAATGGTGTGGTTGATGCTTTTGTCCACGTGATGGAGCAATACCTTACCTACCCAGTAAACGCAAAAATTCAAGACCGTTTTGCTGAAGGGATTTTGCTAACCTTGATTGAAGAAGGGCCAAAAGCACTCGCCGCTGAAACCTCTCAAGATCTAGAAGTACGCGCTAACATTATGTGGGCAGCCACCATGGCTTTAAATGGCCTAATTGGCGCAGGCGTGCCGCAAGATTGGTCAAGCCATATGTTAGGCCATGAGCTTACCGCCGCCTACGGCGTAGACCACGCGCGCAGTTTATCTATCACCTTACCAGCAGTGATGAAGATTCGTCGTGAAGCCAAAGCCGACAAATTACTGCAATATGCCGAACGTATTTGGGGCATAAACGAAGGCGACAGCGAACAACGCATCAACGACGCAATTGCCGCTACCGAAGCATTCTTCCGCAGCATGCAAGTACCAGTGAGATTAAGCGACATTGATTTAGGCGCTAGCGACGTAGAAGTATTGTTGAGCAAGTTGGAACAACACCAAATGGTAGCCTTGGGCGAAGACAAGCAAACGACCCTAGAGGTTAGCCGCAACATTCTTAACGCGGCTTTGTAATAACAATCCTCATCACTTAAAAACAGGGCGCTAGCGCCCTGTTTTTTTGTATTTATTAATCAGTTTAAAGCGTTTTAAGGTATTCAATCATCGCGTCACATTGCTCTGCAGTAAACGCCGTCCCTATCGCACCAGTCACTTGATTCAAATAATGTTTTTTCGGATCGTATTGGTCGGAAAAGTGGTGGCCACTATTGTGATTGCCCGGTATCGACGTATCCAACACAAAGTAACCGTCTTGCGTGTATTTCTGCCCGCGCTTAAGGGTAAGCTTTGCCTCTTCTGCAAAACCTTTCGGCTGCAACAAACCCACGTTTACCGAGTCAAAAGCAATATTGCCCATTTGTAGGTATTTAGGCCGCTGACCACCTTCCGGGCAGAGTAAATCTCGCAATGTAGCCACTGACCCATTGTGTAAAAAAGGCGCGGTGGCCCATACCCCATTTAGTGGGCGAGCTTTATATCCTGAAGTTGCGCGAATGCAGTTTGGTCGGCCACCTTCAAACTTGGCTTGTAACGCAGGATCATTCAACCCATTTTGCTTAAACCAAGCATCAATGGTTTGTTGCACAATTGCCCCCAACGCAAGGCCAAACAGTATATTGCCGCCGTCTTTCACGGGCAGGTCCACCAGCGTTTTCGGCGAGGGTTCTTGCCCTAAAGGCCCGCGGTATGCCCCCTGTTCGCCATAGGCAAATTGCTTAGTTTGTTGCGCCGCATAGAGCTGATTAGGATCTTCACCACAAATCACTTGGTCAATACCTAAACCGGGAATAACCTCAGCAGCGGGTACATTTGCTACGCCAGCAGTGCCCAAGGTTCGCCGCGCTAATACGTCTGCCTGCGCAGAATCTGTCCCCACTTGCGACAGTTGAATCAAATTAAGTTTTAATACTTTTTCTTTGGTTTCTCGCGGCACACCTTGATGCTGATAAACAATGGGAGAAAAATATTGCTCCTGCCATATCTGCTCCGTATTTAAGGCAGGAAGATGGCAACCCTGACACTTTGATTGATACAAAGAAGCTCCAAGCTCAGCCTTTTTCTTATCTATAGCGCCAAACTCCCACTTGGGCCCTTGCAAGCCAGAGAATCCATCAATTGGGTTAGGCTGGTTCCCCCCTAAAAAATCTTCTAACCACACTAAGTTTTGCATAGGAATCGATGAGGAAAAACGCTGGTCATCAAGCGAACTTTGCATATCCACATAGGCGTTAACGCCCATGGCTTCACCCGCATTCCTAATCAACGGCCCCATGATGGAGGCATCGTATTGCACCCAATCAAACCAAGACGCAGTCCATAAATGGGGGTAGTTAACCGGCGCATTGATAGCGTGGTAATTATCGCGACGATTCACATTTTCGGAGAACACTTGGTTGCCAATGCGATTCAGTGCATCCAATCGCATAAAGCCTTCATCAACATCAATAATGTCGGTATGGCCTGCACTAGCCGTCACGATGCTTGCGAGATCATTGGCTAAATTCATTTTAGTTGCAGGGCTGTATGCGGGGCCTAATACGCGACGAGCGAAGCGATCAAAACGTCCATCAAAAAAGGGAATTTTACTCGACAGCGCGGTTTGGCCAAGCGCCGCGGCAAGGGTGCTGGTTAACAAGGTTAAATCGGTAGTAGCTGGCGCCCCATCAATCACGTACTCAACCTTATTCTCACCTTCACCGTGGATAAAATGCCCGGTGTGGCAAGCTGCGCAGGTAAAGCCGACTCCTGCAGTTCGAGTGGGGTAACCCGGTAAAGTAATTGAGTCAGAGCGCGCAAAGCCAATAGGTAAACCATCGGGGTTATATTTGTCTGCTTCAGAGCGAATAAAACCAAAACGAAGTAAAAACTCATTGGCGGTAAATAAGCCCTTGTCGGAGAAACTGTTGAGAAGCAAAAAAGACCAGATAGAGCTACTGGGTTGCTCTAACTCAACAAACCAGTGATAGGGAATAGGAATGGTGCGTGTGCCTTGAGAGATATGGTGATATTTCTTGGCATCTTCACTCACATACTGCCCTTTGCTTCCCCAGTTTTGATCAGGCCAATATTGCTCAAGCCAAGAGCCGTCACGGTGAGTAACTTGTAATTCGGGTAAATGAGGCGGGGTTAAGGTATCAACAATGCTTTTCACTTTGTCGCTGCTTAACACTGCCAGAACAAAGACAAACACAACAATAATAGCGGCAACAATAAAACGAATAATCCACTGACGAGTAATAGCAGGGGCAACAACACTCATGACCTGATTCCTTTCTTCCTTGAAGGGCTCTAGTCCATAAACCATAGAAGATTTAACTTAATATTGTAAGCTTAATACGCGCAGTGTCAGTATTTGCTACTTTCGTTGTGTAACGCTGCTTGCACAGCGCTACCGCAACCTTAGCATTTCAACAACTCAGATAAGGCTTGGCTCACCAGATCCAAAGTCACGCGTTAACGAGTAATGCGTTTTTTGAGCGCAAAAACAGATTGAGTTTTGCTGTACTTCTCACTGCTCCGCTTGGCCTGAGTACCACTTTGCCAAAATGCTTTATTTCCCTCGGCATACGCTTGAGCGCGGGTAATCCCTATGTCGCGCAACAGCTCATCACTTAAGCCTAATAGTGCTTGGCGACTGCGGCGGCGTGCGCGATACAGAGCGAGGCATTTAACTAGACGACGGATACTCAAATTTACTTTGTTTAACACCAACATTGGCTTGCTCCTTATTCCGTTAACGGCCTAAACAGCTTAAATTTTGTGCAAGCAAGCGTACAGATTCAGAATAACAATGTTTTAGCATGACAGACGCGCCAAAAGTGCATCTGTCATGCTTGGTCTAGGTTAATCTGTACTGCTTAATTTGGTTTTTTTCCAATCTGTATTTTGATGTGTTATTACTGAGGGATATTGCGGCTAAGGATGCGCCCATGACACTGTATGAACAATTTGCCCAAGAACTGAAAGATCAAATCAATCAAGCTTATTACCCTGTCGGACAAAAGCTGCCTTCAATTCGTGAAATGAGCAAAACGCGAGGGGTAAGTATTTCAACAGTACAAGAAAGCTACCGACTGTTGGAAGATGCAGGCTTCGTGCGCAGCAAGCTAAAATCTGGTTATTATGTTCAGCAACCGCCTAATACTTCACTACTGCTAGAAACCAGCCAACCAGAACAACGGCCAGTCCCTATTGATAATTGGCAAGCAGTGTTAGACCTAACCATGAACGAAAGCAACAGCCACTTTTTAGCCTTGGGCCGTGGTTCGCCAGACACCGAATTTGCCAGCTTAAAACCCTTACAAAAACTGCTAATCGACAGTGTTAAATATCAAAGCAAGCAGGTATTTAGTTGTTCCAAAGGGAATGGGTTATTTGCCTTAAGAGTACAAATTGCCCGCTTAATGCAACACTCAGGCTGTCATATTCACCCCGACAATATTCAAATTACAGCAGGCTGCCAGGAAGCCCTATCATTGAGCTTAAAAGCGCTCACCCAGCCTGGCGACATTGTTGCTATAGACTCACCCAATTTTTATGGCTGCATGCAAGCGATTCAGTCTAATCAGCTTAAAGTACTAGAAATACCCACTCACCCGGAAACAGGCATTAGCCTGCCAGCACTAGAGCTAGCGTTAGAGCAATGGCCAATTAAGGTGCTACAGCTTATTCCTACCTCTAATAACCCCTTGGGTTATGTGATGCCAGAAAAGAACAAGCTCAAACTTTTGAAGATGGCAGAACAATACGATTTTGCCATCATCGAAGATGACATACTCGGTGATGGTTTTTACCAAACGCCGCGGCCGCGTAGCTTAAAATCTTACGATACCCAAGAGCGCGTGTTGTTTTGCTCATCCTTTTCTAAAACCATTGCGCCAGGCCTTCGAGTTGGCTGGGTGGCACCAGGGCGTTACGGGCAGTTACTTACTCACTTAAAATTTATCACCTCGCTGGGGGCGAATAGTTTGCCTCTGCTAGCGGTGGCCGACTTTATTGAGCAAGGTTATTACGAGAAACACTTAAGGTTGTCTAAGCAGCAATATCAGGCGCGGCGAGATCTTATGTTGCACTGGGTACAACGCTATTTTCCTAACGGCAGTAAAATGAGCTTCCCTAAAGGTGGGTTCTTTTTATGGGTAGAGCTACCTGAGCAAATAAACTGTTTAGAGCTAAACGATAACTTAAAGCCGTTTCATATTGGTATTGCGGCGGGCAGTTTGTTTTCGGCGGCGGGGAAGTATAAAAACTGTTTACGATTAAGTTATGCCAACCCTCCTAGCGAACGGATTGAGCAAGCCATTAAGCTTATTGGCGAGCAAGCCAAAATATTGCTTAAGCAGGCAACAACGCGAGGTTAAAGGGCTTAACCTCGCTGCGCATAGCTTACAGTTTTTTCCACTGTAACTTAGTGCATTTGCCGTTTTCGTCGTGTACACGACAAGCGAAACGGTAACCATCTTTCACTAAGCTTTTGTGGTAAAACTCGGCGTTTTTGTCGAATTCACTTAAGGCCGGTTTACTACTAGGTTGCTCTGCCGCAACTAGCGGTAAACTTACACTTAACGCCATTACTACTGCTGATGCACTCACTAAAACACTGCGCATGATTTTCCTCTTACAATTATTGATAAATCCAATTTCTGCGGTTTTATACCATCTAATTGAATCAGTTCAATCTACGAAAAATCATCCTAAGGCCTCATAAAGACTAGCAAAAACAAAAAGAAAGACGTTACCACTTTATTCTTTGCTTGTTTAAATTAACTATTTAGCGATATATATAAATGACATCGATTTCAACAGCGTCAAATTTTTTATTAAAAAACAGGTTTAAGTGACTACTATTTAATCAAAAAAGCTTGATCTCAAAAAAATCGAACAAAAAACAATTAAATCATATAAAACAAAAGCTTAGATAAAATTAAACAAGTAAACGTTTTCAGAGGAGTAGTCATAAATAAATACTTAGCAATATTTGTACAGTAATCACTATAAGCATTAACAAAAATACAGAAATTATAAATCTAAGTAATCACTTATTAATTAATCCTGCCTATTTAGAGCTTCTCAATTTGACAAGATCTTAGTCTTAATATAATTTTTCAAGCACTTAAAATGGAATTGAATGTTATTTAGTGGCTTACGCGACTAAATACCTAAGGTAATAATGAATTTAAAGCATATTGTAAGTGCCACACTGGTATTGCTAAGCGCAAACACCAGCCTCGCGGCAGAAACCTTCGATGAATCAGAGTTACCCGCCCTTAAAAACTATGCCTTTGCTGCGTGCATGTACCATATTCAAGCCAAAATTGAGCCTACACCAAGCATTACGCTCAATGGTTTAAGGGAAGAAATGGACGTGTTTTACCAATACAGCGTATTACCGACTAACTTTTTTGAAACCGTATATGCCCAAGTAGAACTAGGCACCCAAAACATTCCGCCTTCTGGCTCTATTCGTTACTGTATTAGCTGGTTACAAGAAGACAAGGTTGAAGGTGTGGTTGCCTCTTTAGCTAAGTAAAGAAGCCCACCATAATTTTCTGGCAGTTGCGCTGCACACATCGCATAATCGATTTAACTTACCGAATGGGAAACAGTGCAATGCAACGCGCCTTAGTAACAGGTTTACACGGTCGACTCGCCCCTTACTTAAAAAAAGCCTTACTGACTAAGGGCATTGAAGTATTCGGTTTTGATCGCCAACAGCTCGACATTAATAACCGTGACCAGCAAATCGCTTATATTCGCGCTAACCGAATAGACACTATCTTCCATCTAGCCACCGGCTCAGAAGATTGGCTAGCCATGCTGGCAAGCATTGCTTTAGAGCTGGAAATAAACATACTGTTTACCAGCACCGAGAGTGTATTTAATCCCAACAGTACCGGCCCATTTAACCCTGACCACCCAGCAGATGCCGACAACGAATACGGCCGTTACAAAATAGTGTGCGAGCAAGCCGCGCTGCAAGCCAACCCTCATACCATTATTGCCCGTTTAGGCTGGCAAATGTTCGACACCTTTGAACAAGACAACCTACTCACCCATGTTAGAGATATGCATAATCAGAAAGGCTACTTGGAAGCCAGCACTGAATGGCTGCCCGCAGTGGCGTATGTTGAGCACAGCATGGCATGTTTGCTTCAGTTAGCTGAGCAAGGCCAAGCTGGGGTTTACCATGTAGGTGGTAATGAGCAGGGCTTGTCGTTTTATCAATTGGTGCAGTTAATTAATCAAAAGTACCAACTAGATTGGGACATTCGACCAGGGAACACACCTTCGCGTGACGGCAGAATTATTGACTCACGAGTCCCTTGTAGCAGCATTACCGATCAACTAAGCAGTTAATCTCGCAGACTATTTTGCTTTATTTGCTAGCACATTTAAGCTTTCAAATATGCTAGCATCAGCTGCCTAATTGTCGTTATTTATAGAGTTGTTATGTCTCAACGTTCACTCAAAGTCATTGTAGGTTCTCGCAACCCCGTTAAAGTACGCGCGGTAGCTAAGGCACTAGCCTTGTATTACCCAGATGCCGAGATTGATTGCCAAGGTATTGATGCGCCCTCGCAAGTGCCCGAACAGCCCATGACCACTCAGCAAACGCGTGACGGTGCAGTAAATCGTTTACGCTACTGCCAACAGCAACAACATGCAGACATTTACGCAGCGATAGAGGGCGGCGTTGATATGTTTGAAGATGGCCCCGCTACCTTTGCGTTTGTTGCCATAGCCAACAGCCAACAAACCGCTGTGGGCCGTGGAGCTAACATGCCCTTGCCTGCCAGTGTTTACCAAGCACTTGAGCAAGGCGAAGAACTTGGCCCACTTATGGATAAGCTATTTAATACACATAACATTAAGCAAAAAGGCGGCGCCATTGGCCTACTCACCAACGGCTTAGCCACCCGCGAAGACAACTACGTACACGCCTTAACGCTGGCCTTAGTAAAGTTTGCGCATGCTGATTTATTTGCGAGGTAAGGCAAAAGAACCCAGTATGCGGCGCTTACTTCGCTGCCAACAACATCCCAGTAAACCGCTAGCCAACAACACGCCCGATAACGGCTCCGATACGTCTACCGGTTTATTGATTGAAGCGGGTTTAAAATCGACTAAATACATCAAGTCGTCGTAATCATCATCCCCCAACATATCAGGTTCAAAAAAGCCAAAGGGAAGGTCTTCCCAGCCAATTAAATACGCGTTGGAGAAGGTGTGTTCAATAATACCGTCACCGAGATCTAAATAGCGTGATTGTCCGTTAAGCTCAGGAATAGCAAACGTCATAGTATGATCCCAGCCTCCGTTTAACTGATTTTCTGAATAAAAAGTAGAATATGTTACCGGGCCGCTTTGTTCTAAATACCAACCAAACTCACCCATTATGTCTAGGCTTACCCCTGCAAAAGGCTGGTTAGCCGAACCGTCGCCCATAAACCCATAATGTGGATTAGAAGGCAAAATGGCCGTTTTCTCTTGGCCAACGCCTACATCGGTATAGATACCAAGCGTATTATGGTTGCCTGCCGTTAACCCCACTAACGCAACGCTTTGCGAGCCTTCGCCCACAAATAATTGGTCGTTAGCCACGAAGCGATTGTCTAACTCAGCATTACTTTGGTAGCGAGTACCAAGCAACATATTCATGGCATCAAAAAGATCAGGAACACCATCATTGTGATCCCTAGCTGTCGGTATTCCATTCACATCATGGTGATAATAGTCATTTTCTACATTGCTACTGTATGGGGTAGCTTGCCCACTAAAGTGCAGCAGTGCTAGCGCCGCGATTGTGATTCTCATATTGATTCCCGCATGTTTACATTTATGTTGTTTTTATTTTCTTTAAGCGAGCGAATAGTAACCACACAAATTAAAAGGACAAATACAAGATGAACAAAATGTGAGCTAGATATTAAATAACTCAATTAAAAGAAAAGGAGGGAGAAACGGCGAAGGTTTAGCCCCTTTGCAGCTCTGCTCGGCTATATAAGTTGACAATCGTTCACAATTCTATAAAGTGGCCGCCATTAGAAAATCAGTCTATTTTTTGAACTCCGCATTAGCTTGCCTTCAATTAAGCTTCGTTCCGTCGTTTTAAATTCCAGCTTGTTTTTCCAATCTTGCCCTCAGGCAATTATTACTTTGCTTGTCATAGTGCTGTCATAAAACCAGCTTATAAGTCAGGCAAACACCGTGATGAGTGAACCCCAGATTGTAGCGTTCATCATCACACCTTATTTTAGCGACTCGATAAACGAGCGCATTGGCCTAAAAACCTTGAGAGTTATATCTGAACTGCATTAAAAGAACATTTCATGATTTCCCTAGAGCAAGGTTATTGGCCCGATTAACAGAGAACAATAACTATGAGTAAACACTCACGCTCTAATGAGCAACAATATGCCAACCCCATTCCTGATCGCGACGCCATCATTGCGCTGCTCGATCAACAAGGAAAACCGCTTAATCGCGAACAACTTGCCGCAGCCCTAAACCTAAGCTCAGAAGAAGACTTAGAAGCATTGCGCCGCCGCTTAATTGCCATGAGCCGCGACGGCCAGCTACATAGCGACCGCAAACGCAATTACTGGCCAGTAGACGACAGCGAATACTTAGTAGGCCGCGTAATTGGTCACCGCGAAGGCTTTGGCTTTTTAAAATGCGAAGGCTACGACACCGACTTTGTATTGCATAGCTCGCAAATGAGCAAAGTATTTGATGGCGACATCATTCAAGCTTTGCCAAATGGTTTTAACAACCGTGGTCGTGAAGAAGCGCGCGTGGTTAAAATTCTAGAAAAGAATACTCAACACATTATTGGCCGTTTTGTAGAGCAAGATGGCCGCTACAGTGTTCAGCCCGACAACCAACGCATTACTCAAACCATTGATGTACCCGCGGCGCAAACTCTAGGTGCCTGCAATGGCCAATACGTAAGTGCCGAGCTCATCAGCTACCCGCACAAGCGTGATAACGCCATTGCCCACATTAGTGAAGTAATTGGCGACCCTAATGCACCGGGTATGGAAATCAATGTTGCGATTCGCACCCATCAAATTCCTTTTGAATGGCCAGAAGACGCGCTGGCTCAAGCGGCTAAATTAGCCCCAGAAGTGGCCGAACAAGACAAGCTGCATCGAGTGGATTTACGCGATACGCCTTTTGTTACCATTGATGGCGAAGACGCAAAAGACTTTGATGATGCGGTTTACTGTGAAGCAAACACAAACGGTGGTTGGCGTTTATCGGTAGCCATTGCCGATGTCTCACACTATATTCAGCCAGAAACTGCCTTAGATATTGAAGCGCAAAAACGCGGCACCTCGGTGTACTTTCCTGGCCATGTAGTGCCAATGCTACCCGAAGCGATTTCAAACGGTTTATGTTCGCTTAACCCTCAGGTTGACCGTTTAGTGATGGTCTGCGAAATGAACATAGATGCCCAAGGTCAGCTGGCCAGTTACCAGTTTTGCGAAGCAGTGATTCACTCACATGCCCGCCTCACTTACACCCAAGTGGGCGCCATGTTAGAGCAAGCCAACTCAGCGCAAGGCCAACAGCTGTGTAAAGAGTTTGCCAAGGTACTGCCACACCTACAAGACTTGCACCGTTTATATGGCGTATTGAAACAGGCGCGTGAACTGCGCGGTGCTATTGATTTCGAGACCCAAGAAACCCGCTTTGAATTTAATAGCGAACGTAAAATTGAGCAGATTGTTCCGCTAGTACGTAACGACGCCCACAAACTGATTGAAGAATGTATGTTGTGCGCCAACGTTGCTACGGCACGTTTCTTAGAACAGCTAAAAATACCGGCGCTATACCGGGTACACCAAGGCCCTAAAGAGAAAAAACTCAAGGGCTTGCGTAGCTTTTTAGCCGAGCTAGGCTTGAACTTAGGCGGTGGCGACAAACCTACGCCAGCCGACTACAACAAGCTGCTCAGCAGTATTGGTGAGCGAGAAGATGCCAGCATTATTCAAACGGTGATGCTGCGCTCTATGAGCCAAGCTATTTACACTCCAGAAAACGACGGCCACTTTGGTTTGGCCTTTGATGCTTACGCTCACTTTACCTCGCCAATTCGCCGCTACCCCGATTTACTGGTACACCGCGCTATTCGCTCGATTATTCGCAGTAAAGAAAGCGGCAGCATTTTTAAACGCACCTTTAAATCATTAAGCGGCAAAGGCCTAGACCCAGTTCGCCGAGTAAACGGCGCAGCACCTCTTAAGTTAGCAAAAAGCTACCCATACGGCCCAGAGCAAATGTTAATGCTGGCCGACCACTGTTCTTTAGTGGCTCGCCGCGCCGACACCGCCAGTTGGGACGTAGACGCTTGGCTTAAATGTGAATACATGCAAGACCAAGTGGGCGAAAGCTTTCAAGGCATTGTAAGCGGCGTAAACAACTTTGGTTTGTATGTAGAGCTAAAAGATATGGCAGTAGAAGGCGTGGTGCATATCTCGTCACTGGCGGGCGACTTTTATAACTTCGACGCAAATAAACAACGTTTAATTGGCGAAAACAGCCGCAAGAGCTTTGGCATTGGCCATGTGATTGAGGTGAAGGTAGCCCGCGTAGATATGGAACAACGCAAAATTGAGTTAGTGCCAAGTGATATCGCCAGCGCGAGCAACTTCAGCAAACCCAAGAAAAAAGCCAAAGCGAAAAGCAAAGCAAAAAAAGTCGCTTAAAGGCTTTATCTCACTAAGGCTAGTAGTGGCCTTAGTGAGTGCTTTCTTGATATATCAAATCACAGGCTGTATTTACGCTTTAAATAAGGGGCAAAAACTGGCGTGCTACACAGCGCAAACCGCGAACTTTTTAAAGCCCCATTTTTTAGTGTGCAAGCCTCTCAATTTTCACCCACTTTAGGGTTCCATAGAAGGCTAATAGATAGAGTAAAAAAGAAATAACAACATAAGCTGGATACGCCAGTGCCTGCGCATAATCAGGTGAGTAAAACCACTGAATAGCAATTCCCAACCAAGTTACCGAACCACCTATGCATGAAACCATTAGCATATGCTTCAAATATTTATACTCTGTTATTGCAGATACAATGATCGCGAAAGTTAAACAGTCTCCGATTAAGTTCACAGCATTGAACTCCAACATCTGCGTGGAAATATGGACGAACAAACCATAACTAAAAAAGACAACAAGAAAATACTTAAATGCTCGATGCTTAATTGTGCAAGCTGACACTCGCGACTTCTTTACGCTAGATGGGTATTGATAACCCCCTTTATCAATTAGCTCTTTGATATAGGCGGCCTCGTCTGGGTTAGACTCAATATCTAATTTTTCTAATGCCCCTTCAAGTTCATGAAGGTGGAAAATCTCGTAATTCTGTGAGTACTTCATGCAAGTTCCTTTTGCACGTTAACGCCGCCATAAGCAGTGAGTAACAGTTGGCTAAAATGTGTAGTGTAGCGAAGCGGAACCGAGCCAACTACAGAATCCGACTTAATGGCCTTGTTAAGTTTCTTGGAAGTCCCGAGCTAGCATAGTGGAAGCTATAGATGGTTCAATTGCATCTTTACCTGAAAACTTCTTAGCTGCTTCATAGCCTTCATTTCTATATTGGGCGAGCATTTCGCTATACGAACAAATCTTACTTGTATCTATCCGAAGCCTCAAAGCAGTTCCCTTATATTTGCACTCTAAATCATTTTTTGACGTGCGATCTAAAAATATACTTTTATCGTTACTTGCGATAAAAAAATCCCCACCATTGCGACAAATTCGACTGGTCATGTAAAGGCCGAACCCAGAATTTTGCCACTCATCATGCTTTCGTTTTTTAACGCCCTTATACATTTTTCCTGATACTCCGGGCAGCATAGCTAGGTGTAAAGCATCTCTCTCATCACTTATATTTAGGAACGGGTTGGTAGATAGCCCATGCATAATTCCATTGCCTGTATCCAGAATTGCAAGTTCAACTAAACTTTTAGACGGCCAATACTGAGCACAATATTCAATGATTTCGGATTCCGAATGCTCAACAACGTTCCTAAGTATTTCTCTAATAGAAAACGTAAGAGTATCGACCAAATCTCCATTATTTTGACGGGTTAATATTTTTGCAATTTGCTCCGACTTTGCTTCAATTATGTTGCCAACATGGTCGTATGAGTCTGCCGCTTCTTGTTGTAAATCTGCGACATTTAATATTGTAAGGGGTAGATACGTACTACTACCCGCAGCCTCTCCAGGCTCATTCCCAAACTTAAGCCCGAATGCTCTGAAGAACCCCATATGTGCAGCATATGATTTATTTTTATGATTTAAGGCCGTAAACTTACTTTCAGGTTTGGTTTTCCTAAATCTTTTTAACTCATTAGCCACATAGGCCATTGTAAAGGGCTCAACTAGGCCAAGATTAGCAAAATCAAACGCATATTCATCAGAGTGCTCTAAATCCCATAACCGATTACAGAAATTCAATGCATTTCTAAGGGACAAATTTTGAGGGATTTTTACTTGAAGCATACTCATCCTTATAGAAGAAACTTAACAACTTATTAAGAGGAAAATTACCTTGTTTAAACAAGGAGTATTTCCTTTTATCACGCATTTAATGAAAGTCAGATTATCATCTTTCCTATGCCTCACCAGCCATCCAGATCAAAAATTAACAAAAATATCAGCAACAGATAATACGAGAATTTGGAGAAAGAAAGCATCGAGAAAAGCGATATTAATACAGCGTATTTTTGTCGCTAAACACCAAACGCCATATACTCAGGTTTATTGTGAGATGTAATAGTAAGTTTGCTTTGGTAAGTGCAATAAATTACGTAACTTGAAGTGTTTTCTCATCATTGATCTGGTTCTTATTCTGCAGGTTTTTCGCTACCTTGCAGGCCAAGCACTTGGCAAACTGTTGCTGAGTAGAAAAGGAGGTTTGTTGTTCACCCACTCTAGGTAGAAACTTTGTGGCAATAACCACGTTATTCCGAGCTGTCGTTGCTTGTATGGCTTTACCAACAAATTGTTCGCTTGTTCCATTTTGGTAGCTACTGGCCGTATCAAAAAAGTCAATACCAAGCGCGATACCTCGTTAAGCAAACATAGCCTTACTAAAACAGAGTATAAAGTCAGCACCAAGCCACAAATTGATATGTGTTAAGAAAGTACTGGGGTATTTTTAGCGGTTTTATTGAAGTAATAATTAGCCCTTTACTAGCAACTTTACCCTTGCCTACAAGCTTTGTTATTCGATAAAAACAAGCAAAACTCCAATCAGCAAGCAGCTAGTTAAAATTGGCCAAATGGCTTTTTTCATCATGGGCTTGCCTATCGTTTGGGCTGTTTTGTAGCCATTAATCATGGCATGTAAATATCCTCGTTTGATTAAGCTGAAGTAGCCAATAGCGAGTATATGAATAGCGATTAAGCCCAATAAATAGTTTACATTGCTGGCATGTAAAGATTTAAACCACTCGTAGTGTTGTTCATTCACATAGGCATATAGCGGGCCTTCGGAAAGAATGTCATCCGAATTAAACAGGCCCGAAACAAGTTGAATCAGCAGTAATAGCCAAAGCGCTAAAACCATATAAGAGCCGAGGAATGAGTGGCCATTGTGGTTACTTGCTTCGCCTTTCAATTCTTGTTTTATTTCTCTTACTACACCCTTAGGGTGAAGCTGCAAAGACTTAAACAAAGCGGTCTCGCTGCCTACCAATCCCCACACTAAACGAACAAGAAGTAACACAAACAAGGTTAAACCCAGCTTGATGTGTATATCAACTTCAGCTTGCTCCATGCTTAGCCATAAGCCTGCAAGTAACAGCAACTGTAACCAATGATAGAAGCGAACAAACCCATCCCACACTAACGTCCTTTTCATTCCCTATCCCTTATTTGAATGTTTAGTTTTTAGGCTTTAACCAAAACCACCAAATGATCAGTACTATTATTGCTAGACCAACAAGGTTAATTATAAGGTTCATAACGAGCCCTCTTTATTTGATTGCGAACGATACCAGCGCAAGCGGTTAGCGTTACTCACCACGGTTACGCTCGACAGCGACATTGCAGCGCCAGCAACAATAGGGCTAAGTAACCAACCAAATACTGGAAACAATACGCCAGCAGCAATCGGGATTCCGAGGGTGTTATAAGCAAAAGCACCAAACAAATTCTGTTTGATATTGCTAATGGTAGCTTTAGCTACGCCTAGCACTTCATCTACGCTTAGCAGGCTGCCTCGCAGCAAAGTAATGTCGGCACTTTCTATCGCTACATCAGTGCCTGAACCAATGGCAAAACCAATATCAGCCTGCGCCAAGGCCGGCGCATCGTTTATGCCATCTCCCACCATTCCTACAACAGCACCACCTTGTTGAAGCTGCTTTATCACATTGAGTTTATCTTGAGGAAGTAGCTCGGCTTGGTAGTCTTTTATGCCCACTTCGTTTGCCACTGCTTGGGCGCTCTCTGCGCTGTCACCAGTGAGCATGACGACTTTTATGCCTTGCGCCTGGAATCTACGGATTGCTTCAACCGAATCGGCTTTAACTTTGTCTTTAATCAAATACAGGCCGGCCAACTCACCGTTAATAGCACAAAAAACCTTCGACACCACACCCGCAGCATGGCGCTGCTTTGCCGTTAATAAATCAAGTGTTAGCCCATTTGCTAACATCCACTTTTCATTACCCACAACAACTGTTTGCCCATCTACCCTTGCGCTAATGCCTAAACCGGCTTTATTGATGAAATCGGCACTGGCTAAGGCTGGAATGTATTCAGCGTACTCAATAATGGCGCGTGCTAAAGGATGTTCCGACCCACGTTCGGCGCTAGCAACTAACTGATTGAATCGCTGTTGATCGATACCATTAAATAGGCGAACTTCGCTCACTTGCGGCTTGCCTTCGGTAATGGTGCCGGTTTTGTCGAAGACAAGGATATTTAACTTGGTGGCCACCTGCAGCGCCTCTCCATTTTTAATGAGTCCCCCATATTCTGCGGCTTTGCCAATTCCGATCATGGTCGAAATAGGCGTGGCGAGGCCTAACGCACAGGGGCAAGCAATAATGAGTACGCTAGTGCTAGCGACCAATACATAGACAAACTGCGGCTCTGGACCAAAGTTGAACCACGCTAAAGCGGTCAGCACAGCCACAATCATTACGCTAGGTACAAATATGGCTGATACTTTGTCAGCCAAGCGAGCAATGGGGGGTTTAGTATTCTGCGCCTTATTAACCATTGAGATAATCTGCGACAGCATAGTGTCTGCGCCCACATGTTCAGCCTGATAAAGAATGGATCCTGCGCCATTTATGGTGCCAGCAGAAACCGTATCACCTACCCCATGTTTAACCGGTTTGGGCTCTCCCGTGAGCATTGATTCGTCAATCCGGGATACCCCTTCTACAATTCGCCCGTCAACAGCGATTTTTTCCCCTGCGCGCGCTCGAATTTGCTCACCAACTTGAATAGTTTCAACCAGTACTTCTTGCTCTTTTCCCTCTCGAAGCACCACCGCGCGTTTAGGCGACAGGTCAAGCAAACGTCTAATTGCGTTAGAGGTACGCCCTCTGGCTCTTATTTCTAAGGCTTGCCCAAAGTTAATTAAGCCCAAAATCATAGCGCTTGCTTCAAAATACAAATGCCGAGCATTATCTGGCAACCATTGAGGAGCTAGCACAACCAACATGGAATAAAGCCAAGCAGCGGCAGTACCTAGACCAATCAAGGTATCCATATTGGCTTCTCGCCGCCGAAAACTAGCAAGCGTTCCGCGATAGAAGTGAGCACCGCTGTGGTACATCACCCATAGAGTCAATAAACCTACAATGCCCCATATCAACTGGCTGTGACCACCATGAATACTCATGTCGCCTCCAGCAAAGCCATAAAGCATTAATGGCACTCCAAGCGCTAGGCCTACTATGCTGTAACGAATTTTTTGCTGGTACTCTTTTTGGGCTCGCAGAGTTTGCTGTTCAAAACTGCTCGCTTCATCTTCAATAAGCTCTGCGCCATAGCCTGCTTGCTGCACCGCACTAATTACTTGATGCGGGTCTATATCACCAGTAACTTGAGCAGTGCGTTGAGCAAAGTTAACCTCAACTTTATCGACAGCGGCTAAACCCTGAATAGCAGAATGAATGGTGTTAACGCAGCCTGCGCAGGTGATACCGGTAAGCGTAAATCGTTCGACCTTGCCTTGAGGCATGGTGGGTTCACTAACATCAACGGCTGTTACAGCTTGCTCACTAGCTGCGTTTTCAACACTGCTGTTGCGTGCTAAGGGGCGAAACCCCAGCTCTTCAATCAGCTCAAGTAAACGAGCTTCGCTAAGATGGCTGGTAATAGTCATCTGATTGTTGTCAGGCAAGCCTTCCACTATCGCGTCGGTATCTATACCCTGAACTCTTAAGCGAACTTTACTCACACATCCCTGACAATTTAAGCCTGCTACATTGAGTTGCCAAGTTTGAACGCTCATAGCGCCTCCTTATCGTTTGTCACTAAAGGATCATCCCACTGCTCAATGAGTTGGCAAATAGAATGGCCATCAGGCTCACCGTTTGGCATGTGCGTCCATGCTACTAATGCTTCTTCCATGGTGGCGAGCTGCTTAGTTAATTGGGAAATTTTCTGCTTAGTAGACACAACACTTTGCTCGAGTAATTGGCGCACCATAGGGCAAGGTGAGTCTCCCAGTTGCTCATGTTCAAGTATTTGTTTAATTTGAGCTAGGCTAAAACCCAGCTGTTTCGCTTGATGAACAAATCGGAGTCGCGTTAAGGATCGCAGGTCATAGTCGTGGTAACCGTTCTGAGGATCTCGCTGTGCAGTAATGAGCCCCTCTCTGGTGTAGTGGCGCACCGTTTCAGCAGTTACCTTGGCTGCATTAGCTAGTTCGCTTACTTTCATACCTGTACTCCTAGTAACTTTGTTTTATACATTGTAAAACCTTTGTGCAACACACAGGTCAAGTTATCTAATATATAAAAAAGCCGCCTATCACTGGCGGCTATATTCTGGCTTAGTTGTCGCAGTCCATACGAAACTCTTTGTGGCTCCGCTTACTGTGTTTTTTTATGTCAACCAAGGCTGATTTGATTAAAGCCTTATCATCAACTTGCTGAAGCTGTTTAAACAGTACCCCTAGCTCATCAATGCCTTTCATATAAGCCATGTGCGCCATATGGCTTTGGTGGTTCATTCCCTCCATCGTTCCATGATTCATGTTGAAATGGTCTGCCTCAGCCATGTGTTCCATATGAGCTTGATGATCCATGCCTTCTATTTCCCCATGGTTAGTATCGGAATGCTCCACTGCCACCGGATGACCATCGGGCTCAACCATATGATGTCCGCCATCTTGTAGTTTAAGTGGGATAAGCTGTTTTGCATTTTTGGCATTGGCCAGCAACTGAGTAGCATGCAGTTGCATAGCAGCCTTATCATCGCTCTTATAAGCGTTTACGTAAGCTTTTAGCTCAGCTTTTGTATCCTTCATTACTGTACCAAGTTTGGTATCTTTGCAGTGTTCACCATGTGCTGTGGCCGTAACACTAACGAAGGCCAAGGTCGACGCGGCGAGTATTGAAACAAACTTATTCATTGGGTTTCTCCGTAATTATTAATCGTTTATTAGTTTGCGCAAGGACACACGCTTCCATAAATAGTAAACCGAGGGCAGCACTAACAGAGTGAGCACTACAGCTGACGCCATGCCACCTATCATTGGCGCGGCAATACGTTGCATCACTTCAGATCCAGAGCCTTCGCCATACATAATTGGAATAAGCCCAATAATCACCGTGGCAACAGTCATCATTACCGGTCTCACTCGTAAACCCGCCCCTTCAACCACCGCGCTACGCAGTTGTTGTTTGCTAATAAGTCCATGTTCAGACAAGGTGCTTTCTAAAGACTGGTTGAGGTAAATAAGCATTATTACGCCGATTTCCACCGCCACCCCCGCAAGGGCGATAAAGCCGACACCTACAGCAATAGAGAAGTTGTAACCCAGTAGATACATCAGCCATATCCCACCTATCATCGCCAGCGGTAAGGTACCGAGAATGAGCAGCACTTCTCCTACACGCCTAAAGGCCATGTAAAGCAACAACACAATAATCGCGAGGGTGGCAGGTACAACAACCTTCAAGGTTTCTTCGGCTCGTTCCATATACTCGTATTGCCCAGACCAACTCACCGAGTAACCCGCAGGTAACTGCAGTTGTTGTTGAACGGTTTGCCTCGCTTCCTGAACATAGCCCCCTAAATCTCGGCCCTCAATATCGACAAAGATCCAGCCATTGGGTCGGGAGTTTTCGGTCTTGATCATTGGTGGCCCATCTTCCACATAAACCGCCGCTAAATCGCCAAGTGTTAGCCTTAGCCCTGTTGGGGTAATTACTGGCAATAGCTTTAGTTGCTCTACACTGTCGCGGTAACGCTGCGGATAACGGAGGTTAATGGGGTAACGCTCTAAACCTTCTACGGTCTCAGACACATTCATTCCACCAATTGCGGTAGACACTACTGCCTGTACGTCGGCGATGTTCAAGCCATATCGAGCGGCAGCCAGCCGATCAATATCTACTTTTACATAGCGACCACCAGCCACACGCTCGGCATACGCAGAAGCTGTACCAGGCACTTGCTCTAGAATATCTTCAATATCCTTGCCAATGCCTTGGATAACGCCAAGATCTTCACCTGAAATTTTGATACCAATTGGGGTTTTAATGCCAGTCGCTAGCATGTCGATGCGTGTTTTAATCGGCATCACCCATGCATTGGTTAACCCAGGGAAGTTGACTAAGCCATCCAACTCTTTCCGAAGCGTTTCAGTGGTCATACCCTCGCGCCACTGTTCGCGGGGCTTAAGGGTGATAAAGGTTTCTATCATGGTAAGTGGCGCTGGATCGGTGGCGGTCTCTGCCCGGCCAACTTTACCCCATACTCGCTCGACTTCTGGGACGGTTTTAATCAGTTTGTTGGTTTGTTGCAACACCTCACGAGCCTTGCCAATGCTAATACCGGGATAGGTCGTGGGCATATACATCAAATCACCTTCATCCAGAGGCGGGATGAATTCACTACCGATTTTATTGACGGGATATAAACCAATACCGACCAAAGCAACCGCTAGCACTAATACCAACACAGGCGCTTTAAGACTGAGGTTGAGCAGTGGCTTATAACCGGCTATCAATAAACGATTAAGCGGATTTTTATGTTCGGCAATCACCTTGCCGCGAATAAAGTAACCCATTAGCACCGGTACTAACGTAATCGCTAAACCTGCTGCAGCCGCCATGGCATAGGTTTTGGTGTAGGCCAAAGGCGAAAACATTTTGCCTTCCTGGCCGTGCAAGGCAAACACTGGCACAAAGCTAAAAGTGATAATAAGCAAAGAGAAGAACAAGGCCGGCCCCACTTCAGAAGCTGCCTTGCCAATCACCTGCCACCGGTTGGCGTCGGTAAGTTCGGTTTTCTCCATGTGTTTGTGGACGTTTTCAATCATCACAATAGCACCGTCAACCATGGCACCAATAGCAATAGCAATACCGCCCAGCGACATGATATTGGCATTAATGCCCTGCCAACTCATCACGATGAAGGCGATGATAATCCCCACGGGTAAGCTGACCAACACAACAAGAGAGCTACGAATATGGAACAGGAATGCTGCGCAAACCAAGACCACCACAATGAACTCTTCAATCAACTTGTCTTTTAGGTTCTCGACTGCGCGCTCAATCAAACCTGAACGATCATAGGTAGTCACTATTTCAACGCCCTCAGGCAGAGAAGCACCTAGGCTATCTAGCTTGGTTTTTACCGCTTCAATAACTTGCTGAGCATTCTCGCCATAGCGCATTACCACCACTCCGCCAACCACTTCGCCTTCACCATCCAGTTCAGAAAGGCCGCGACGCATTTGTGGCCCCACTTGAATCTCAGCCACATCGCCTAGTAATAATGGAGTCCCTTGTGGATTAAGCTTTAGCGGCAGCTTTTGTAAATCTTCGACCGAGCTAATGTAACCACTGCTGCGCACCATATACTCGGCTTCACCCATCTCTATAACGCTGGCGCCGGTCTCTTGGTTACCCTGTTGAATAGCCATTTTCAGCTGCGAAAGACTGAGTTGATAAGCCCGCAAACGATCTGGGTCGATACTAATTTGGTACTGCTTGACCATCCCCCCCACGGTGGCCACTTCACTCACGCCCGGAACGGTTTGCAATTCGTATTTTAAGAACCAATCTTGAAAGCTACGTAATTGACTCAAGTCGTGCTTACCGCTTCGATCGACTAAAGCATAACTAAACACCCAGCCAACGCCTGTGGCGTCTGGCCCTAATGCTGGTTTAGCGTCGTTAGGCAGATTGGGCGCTACCTGCGACAAATACTCTAACACCCGTGAACGGGCCCAATAAATGTCGGTGCCATCTTCAAATATGATGTACACGTAGGAGTCGCCAAAGAAGGAGTAACCACGCACTGTTTGTGCGCCTGGCACCGACAACATGGCCGTAGTGAGCGGATAAGTCACTTGGTCTTCAACCACTTGCGGCGCTTGTCCCGGGTAAGATGTTTTGATAATAACCTGTACATCAGACAAATCAGGGATGGCATCTACAGGGGTGTTTTTAATAGCGAAACCACCGTAAACCAGTATGGCTAAGGTGGATATCAGCACCCAAAAACGATTATCTATAGACCAACGAATAATACTCGGGATCATTACCGCTCTCCCTCATCGTTATCCAAATCCAGCCAATCTAAATCGTCGTCGCTGAGGCTATCGGGATCAATATCACTGGCACTGTGCTGGGAATGTTCCATGTTTGAGTGGTCCATTTCGCTGTGGTCCATAGTGCTGTGGTCGATGTTGTCATCTCCCATTTGGGAATGATCCATAGTGCTGTGATCCATAGTGCTGTGGTCCATAGCGCTGTGGTCGATACTTCCATGATTCATTTGAGAGTGATCCATGGTGCTATGATCCACTGCTGTATCTAACGGCTCTAGCTTCTTAAGCTTAAGTGCTCCGAGTTTTAGGTTTGATATGGGAAACTGCTGGTCTTGCTTGGTAATCGTGAACTGCAGTTCTCGGCCGGGTACAATTTGCTCATCGATTTGCTCTGCCGCTAACGGGAAGTCCATCACCATATCTGGCCACTCCCACTCAAGTACTGGTTCGTGAGCAATAGTTAAAACGCCCGGCTTCACTGCAACGACAATGCCTGTGGCCTGCACTGATTCAATCTGCCTATCTGGCGGACCAATTCTGCTAAAGTCAGCGCTTAAGCTCGATTCTGAGTCCAGCATAAACTGCGCACTGGTCACAATTACATCGCCATTGACCAAGCCATCAAGTACTTCAACCACGCCTTGGCTTTCTCGCCCAATCTCAACACGAACACTTTGATACTTGCCAGTACCGCGCTTCATTACCACTCGATCAAAACGACCACCACGTATCACCGCCTCACTTGGAATGGTTAACGTTTGTTGCTCTGGCATTGAGGATATAGTCACACGGGCATACATATTGGGTTTAAGCCGTTCATCTTGGTTGTCGAAAACCATTCTGGCGCGCAGGGTACGGGTTTGAGGGTCAAGATTGGGGTAAATGTAGTTAATCTTGCCTTGCCAGGTGTGGCCTGGGTAACTGTCTACTCGCATCTCTACATGGTCTCCCTCAGCCACTAGGCCTGCTTGAGATTCAAATAGCTCACCAATTAACCAGATTTTATCTAGTGCTCCAGCATCTATCAGAGTGGTTGCGGGAGTAATATATGCACCTTCTCGCACACCTAATGTAGAGATATATGCTGAGCTGGGGGCGTACAATTCCACTAACTGCTCGCTACGACGCTGCTTTAGCACTCGCGCCACCTGCTGCTCTGACATACCGAGAACCTGTAAGCGGGTTTTTGCCGAAGCTATTAACCGCTTGTTCCCCATATTTAGCGCATTAAGTAAATCATCTTGCGCTTTAACTAACTCAGGAGAATAGATCGACATCAGGTACTGGCCAGCGTTAACTCGCTCGCCCTCAGCTTTAATCGCTAGTTTCTCTAACCAGCCTGAAACACGGCTGTTGAGTTGCCAACGTGAGTTTTCATTGAGAGTGAGCATACCTACTGTTTCAATGGCTACCGCAAACTCGCCTAGCTCTACCTTGGCGGTTCTCACTCCAAGGTTGTTTTCAACACTGGGATCAATAGTCACCAAACCGGGTTGAGTGGCCGATTGGCTTTCTTCATAAACAGGCACTAGATCCATCCCCATGGGAGACTTACCGGGTTTATCGCGGCGGTAATTAGGGTCCATTGGCGCAACCCAGTAAAGTGCTTCGGCGTCTGCTAAATTGCGGTGTGTGCTTTGAGCATCGGAACCTGATGGATGCTGCATCAGATTATTTGCCAGGTAACCACCTATTAGGCCTACCATAAGAAATAAGCTGCTTAATACAAATTTATTCATTGGTTCTATTCCTACTTAGCCTGAAAATAGCGAACTTGAGCTAGTGCTTGATACTGCTGAGTTCGTAATTGTTCAAACTCAAGTTGCAAGGCGGTCTCATCCATAAAAGCGTTAACCACCTGATCAAAATTAACCGTGTTTGATTGATAGCCTTGAATAGCAGCTTGAGTATTGGCTTGCGCTTGAGGCAGCAAGGTTTGTTGGTAGCGTGTTAGGCGCTGCTTCAGGTTTTGAATTTGAGCAAGCTGACCATTAAGCATGCCATTCATACTCTTGAGTAACAGATCCCTCTCGGCCTGTTTGATGCCCTTTCCCCGCTCGGCAGATATCACACTTTGATCTTGACGCTTATCGGTAAATAGAGGCACATCCATGGAGAGAAAACCCGACACTAAATCGGGACGAGAGCTACCATCCATATCGGCACTACGCCGATGGCCATAGCCAACTTCCACTTTAAAAGCTGGTTTATAGGATTGGTTGGCAATTTCTACCTGTTTTTCAGCTTCTTTAATCGCGCTTTGCTTTGCCTGCACCAGTGGGTGATTAACTAACAATTCGTAGTGTTCGATAGAAGCATGGTTGGCGTAGGTCAGTGCTTCACTCCAAGCTGGCAACGAAGCGTCAAAGGTTTGAAAAGCAGAGCCTCCTAGCCACGCGGCTAATTGACCACGGTAGGCCTGTTCTTGCTGAGAAAAACCAGCAATCTGCTCGTCATATTTACTCAGTTGAAGCTCTGCTTGAAAGAGGTCTTGGCTTTGCTTGTAGCCCAATTCAAATTGCCCGCGCACATGCTCTACATTGCGCTCGAACAGTCGCTTGTTGTCATTTAGCAGTTGTTGAGCCAAAGCTGAGAAGCGCACATTTAACCACATCTGGCGAATTTGTTGGCTCAACTCTAAGCGCCGCTGAGCGGCTTGATACTCGGTTTGCTGCTGCAAAATTTGGTAACGTTGACCGTTAAGTTCACGCGTATTTCCGCGGCTAAATTCCTGTGCAACACCAACACTCAGCTGTGTCATTGCATCTTGATCAAGCTTAAAGCTGTCGGTGGGCACATTAGCCAGACCAAGTTTTATCATTGGATCTTTAAGCTGAGCGCTTTGCACGCCCATAGCTGCAATTTGTTGCTGCCGCTGGCTATAAAGCATTTCAGATGGGTCAGCGGTAAGTGCAATCTCAACAGCGCGTTCAATAGTTAACGGCGCAGCCATAGCTGCAGAGCTTACCGATAAAGTAACGGCAAGCACTACCCCATAAAGAGAGGGAGTAAACATGTTTTAGTCCTTGTTATTTGATTTAAAAAAGTTTTGTTAAATCAAACAGCAAGAGGGGGACGGAACGGCAGTTCCTGAAGTGAAGGATGTAAGTTAAAACGATAATCGCTGAGTGCTACGGCTTGAGGCATATTAGCCACACTAAGCCCTGTTGAAATAAAGGCTGGAGCTGACGTACATAGCGATAGCTGGCAATCTAGCTTACATAGATCGCTCATCTTAGAAGCGGCTTCATGATTGTGATTTAAGCCATCACCATGACAGTCCATTGATGAATGCATAGTTGAATGCATAGTTGAATGCATCATTCCTTGATGATTCTGCATTTGCGCGTGCAGCGAATGCTCCGACGCGCTGGTAGCACCGGATAGTAGTTGCAAACAAAAAACGATAATCAAGAATAGAGCTTTCATCTGCGCAAATACTAAGCCAAACCAAAGCCAAACTGCAAGTAGTTTTGTGCAACCACATATGAAGTGGCACTCTGCTTTTGCAACGATTAAAGCATATTGCAGCTAACGCGCAATAGAGCCTAGCTATAACTAGAAGCAAAGCATTTACCCAATGAAAACTAACAAACTTTATTGTAATGGAACACCCGTCTTGTTGGCTGCGACCTAGTGCAACACAGGTTCTAAGCCATGCTATAAAAAATCTTAAGCTATTATTAGTTTCCATAAACCCGAGTACTTTTTTCATCATTGATCAGCCTCTGATTCCATTGGTTTTGCTCTACCCTCTACGCCAAGCTGTTGGCAAACTGATGCTGGAGATGATTAGCGACGCTTGGAGCACTTAATGCTAAACCGCAGCACTCAGATTGGATTACTTGTATTACTCAGTAGCAGCTTATTGGCTTGTGGAGGCGGTGTTAGCCCTCAATCGGAGCTGCCTAGCCAGCCAGAAGCCATTACTTGGCAACTCTCGTGGAGTGATGAATTTAACGACAGTCAGCTAGATCTGAGCAAGTGGACTTTCGACATGGGTAACGGCTTTATGCTCAACGACCAGTACATTTCAGGCTGGGGAAACAACGAGCTACAAGCCTATACCAGCAACGCAGCTAATGTGCGACTCAACGGCAGTGGTCAACTGATTATTCAAGCCCTAGTAGAAGGCAGTAGCGACCAATACGGTAATTACAATTACAGCTCTGCGCGTTTAAAAACCCAGGGATTATTTGCCCAAACCTATGGCCGATTTGAAGCCCGTATTAAATTGCCAGTTGGCCAAGGGTTATGGCCTGCCTTTTGGTTAATGCCGCAAGACAATGTATACGGCACGTGGGCGGCCTCGGGCGAAATAGACATTATGGAGGCGCGTGGTAGCAACCCTTCGCAAGTAAACGGCACGATTCACTATGGCGCACAATGGCCAAATAACACTTACTCGGAACGCCACTACCTATTTACCGACAGCGATATTAGCGAGTTTCATGTTTACCGAATCGATTGGACGCCACAGGGCATATATTGGTACGTAGATGACGAGTTGTATGCTAGCCAAAGTGCTTGGTATACCCAAGACTACGCCTTCCCTGCTCCCTTCGACCAAGATTTTTATATCATTATGAATTTGGCGGTAGGCGGCAATTACGATGGCAACCCGCAATCTAATCAGGTATTCCCTGCCCAAATGGAAGTAGATTATATACGGGTATACGAAGCGCTTAACTAAAGTTAGCGCTCCGCCTCAGCTTATTGCTAACACTCTGCAGCTGATTGTTTATGGATGGAAGAAGGCTGATATTTGGCTGAGAAATTGTGCTGAAATGCCATTCCAATAGCGCCAAGTGTGGCCGCCTTCTGCTGTGGTGTAAGTAAATTCAGCCTTATGGTTTTCTAGCTGCTCCACCAAGCGCTGATTGGTTTGAAAACTGGTATGGTCATCTTCACCGCAATATAGGTACAAGGCTGGCTGCATAGTAAAATTCTGCCAAGTAAAATCACGGTAAATGCTCATATCAAAGTAGCCGCTTAAAGGCACCGATAAACCAAACTGCTCGGGGTATTTATGCGCTAAATAAAACGCCCCTGCCCCGCCCATAGACACACCACTAATTGCACTATTTTGTGCACCTGGTTTAACTCGGTATTGCTCTCGAATACTCGGTAGCAGCTCTTGCATAATGTGCTGCTCGTATTCGCCAGTGTAATAACTCTGTTCGCCGGAAGGCATTAGCAATATGAAAGGATTAATCGTTTGTTTGGCGATTAAGTTGTCCATAAGGTGCTGGACTTTGCCGTCCACCAGCCACTGCTGGTAATTACTGCCATAGCCGTGCAACAGCACCACTAAGGGGTAGCGTTGCTCGCTAGCATGGTAGTTGGGCGGTAAGTAAACCGCATAAGGGCTGGCTTTGTTAAGTGCGCTGCTGGCGAAGGTTGCATCAACTATCTGGCCATGAGCAATTTCTGGGTTTGCGCTAAGCAGCGGCGACTCTTCGCCAATCACCAATACTGAGTTAAATCCGCCTCTGCTGTCATCTACCGCGCGCTCGTTGTTTTCGTCGGCTATCCAATTGCCGTCTATCACAAACTTGTACTGCCAAGCCCCCGGCGCCAAATACAAAGTAATTGACCAGCTACCATCGTCATTTGCTTTCATTTGAAATACATCGGGACGCCAGTCGCTCATTTCACCGGCTAAATACACCTGCTCAGCCTGTTTAGCCATTACCGTAAAGGTATGTGCGGTGGTGTTTTCTGCCGGAGAAAGCAGTGGGTGTGGTGGCGTTAAATCAAACTCGCCAAGCTCGGCGCTGGCGGCTTCTTGCTCGGATAATATTCGCCCTTTTACAGTGGTTGAGCCGGAACAATAATAAGCGCTGTTGAACCACTCCCACAGATAAGAGCCAGTAACCTTCCCATCGAGTATTTCAACTGTAGCCGAAACATGACTTAATTCCCCACCATCAATCCGAACACTAGGTGCAGACCAAGTGATTTGCTGGCCATTAATATCACCGGTTACGCCACTATCAATACTCAGCTCGCATTGCTGTTGCTCCACCACAAATACTTGCTTTAGCTGTTTGCCAAAGCCATTGCAATCACTGTTATCAACATCTAAAAAAAGCTCCCAAGTGCCAGCGTAATTAGCGCAGGCTAATTCACTCTGTTCAGAAGCATTGCTGTTGGAAGAAGAACTGCTGTTGGAAGAAGGGCTACTGCAAGCGCCAACAAATACCAAACTTAAAAGAGGTAGGGCTAATGCCAATAAGCTATGTCGTTTCATCTCAATCCTTAAGTTCCACTCATCCGTGATCACTAATAAACGCTGTAAATTTAATCACATACAAACACAGCACTATTGATAATGAAAGTAATTGCGACAAGTGCTGTGATAATAGGTACAAACTGCTAATAAGACCGATAAATAAACATTAACGGGTGTTTGAATCATCCATGTTGATCTCATCGAGATTTAGTCAACAAACTGCTTATATGGTCTTGCAGGTAAGCCATAAACTGCTGTAGCCGCGAAGAGTGTTCGATTTTAGGCGGGTACAGCATCCATACTTGTCGTGGCTCAACCTGAAAGTCGGCCAGTAACCTCTGCAATCGGCCTGCCTGCACATGCTCCCACACTAAATGCTCGGGTACTCGAATCACGCCCTGCGCATTTAAGGCCGCTTTAATGAGAATGTTATTGTCGTTCACCGCAAACCGCCCTTGGGCTTCAAACTCTTGCACTTTATTGGCTTGTTTAAATGTCCAGGTTCGCCAAGTAGGAAAGGCTAAGCACTGCAACTGGCTTAAATCACTAGGTTGAGTTGGCACAAACTGCTCTGCTAAGTATGCAGGGGAAGCACACACCCAATGGCAATAAGGCATTAGCGTTCGCGCCACCATATTTTGTGGCGGTTGCTCGGTAACACGAATGGCTAAATCGAAATTACGCTCATGTAAGTCTTCTAAATGATGGCCAACATCAATTTCAAAACTCACTTCGGGGTAGCGTTGATTGAATCCATTACATACCTCAACCAAAAACGACTCTGCAAAAGCGGCTGGCGCGGTAATACGCAAAATACCCGCGACATCTTCGCCGCTGTGTTCTAACTCGCGTTCCAGATCGAGTAAGTTATGGTGCATGGCTTGCGCCTGCAAAAACACCTTATGGCCTTCGGTGGTGAGCCGCACGCTACGGGTGGTTCTAATCAACAGTTGAGTGTGCAAGTCTTGTTCTAAGCTGCGAATTTGCTGCGATAAGTAGCTACGAGAAATATCAAGGTGTTCAGCGGCCTTAGAAAAGCTCAAGTACTGGGCCACTTCATAAAACAACAACAAGCGTTCTAACTTTTTATGATTCTTCGACATTCGCTTACCTACTTCGCTGCATCAACTTGTCCATAATAATACGCAAAGTAAGATTTTTTGTTTGATATAACAAACAGTATTTTTGCTTTCACCCTCTTTTTTCAGTGGCTTTATTAACTCTATACTTGAGCCAACAACTTTGATTAAGTGGGTATAAAATGGAATATCGTCGATTAGGCCAAAGTGGTCTGCAGGTAAGTGAATTTGGTTTAGGCTCTTGGGTTACTTTTGGCAAACAAGTGGACTTATCGGCCGCCAAGCAAATTATGACACGCGCCTATGATGCTGGAATAAACTTTTACGATAATGCCGAAGGCTACGAAAGCGGCGAAAGCGAACGCTTAATGGGACAAGCCATAGAGCAACTGGGCTGGACACGCGATAGTTTTGTGGTGTCTAGCAAAGTATTTTGGGGCGGCGATAAACCTACCCAGCGGGGCTTGAGCCGCAAGCATGTATTTGATGCCTGCCATGCCGCACTTAAACGCCTGCGGGTTGATTACCTAGATTTGTTTTACTGCCACCGCCCAGACATTGATACGCCGATTTACGAAACCGTTCGTGCCATGCACGACTTGGTTTGCCAAGGCAAAGTAATGTACTGGGGAACCTCTGAATGGAGCGCCCAGCAAATTACCGAAGCATGGGCAGTAGCCAAAGCAGAAAACCTCCATGCGCCAGTGATGGAGCAACCGCAATACAACATGATGGTGCGCGACAAAGTAGAAGCAGAGTACTTACCGCTGTACCAACTAACCGGTTTAGGCACCACTATTTTCTCGCCGCTGGCCAGCGGATTACTCACCGGTAAATACCTAAATGGCGTGCCAGATAACAGCCGCTTAAGCTTGCCTGGCTATGAATGGCTGCGCGATATGTTAATGGGCGAGAACAACAAGCTAGAGCAGATAGCGCAACTTAACCAATTGGCAGAAAGCCTTAACATGCCATTACATCACCTAGCCTTAAATTGGTGTTTGCGTACGCCACATGTGAGCAGCGTAATACTAGGAGTGTCTAAGTTAGAGCAGTTAGAAGATAACCTGAAAGCGCTAGAGCTGAAACAGCAGTTAAGCAACGACGTATGGCAGCAGGTTGATAACATTTTAGCTAATAAACCGGCAGCGCCAGAGCGCTTTTAATCTATCGATAAGGGGGTTTACCTTTTATTACATTAGAGCAAAAGCTCTATCACAAGCGTGTTGCTCATGAATATTACCGTGATCACACCCTTGTGAAAAAACAGCTGAAACATTGAAAAAATATAAGAACTTTTTATGACGCTAGGGCTATACTGATGAAAAGGTGATTACACCTACAAAACAACAATAGTACTAAACGCATAATCTGATCAGGGGCCTTAATGGCCCCTTTTATTTTGCCTAAACAAACGCTTAACTAGCTCGCTTTACTGATCAGCGCTTTCCGATATTCCACAATATCTTCAATGCTTAATACTGGCATGGCATGTTGTTTGGCAAAGGCAACAATCTCGGGCAAACGCGCCATGGTGCCATCTGGCATGGTCACTTCACACAGTACACCAGCAGGCGTTAATCCCGCCAAGGTCACTAAATCTACGGTACCTTCGGTATGGCCGCGGCGTGTTAACACTCCACCGGGCTGGGCACGCAGCGGATAAACATGGCCTGGTCTGGCTAAATCGCTGGGTTTAGTACCTTCGGCAATCGCGGTTTTAATGGTAGTTACGCGATCAGCAGCCGACACTCCAGTGGTTACGCCTTCATTGGCTTCAATGCTTACAGTAAAGGCCGTACCAAATTGGCTAGAGTTATCGCTAACCATTGGCGGTAAATCAAGCTGTTTGATTTTGTCATCGTTTAAGCACAAGCAAACAATGCCGCTACATTCGCGAATAAGCATGGCCATTTGAGCATTGGTGAGAGTTTCGGCGGCGAAGATTAAATCGCCTTCATTTTCGCGGTCTTCGTCGTCAACAACCAATACCCCTTGGCCTTGGCGTAAGGCTGCAAGCGCGGCGTCAACTCGTTGGATAGGATTGCCATATTCGGCAAGTAGAGACTGATTCATGGTTTAAATCCTTAAATTACTACATTAAGTTTTCCAGAATCAGGGCGTGCAGGAATAGCACCTCACCGTAAAGTGAAGTTTTTTATCGGCATTAAACCACACTCAGCCACAGGCTAAGTGTTCCGTTCTAACCAGGTTAAAACAAAATGATAATGCTTGATTCTCTTCCATCCGGACTCATTACAGCCAAGCTGTAAATTACCGTCGGCTCTGGACTAGTCGCAATAAAAATATTGCTAGGTCACCAGATCTGCTGACCCCAACTACCGTTGGGCGCTCGCGGGCTTTTAGCCATAAACATAACTAACTACCGCCGGTGGGGAGTTACACCCCGCCCTGAGAATTTGGCTGTTTCTGGTATAGAAACAGCCACGCTATGGTGCCTTTAATTTGCGAGGAACACAATGCAGAAAAGTACTCGCAATAAGTAGCACTCATCACTCACAGCCATAGCCTTGTGGCACTAGAGCTAAAACCACGCTATTGCCTGCTAATTCACTTTGCTCAAAAACTGGAAAAGTTTTTCTAAATATTCTGCGTCCTTTTTGCTGTTCATCCGTGTTAGTCATATACCCTCGAATTGGATACTGAAAGATGGAGATTTTTACTTGGTTGGCTGACTGGCTAAGTTATTCCGTATTTGGGCTAACACCCGGCACTCAAATGGCCAACGGCGTGCATTTTTTTATTGAAGACACCAGTAAGATTTTGGTGTTATTGGTACTGTTGATCTACGTTATCTCTTACTTACGCGCCAGCCTTAGCGTAGATAAAGTACGTAATTACTTACTGGGTAAACATAAGGGTGTGGGTTACTTATTAGGGTCTACTTTTGGCGCTATCACACCGTTTTGTTCCTGTAGCTCCATTCCACTGTTTATGGGATTTGTATCTGCCAGAATTCCCATTGGCGTAACCATCGCATTTCTTATCACCTCACCGCTGGTAAACGAAGTAGTAGTGATTATGTTAGGCAGTATTCTCGGTTTTAAATTCACCCTTATGTACGTGGCCATTGGTATGTTGCTGGGCATGATTGCTGGGGTAATGATGGATATGCTTAAGGCTCAACGATGGTTACAGCCTTTTCTTGCAGAGGCCTACCAACAAGCTGAAAACAGCAATATTCAAGTCGCAGACGACACACCAGCTCCCTCGGTCACGCATAAAGATCGCCATTACTTTGCCGTAAACGAAACCAGAACCATCTTAAGCCGCATTTGGAAGTGGGTGATTATTGGCGTGGGTTTGGGAGCCGCTATTCATGGCTTTGTGCCTGCCCAATGGTTTGAACAAAACTTGGCTAACGGCCAATGGTGGACCGTGCCACTGGCCACACTTAGCGCCATTCCCATTTATACCAATGCATCTGGCGTTGTGCCCATCATGGCCTCACTAATTGATAAGGGAATGCCAATAGGCACCACTTTGGCATTTTGCATGGGCGCTGTGGCAGTAAGCATTCCCGAATTCATCATGCTCAAGCAAGTGATGCAAATACGCTTTTTAGGCGCAATTGCTGGCTATTTATTGGTGGCCATATCCATTACCGGTTGGCTATTTAACTATTACTACTAAGCAACATTCAAACTAACACTACGAGGAACTCATTATGACAACAATTCAGGTATACGGTTCAGGCTGCAAAAACTGCACAACAACGGCAGAACGTATTTTGGAGGTAGCCAACGAACTTGGCTTAAACGTTGACCTTGAAAAAGTTACCGATTTACAGAAAATCATGGCCGCAGGGGTATTAAGTACGCCAGCCCTTGGCATTGAGGGGGTAATAAAACACAGCGGCTCAGTACCTTCTGTTGATCTAGTGCGTGAGCTACTGAGCGAAAATGTTATAGCATAAATCTTAGCAGCAACTCACTAAGCCGCTGGTACAATAACTTAGGCGGCTTAGCCCTATTGCGGCAGAGGGAAACATGAAATGTTTAATGAAGGCCTGGAGCGAAGCTGAGCCCTTGCTCTACGGCTGGTTAATAAAGCAAACCAACAACCAGCATGAAGCTGAAGATATCATGCAAGAAGTGTTTTTAAAGGCCATGAGCAATAGCCAGCGTTTTTGTACCCTAGATGATGGTAAGGCGTGGTTGTTTACTATGACCAAAAACCACTTCATTGATAAGCTGCGCCAAAAACTGCACGCCACCGACATCAATGATTTAGCCATTTCAGATAGTGTTGCGCCGGTAATGACTCAACTGCAGCGCTGTTTACCCAAAGTGCTGCCTAAGCTGTCTGACAGCGAGCGTGACATTATTGAGCAATGTGATCTTAATGGCCTTACTCAGCTTGAGTACGCCGAACAGCAACAGCTTAGCCTACCGGCCACCAAAGCCCGCCTGCGCAGAGCAAGAATGCAACTAGAGAAGGTATTAACCACCGAATGCAAAGTGAAGCGAGATGAAGCGGGAGTTTGTTGCTTTAAGAGCCTTGCAGAAAAGTAATCATAAATATTAGATAAAGCACCCTAGCACCTCATCTTCGGTCAATGGTTAGATGCAATACTTACTCAGATTAACATTCACTTAGCTCTGCATTTCGGTCGTCGAATCTTAGCTTCCCTTATAAACTCACCTCTCTATTTTCTTTCCACCTTAAATCAAGGTACTCAAAGGCAACAGGCAAACACCCTAAATAATGCGATGAGTTGTTGCTTGCAGTTTTAGCAAAAGCTAACCCACAGGCATGGGGCAGTGCTCAATTTGAACGATTCGAAATTGATTTTGTTGTTAGGAAACATACACTTCAATTATCTTCTCTTGAGTAGCTATCTGATGCGCAAATTTCACTTCACTTTTCTCCATGCTGTAATGGTTATTATGCTGGTTGCTTGCGGTAGTTCGCCTTCGGAAAACTCTCCGCCATTAGCATCTGAGCCGACCTTGCATTTTCGCGGTGTTGATGCTTCTTTCGCGAGCCTTTTACAAGATTGTGAATCTCCTATTCTGATAAGTGGTGAAGAATATCCTTGGCAGACCTATGCCGATGCTGGCATCAATCTCGTCCGACTGCGAGTATGGGTTGAGCCTGAAGCAGGATACAACGACTTAGCGGATACCTTACAAAAGGCACAAGCCATCGCCGATGCAGGAATGGACCTATATATTGACTTTCATTACTCCGATACATGGGCAGATCCGGGCAAACAAACTAAACCTTTAGCATGGCAAGACAGCGACTTTGATACTCTAAATACTCAGTTGTACCGCCATACCCTAGACGTAATGAATGCTCTTGCTTCGGCCAATATCCCCGTGAAAATGGTTCAGTTAGGTAATGAAATAAGCTCGGGTATGCTTTGGGATGAAGGGAGAGTGGGTGCTAACTTCAATAGTAACTGGTGGCGTTTAGCCCTGTTACTAAAGAGCGCGACGCGTGCCGTTCATGACAGTGATTATACTGATCCCCCACTAATTATGATCCACACAGACAGTGGCGGCGATAAAGATGCAAGCGAGTGGTTCTTCAGTCACCTTGTTAGCGAAGGAGTCGAATTTGATATCATTGGTCTGTCTTTTTATCCATGGTGGCATGGCTCAATGCAGGACTTAAGTGAAAACTTAAGTCACTTAGCCGCTAACTACCAACAAGCAATAGTGCTTGCCGAGATTGCCTATCCGTATAGCTTAGTTGACCACGATCAGCAGCCCAACTTTGTATGGCAAGAAACACCTCTAAATACCGAATTTTCGGCTTCAGAGCAAGGACAAGCAGATTACATTACTGCCTTACGAGAAGTGCTGCTTTCACTACCAAACAATAAAGGTTTAGGCATGGTTTATTGGGCGCCTGACTGGATTAGCCATACCCAAGAGGCATGCCAATCATCTTGGGACAATTTAACCTTGTTTGATGACGCTGGCCACCCATTGAAAGTCCTCGCGGAATTAGGCCAAGGGCAATAAAACCACACAAACAAAGAGCCTAGCCCTGCAAGCTTGTCACTCTAGTTCGAGGCATCATTAAGCTAAACTCAGCTGCTGCATAAGCCAGTCGGTAACAAAGCTCGCCTGCGCAGAACAAGAATGCAGCTAGAACATATATTGATTACCGAATGCAGAGTAAAGCGAGATGAAGTCGGTGTTTGCTGCTTTAAAAATCTTAACGATGGAGCGGGAGAGTAAAATAGGTTTTGAAGCAATCGCTTGCCGAAATCTTGTTTTAGGGAATCAAAACAGGGCCCGAATAGAGCCCTGCTACTGTGGTTACTTTGGCATCAGCACCGTATCAATTACATGGATTACACCATTACTGGCTTTCACGTCAGCCGCCACTACATTGGCGTTATTTATCATTACCATTTCGCCACTAGTGCTAACGGCTAACATTCCTCCTTGAACGGTTGTAGCGCTATCAATGTTAACCACGTCGGCTGCCATCACTTTTCCCGCTACAACATGGTAAGTAAGAACAGCGACTAGCTTGTCTTTGTTTTCAGGTTTCAACAGCATTTCTACTGTACCCTCGGGTAATTTAGCAAAAGCCTCGTCAGTGGGAGCAAATACCGTAAATGGGCCTTCCCCTTTTAGGGTCTCTACCAATCCACCCGCTTTAACAGCCGCAACGAGTGTGGTGAAGGAGCCATTTTCAACTGCGACATCTACAATATCCTTTTTCATTCCATGGTGATTAGCATGGGCGATTGTTGAGAATGTCACTGCAGCGATAATAAAAGTAAACACTTTTGCAATTCGTTTTAACATGGTTTCTTTCCTTTCAACTTTGCGTGCGTTGGGTTCGAGATTTGTACGGCCAAGCTATTCGCTTGGATCACATTACGCTGTAAAGTCCACTCCCCTTACTCACGCAGCAAATACTCATCACTCAAAAACAATGCTAATAAATTCAATAACCTAATATAAGCACCTTCTCAGAAAAGTAGGTTTAGAACTGTCCCTCTCCCTCAATCGAATGTTTAATAACTGTCATAATTTGGTCATCACACAGTCACATTAGGTACACAAAATGCCCTGCAAGATTAATCAGTGAATATAGGGATATATGATGATGCTCAAGAAGAGCTTAGTTTCACTTGCGGTAGTTTCTTGCCTGGCATTAGTGGGTTGTAACGGCGATGACGGTCAAGCAGGCCAAGCAGGCCAAGCAGGCGCCGATGCAGTAACGGGTATTTCACTTAGCCCTGTGGGCCGTATTGTGCTCAATGCTAACGGCGCGGCAGAAATTGTGCAGTATCATGCTGCTAGCCAAACCATTTATGCCATCAATAGTTCTGACGATAGTGTTGAGATGATTGATGCTTCTGGACTATCTTCTGAGGCTCTTGCTGCGCCACTTAGTGACAGTAACTTAAACGCCACCGCGCTTACGCTACCAACCGAAGCCAACAGTGTTGCCCTAGGCGGCGCAAATAGCATTGCAGTTAGTGGCGATTTAATGGCTGTTGCTATTGAAGCTGATGACCAAGCCAACAATGGCTACATTGTGTTTTACAAGGGCTTGAATGCTGGCACTCCAGTATTTTTAAACGCTGTAGAAGTCGGCAATCTTCCAGACATGGTGACCTTTACACCCGATGGCAGCAAGGTACTTGTGGCAAACGAAGGTGAGCCAAGTGGCGATTACAGCAATGACCCAGAAGGTTCGATTGCTGTGATTAAGGTAACCGACGGCACCCCAGCCAGCACCGCCACTATTATCGACTTTACCGCGTTTAATGGTATGCAAAACGAGTTGGAAGCCAAGGGCATGCATTTCCCTAATCCAGCGGGCCGAACCTTAAATGGTCAAGTCATCACTACCACTGTTGCTCAAGACTTAGAGCCTGAATACATCACTACCACTAACCACATGGCCTATGTAACGCTTCAAGAAAACAACGGCTTAGCCATTGTTGATTTAAGCGATAACAGCGTAAAAATAATCGGTTTAGGCTTTAAAGATTGGGCCGGCTTGAACTTTGATGGCAACGAAGACGGCAGCGTAAGCTTTGGCCAATACGACGGCCTTTACGGCGTATACATGCCCGATACCATTACTTCATTCACTTGGAATGGCGCGCCATTTTTAATCACCGCTAATGAAGGTGATGCCCGCGAGTATTTCTTTGATGTTGCCGACGAAGCCGCATGTACTACTGCTGGCGGCCAAGACTACGATGCAGATGACGGCTGTTTATCGTTCACTGAAGAACTTAAGCTTAAAAAGTTAACGGCGGCGGCGGGGTCTAAATTGGAGGCTCTGCAAGCGGGTGGCGAGATTGATGGGCTGCGCGTAACCAACATGCTAGGTGACGCCAACGGTGATGGCGAGTACGAAACTGCGTTTGCTTACGGTGCGCGTTCATTCACTATTTGGGATCAAAACGGCACGGTGGTATTTGACTCAGCCGATGACATTGGCCGCATTACCGCTGCCATTCACGGCAGTGCTTTTAACAATGGTGATGATGAAAACGAAGGTGACTCTCGCTCAGAAAACAAAGGCGCAGAACCAGAAGCGTTAACCGTAGGCATGGTAGGCGACAAAACCTACGCGTTTATTGGTTTAGAGCGTATGGGCGGGATTATGGTTTACGACGTAAGCAACCCGTATAACAGTGCATTTGAAAGCTATGTAATAAACCGAGATTTAACCGAGGGCCTAGAAGCCGGAGATGGCATTGGCGATTTAGCACCAGAGAGTTTGGTATTTGTTGCGGCTGCCGACAGCCCAACCAATAAGCCCTTGTTGCTAGTAGGTAATGAAGTGAGTGGTTCTCTGACAGTATGGGAAATTACGGCTCAATAACGGGCGGTTAAATCTATACGTGCACTTGTTCTTATAAATAGAAAAAGGAGCTTTTCGGCTCCTTTTTTATCAACAATGTTGAGTTCTATACTCTGCGGTAAGGCAGGTAAATAGGTTCCCACATATGCTGGGCGATTTCTTGGTCGATGTCTTTACCACTCAAGCAACCCTGTGGATCGGTTTCTTGAATTTGCTTCAAAATGGCCTTGGCCACAAAACCAGAAACATCTTTTAACTCGCGCATTCTTGGGAATACACAGCCGCTGTCTAGATCTTCTTGCGAAACATATTCGGCTAAAGCAAAAGACGCAGTAGTGAACATTTCCATGGTGATTTTACTCACACCCGCCACAATCGTAGCCAAACCAACCGCAGGGAAAATGAATACGTTATTACCTTGGCCAATACGGTATTGCTTACCGTTATAGTCTACGTCGTCAAACGGGCTGCCGGTAGCAACAATAGCTTGGCCATTAGTCCACTGGTAAACATCTTCAGGCAAGGCTTCACAGTTGTCGGTAGGGTTAGATAGTGGGAACACCATTGGGCGCTCGGTATATTCCAACATCTTTTTCACATGGCTTTCTTTAAATGCGCCACCTACACCACTACAACCTAACAGCACGGTAACGGGCGTATTGTCGATAAGCTCGCTTAAGCTGGCTTTCCCTTCTTCAGCAAGTGACCAGTTTTGGGCTAACTCGAACGGTTTTGCGTAACGTTTTTTGTATTCGTCTAAGTCTGGGCGATTATCAAATACCACACCGCGTGAATCGAGAATAAAGATCCGGTCGCGTGCTTCTTGATGATTAATGCCTTCTTTTAGCAAGCCAGCAAAGATTTGATCGGCTACGCCAACGCCACCAGCGCCAGCGCCGTATACTGCGTACACCTGCTCGCCTAAGGTTTCGCCTTTAATTTTAGTGGCACCAATTACACCGGCTAATACGACCGAGCCTGTGCCTTGAATATCATCATTAAACGACGGTAACTCGTCTTCATACTTAGATAAGTTATCGAAGGCGTTAGATTTACTAAAGTCTTCCCACTGCAATACTGCTTCTGGGAAGTGCAGTTTAGTTTGTGCCACAAACTTCTCAATAAACTCTTGGTACTCTTGTCCACGCATGCGCTTTTTAGGCAGGCCAAGATACATTGGGTCATCAAGCAAATCTTGGTTATCAGTACCGACATCTAATGCAATCGGCAAGCAACGCGCTGGGTGGATCCCTGCACCCAAGGTGTATAGCGACAATTTACCAATGGGAATGCCCATTCCGCCAATACCTAAATCACCTAAGCCCAAAATGCCTTGGCTGTCGGTGACCACAATAATTTTTATGTCTTTACCCGCAAAATGACGCGCCATATCGCCCATTTGATCGACGTTTTCAGCGGTAATATAAAGACCACGGTCTTTTTGGTAGCGGTGGCTAAATTCCTGACATGCTTTACCTACTGTAGGCGTGTAAATAATTGGCGCCATTTCTTCAATATGACGAGATACCAATGCGTAAAACAAGGTCTCGTTGCGGTCTTGTAAAGCGCGCAAATATTGGTATTGCTCAATATCACTACAAGCACTAAGAAAACCTTGGTATACGCGCTTTAGCTGATCTTCGAAGGTTTGTGGTTTTGGTGGTAACAAGCCAGCCAAATTAAAGGCTTCACGCTCTTCATATGTAAATGCAGAACTTTTGTTTAACGTGCGATCGTTAAGCAATGCGTTACCAGAAATAGAAACCGGACGAAACTCGTTGCCGTTTTCATCTTTCCAACGTAAATATTTGCCAATAGCCATGGCGTCCTCCGAGACAGCGCGTGATAAATTTAATCTAATCCTAAATGATAAATGATCACGCCGAATCTGTACGCTATTTCATTAAAAAATCAGGTAAATTTCTCTGTCACTAGCTAAACCCATTGGTTCTAAGTTATTACAGTGGCTTTTTATCTGCTGCCCACTACACCAAAACTCACTCTGTGGGATACAATTAAGCATCTACCACATTGAATAACGTCCCACATTGAAACAATCATCCTTTGAAGTAAAACGCGATTTCATTATCAAACTTGGCAAAGCCTTGCATAAATACGGCACGCCCGCTTTTCGTATGGAGTCTCACTTGCGTAACGTTGCCGAAACCATGGGCTTAGATGGCTATTTTTTAGTCACCCCTACTTCACTTACCTTTGTTCTATGGGCACCCGACGATACTCAAGAATACAACTATGTAATGCGCGTAAAACCAGGTGAAATTGACTTAGGCATGCTAGCGCGCACCAATCAACTCGTGGAGAAAGTGACCGCTCAAGAAGTGAGTTTAAGTGAGGCCATAACCCAACTAAACACACTCGCCAACCAAGCGCCAATGCATACGCCTTGGACCATGTTGTTAGCCTTTGCGATAACCGGTGGTGCATTTGCCATGTTAATGGCGGCCACTTGGAATACCATTATCTGGTCTAGCTTACTGAGTGGGATCTCTTTTTATCTAGCCCATCGCGCCGAGCACTCACGCGGTGTGCACGAAGCTTTAGAGCCAGTGGCAGCATTACTGTGTGCTTTTATGGCCGTGGCCATAAGCCAAATAGTGCCCGATATAAACATCCCCATTTTAATCCTTTCTTCTATCATCATTTTTGTGCCCGGCTTGTCCCTCACCTTGGGCTTAAGTGAACTGGCTGCGCGTGAATTAATTGCCGGCACAGCGCGAGTGATGGACGGTGTAATGGTGCTGTTTAAACTCTATTTTGGCGCAGTATTAGGTATGGCCTTTGGCGCGTTAATTTGGGGGCAGGTTGACCTACATGTAATGGAAGTGAGCACCTGGTGGATTAAGTGGCTTGGCGTATTTTTGCTATCTTTGGGCTTAAGCGTGGTGTTTAAGGTAAGACCAAAGGATATTCCATGGGGAATATTATCGGGAATTATTGCTTATTCTGCCGCCTTTGCGGGTAGTGCTTATTTAGGCGAAGCTTTAGGGCCGTTTATTGGCGCGTTTGTGGTGGGAGTGTACGCCAACCTATTCGCTAAATTCACCAAGTCGCCTGCCTCAGTGGTATTGCTTCAAGGCATTGTATTGTTGGTACCGGGCAGCAAAGCCTACATTAGTTTGAATTCAATGGTGTTGGGAGAATCAATGGTAAGCATTCCCAATATTGGCTCACAAACCTTTTTGATTTTCATGTCGATTGTTGCAGGTATTTTATTTGCGAATGTTGCGGTGCCGCAGCGTAGTTCTTTATAACAGGCAAAAAAAAGCGCTTAAGCTAGCACAGACTTAAGCGCTGGAAAAACATCGAGGATTTAGAACTGCTGTAAACTAGACCAAAAGGCAGAAATATCGGATCTCGACTGCATCCTAAAATTGGATCGGTTCACGAAAACTAAGGATTAGCTACTCAGCCACCTCACTGTTCTCTAGGTCTTCTGGTTGAACCGAGATTTCGAGGTTGATGAACTCAGCTTGACTAAGTACACCGTCTTGATCGGTATCTAACTCTGTCCATACTTGGCTAAGAATTGGCAACTCGGCCGCTTCTTCTTGGCTTACAACCATATCTTGGTTAGTATCCAAGTCTTTGAACACTTCACTATTTGCAGAAGCAAAGCTGGCTACAAATAAGGCTAACATTGGAAAGCTATACTTTAAGTTCATAAGAAACTCCTTGTTAAACATCAATTTCACAAAAAGACCGCGATTAAACTAGCGGTTGAGCACTAGGGTATTAGCAAAGCCTAAGCCAACTTTTAAAAACCCATTTAAAACAAATAGTTAACCGATAAATCAGCAGTTCACCCGACCATGACTGTCGCCAATGCCCGACAGCAATACCAAGGGATATTCCACAAGTGGCTAATAGCGCCACTCAAGCCTGTCTCAAATACCCATCACCTTTCTTTTAAAATCATCAAATAACCAGTAAAAATCACAAATTATCAATAAGATAAGCGAGATATGGCGAGAAGTTTTTCAGCTGCTACACTGGCTAGATAAACCTAATAGAAAGGAAGCCAACATGTTTGCTCGTAGCCTACTAAGCGTGGCATTAGTGATTAGCGCTAACAGCCTTGCCCAAAGCCAAACCGCCGATAGCGTTGCCCCAGAACAAGCCAGTGACATTGCCCACAAAAAACAAGTCGTTGCCACTAAGTTTATGGTGTCTGCTGCGAATCCCTTAGCGGTTGAAGCCGGTTACGAAGTGCTAAAAGCAGGCGGCAATGCGGTTGACGCAATGATAGCGGTGCAAAGCGTATTGGGTTTAGTTGAACCGCAGTCATCTGGTATAGGAGGTGGCGCATTTGTGGTGTACTTTGATGCAGAAAAAAGCCAACTTACTAGCTTTGACGCCCGTGAAACCGCCCCCTTAGCTGCGGATTCTTCATTGTTTTTAGATGATTCAGGCAAGCCCTTACAGTTTTATGATGCTGTGGTAGGAGGCCGTTCGGTGGGTACCCCAGGCGTGGTAGCGCTGTTCGAAACATTACATAAGCGCTATGGAAAAACCACTTGGGGAGATCTGTTTCAACCCGCTATCGGCCTAGCCAATGAAGGCTTTCGCGTTAGCCCGCGTTTAGCCAAACTTATTGCAGGTGACCAGCTACGCCTTGGCCGTTTTTCGGAAAGCCGCCGCTACTTTTTTGATGACTCAGCCACTCCCCTTCCAGAAGGCCACTTACTGAAAAATCCTGATTACGCTAAGACTTTAACACTGGTCGCTAAACAAGGTGCCGCTGGCTTTTATCAAGGTACAACTGCCGAGGCAATGATTGCTGCGGTGACTCAACTCAATGATAAGAATGGCCGTTTAAGCCTGGCCGATTTAAGCGCTTATGAGGTGAAAGAGCGCCCCGCCCTATGCGCTCCTTATCACCAATATTCGGTGTGTGGTATGGGGCCACCAAGCTCCGGTGCTAGCACTGTTGGGCAAATATTAGGTATTGCTGCCCACTACCCTTTAGATAAGTGGGGACCAAACAATATCCATAGCTGGCGAATATTGGGAGATGCCTCTCGCCTCGCCTTTGCTGACCGCGGCAAATATTTAGCCGATGGAGACTTTGTAGATGTCCCCCTTAAAGGCTTACTCAGCAGCGATTATATTAAGTCTCGCGCTGATCTCCTTAAGCGCGAAAAAGCCCTTAAAAGTGTTAGCCCCGGCCAAGTAGCAACCACTACTGCCCGTGCTAAGGATCACAGCATAGAACTACCTTCTACCACCCACATTAGTATTGTTGATGCCCAAGGCAATGTGCTGTCGATGACCAGTAGCGTTGAGAATGCATTTGGATCACGAATAATGGTAAATGGCTTTTTGTTGAATAATCAGCTTACTGACTTCTCTTTTGTTGGCGAAAAAGACGGGCAAATGGTCGCCAATCGCGTTGAACCAGGCAAACGCCCTCGCTCATCAATGGCGCCTACAATTGTAATGGAAAACCAGCAGCCAATTATTGCCATAGGTTCTCCTGGCGGCAGCAGCATAATTGGCTACGTAGCAAAAACCTTAATAGGCCATTTAAGCTGGGGCATGAGCTTACAACAAGCTATTGAACAGCCCCATTTAAATAACCGTTTCGGTACTTATGATCTCGAAGCAAATACCAGTGCAGCCTTGCAACAGCAAGCCCTTGAAGATTTGGGATACAAAACCAAAATAAAAGACATGACTTCGGGTTTACAAGGCATAAGAATTTACCCAGACAAGCTAGTAGGCGCAGCGGATCCAAGACGAGAAGGGATTGCTAAAGGGGATTGACCTAATCATTAATAGCCCCCTTTGCTTAGCAGAATACTTAATCAAGCCTATGCTTTATTAAGTGATTATAGCCTGATAAAGACTTGCTATTTAAAGGGGAATTAATGATAAGAGAAAAAGTATTTAGCTGTTTAATAATGCTTTTGGCTTGCTTGGTATTAAGCGCTTGTAATCATGATGACTCTACAAATGTTTCCCAAACGAATAGGATACTTGTTAGTGCAGGCCCAGATTTTCAGGTTAACGAAAATCTGCCAGTACTGGTTACCGCTGAAGTACAAGATGATTTTAACCAGCTATCGGAGATGGCGTGGCATCAGCTGTCGGGGATTGACGTTGAATTAGACAATACTCAAGCCTCGATACTGCGCTTTAATGCTCCATCAGTTAACGCAAAGCAAGTGCTGACTTTTGCCTTTACAGCCCGCAGCCAAGCAGGCAAGCAATACTCCGATAGCCTTGTCGTAACGGTACTTAACATTAATCAAGCGCCTACCATTGAGTTAGCCAGCGAGATGGCGGTAGCGGAGCAGCAGAGTGTTCTCATCAATCCTTTAGTCACCGATGCCGACAATCACACTCTTGATATTCAGTGGCGCCAAATACTTCTAGACAATCAAACTCCATTAACTATTTCAGACCCGACTCAGCTACAACTGAGTATCCAAATTCCTACTTTAAGCACTGTGCAGACCTATCAATTCGAGCTAAGCGCCACAGACTCGGAACAAGCTAGCACCAACAGTATTATTCAACTCAATGCTTTTCCGGCCTTAAAAGGGCGCGTTATTGATGAGCCGCTGGCGCAAGCAGTGGTAACGCTTAAGGACTGGCAAAGTGGCTTGCCATTGGCGCAAACTCACACTGATGACAACGGTAATTTTCAGTTTTTATTAGACAACAGTAGCAGTAACTTTAGGCTTGACGTTAGCGGTGGCATGTTAAATAACCAAAGTTTTTTAGGTTTAATGAATGGCGCATGTACATTTGATACCCGCAGCCAATGTAACGTCACCCCCATATCTAGCTTAATCCTTAGCTATGCAGCTAGAAACGATTTACAAGACCTTAGTCAACATGAACAGTGGGTCAGTGATATTGAAGCTTTAATCGGTAATATAAGCCCTGACCCATTCTTAAATGCCGACAACACTAATGTTGATCTAGAGAGCATTCGCGCAACAATAGGAAACCAAGGCGAAAACCTTCAAACATGGCTTTCACTCGTCGTAGATTACCTCAGTCAGCCCAATAATACGCAACTCAAAGAACAAATTGAGCAGGGATTTAACAACCTTAATTTCCCTCCAAGCGTAGAGGCGGGAAGTAACCAAACTGTTAATGAACAAAGCACCGTAGTCGTTATCGCTAGCGCCAGCGACAGCAATGGCCCTATTGCTAACTATGTCTGGACGCAACTTAGTGGCACCGAGGTGACCCTGAGCAACGCCAATAGCGCGATAGCCAGTTTCACCTCTCCAACCCTCTTATTACCTGAAACCTTAGTGTTTCAAATAACCGTTACCGATAATAACGGCGAAAGTTCTGCCGATACACTCTCAGTTAACGTAAACCCAATAAACACTGGGCCAATAGTGACTACTGGTGCAGAACAAAATGTAAATGAACAAGCTAGCGTGATGTTAACTGTGAACGCTAGCGATGCAGATGGCTATATAGCTAGCTATACGTGGACACAACTTAGTGGTACCACTGTAAGCTTGGGCAACGCGAACACCGCTATCGCTAGCTTTACCTCCCCCACTATAGTGGCCTCAGAAAATTTGGTTTTTCAAGTACTAGTTACCGATAACGAAGGTGTGAGCCAAATTGGACTGACACAAATAACCGTAAACCCGGTAAATAACGCCCCAAGTGTTTCAGCCGGCCAGGACCAAACTGTAGATGAACAAAACACTGTAACGTTAAATGCCACAGCTAGTGATAACGATGGCAGTATTACCAGTTATCATTGGCAACAAATCGCAGGACTAACAGTTAGCCTGCTAGATGCTAATACAGAAAATGCCAGCTTTATAGCGCCTGAAGTGAGCGGTGATAGCGCTGTACAACTTGAAGTAACTGTAACTGACAACGAAGGGATTAGCGTAAGTGACAACGTAACGATTACCATTGCTAATAACTTCCCCCCGACTGCTAGCATTGTTGCTCCCATTCAAGTGAGGGAAGCAGAGTTAGTTGTATTAGACGGCAGCGGATCGAGTGATACTGAAACCGTAAACTTACAGTACCTATGGCAACAAACCGATAATAGTGGTACCAACATTGTTTTTGTAGATAGTAGCCTTGAACAAGCTCAATTTACCGCTCCAAATGTCACCAGTGCGATAGCGGTAGTTATGGCCCTCACTGTAAGTGATGAAGGTGGTAAAACCGCGACGAACGAAGTAAGCATTGCGCTAACGCCAAGTAATACTAACTTAGCGCCAATTAACGATACTGGGATTACTACTTGTTCAGATTATGCTTTCGGCGCCAGTGAATCTCATCAGAATTCGATTGATTGTAATCTGACAACTGATGCCGATGGCGACTCGGTACCTCAAAATCAGGACGGTCATGCTGGTAGAGATATTAACGCTTCGAATAATGATGATGGAACACTCGGTTTTAGCTTTATTAAATTAGATAAGCAGGGGCTGGTTCTAAGCGCAGATGCAAGCTCTTGGTCCTGCGTATTAGATACCGTGACTGAGCTAGTATGGGAAGTAAAAACCAACAACAATGGCTTACAAGACACTAACCATACCTATAGCTGGTTAGATAATGACAATACCCGAAATGGCGGCGATAGAGGTACCTCTGATGCAGGTAGCTGCCTAGGTACATGTGATACTGAAAATTATGTTAATAACGTAAATGCCTTAAATCTGTGTGGTTTCACTAACTGGCGAGTGCCTGAATATCCAGAGCTACAATCCTTAGTTGACTATAGTAAAACTAATTTTGCCATAGAAAATAACTACTTCCCAAACACGAATAACGATTGGCATTGGACATCAACCACACTGTCCAACGCGAACATTGGCGCATGGAAAGTTAATTTTAACTTAACTGTTGATTCCCCCCCATTTGAGCTTAAATCTACCCCATTACCTGTGAGGCTGGTTCATGACCTTCCTTAAATTGAATACCGATACGCAATTATCAAGAAATTATTGTCTTGGATGCTTAGCAATTTTTACTGCTTATTTGCTAACGCCTCTACCCGCTCACGGTGCTAGCGTTTGCTTGGCATCATCACCATTAACTGCACCAGATAGCCGATTTGTCGACAACAACGATCAAACCGTTTCAGACCTAGACACTAATCTAATGTGGGCGCGCTGCACCTTAGGTAGAACTTGGGACGGCAGCACCTGCAACGGCGCAGCACAAACTAAAAGTTGGAATCAAGCGGTTGAGGAGGGCCCTAACTCTACACTCGCTGGATACAACGATTGGCGCTTACCCAATATAAAAGAGCTTAGCTACCTAATAGAATATAACTGTTATAGCCCTGCAATTAATGAGACTTTCTTTTCTTCTGAACAAGGCATTTCGATGCCTTTTTGGACAGCTACCCCCGATAGCTATAACGCTAGCAAGGCTTGGTTTATTAACTTTATCAATGGCCAGGTGGGCCTAGACAAAAAGGATGATGACTATGGAGTACGTTTAGTAAGAGGAGGATTATAGATTTAGATATATCAAAAAAAGCGCCCTAAGGCGCTTAACAATTAGATAATACGGTGTTCGTCTAACATCGCTTGGCGAGCTTGTTTCTTTTGCTCAACTAAGGCCATTTTAGCTTTGCGCTTGTCACAGGGTTCTGGGCAATCACAGACTTTTTCAATGCCTAAAGAAGCAATCCCCCCACAGCTTCCGCTAATGGTTTTCTTCTGAAAAATGTAGCCCACAGCCATAGCAGAAATCACCACTATGAAAAAAACAAACGTCACTAAAAAATAAGCCATTACGACTCCTTAATGTTATTGGACGACAAACGGGACAAACGCCGAGCTAATGTGCTCTGCAAACTCGTCTCCTTGCTTCTCGATAATATACACCGCTAGCTGATGATTTTCTGCAAAACTCATCGCAGCATCTACCCCCATTACTGTGAAGGCCGTCGCGTAAGCATCGGCCATCATGCTGGTTGGCGTAATTACACTCACCGATACAATATGGTTTGCGATAGGCATTCCGGTATTGGGATTAATAGTATGTGAGTATCTGACCCCGTCTTGTTCGAAATAATTTCGATAATCCCCAGAGGTTGCCAAACCGTTGTCACCCGGCTCAATAATTTTCTGCACCGCTCGCTGTTCAGCTAAGGGTTTTTCAACCGCTATACGCCAACCATGATTTTTATCGTTATGACCTTTTAGACGCAGCTCTCCACCAATATCAACCATGTAGTTATTCAACCCTTCAGCTTCTAACAAATCAGCCACACGATCAACGCCGTGGCCTTTTGCTATGGCTGATAAATCAACATATAGCTCTGGCAAGTCTTTAGACAATTTACCACTGCTTAAGCTTAGATGCTGATAACCAATTTTTGCTTTAGTTAGCGCTAACTCTTGTTCAGTAGGTCGTTGCTCTGGGCGTCCCTCAGGACCAAAACCCCACAAGTTAACTAATGGGCCCACAGTAATATCAAACGCGCCCTTAGAGTCTTCTGAGAGCTGTAATGAGGCCTCAATAACCAATGCTAGATTGTCAGAAATGCTGATTGCATTATTCGCGCTATGTTGATTAAACCGCGATAACTCCGAATCAGATATGTACGTAGACATCTCTTGATTTACTTGCTGCAGCACGGTGTCAATCTTGGTTTGTAATGCCTCACCATTTGGCAAGTTTGCTTTAGGCTCGGCCAATTTTATTTGGTAATAGGTACCCATAGTGCGCCCTTCAATTTGCAGAGTATACAAACTGTTTTGCTCACTACAGCCGCTAATAAAAAAGGCTAGTCCTACTAGGACTAGCCAATAATGCTTCACTAAACTCACTGTTTAGCCACCAAAATCATCAAGTAGAATGTTTTCGTCTTCCACACCTAAATCTTTAAGCATGTTAATAACAGCTGCATTCATTACTGGAGGACCACACATGTAATATTCACAGTCTTCTGGTGCATCATGGTCACGTAGGTAGTTTTCAAACAATACGTTATGAATGAATCCTGTTTTGCCGTCCCAATCATCACCAGGCTGTGGATCTGATAAGGCAACGTGCCACTCAAAGTTTTCATTTTCGCGCGCCAGCATATCAAAATCTTCTTCATAGAAAATTTCTCGGCGTGAGCGTGCGCCATACCAGAAGCTAATTTTACGCTTCGAGCTTAAACGCTTAAGTTGGTCGAAGATATGTGAACGCATTGGCGCCATACCAGCACCACCACCAATGAATACCATTTCTGATTCAGTTTCTTTAGCGAAGAACTCACCAAATGGACCAGAAATAGTGACCTTATCACCTGCTTTAAGGTTAAAGATGTACGAAGACATCTTACCGCAAGGTAGGCTCATGTTATTTGGCGGAGGCGTAGCAATACGCACATTCAACATAATGATGCCAGCTTCTTCAGGGTAGTTAGCCATTGAATAAGCACGAATGGTTTCATCGTCTACTTTTGACTCTAGGTTAAAGAAGCCAAAGTGTTCCCAGTCGCCACGGTATTGTTCTTCCACGTCAAAATCAGAGAATTTAACATGGTGAGCAGGCGCTTCAATTTGAATATAACCACCTGCACGAAACGGTACTGATTCGCCATCAGGAATTTGTAACTTAAGCTCTTTAATAAAGGTTGCTTTGTTATCGTTAGAGATAACTTCACAATCCCATTTTTTCACACCAAAGATTTCTTCAGGTAAAGAGATCTTCATGTCTTGCTTAACATTTACCTGACAAGCTAAACGTAGGCCAGTGGCTGCGTCGCGCTTGCTGATATGATCTAATTCAGTAGGAAGAATATCGCCGCCACCTTCGTGAATGTGCACATGACACTGACCACAAGAGCCACCGCCACCACATGCAGAAGAAACGAAGATACCCGAATTACCTAGTACGCCCAGCAACTTGCTACCGGCTTGGGTAGTAATCGCCTTAGCGGGATCATCATTAATTAAAATTTGAATGTCACCAGAACTTACCAGCTTAGACTTAGCAAACAAAATGATTGTTACTAAAGCCAAGACGAGCAAGGTAAACATGGTTACGCCGAGAATAATTTCCATCGACTAATTTTCCTTGTAGTTATTGGCCGTCTTACAGCTGAACGCCAGAGAACGACATAAACGCCATCGCCATTAAACCCACAGTGATAAAGGTAATACCTAAACCACGTAAGCCGTCTGGCACGTCTGAATACTTCATTTTTTCACGAATACCGGCTAGTGCCACAATGGCTAACATCCAACCAATACCACTACCTACACCGTAAACCAAAGACTCACCAAGGTTGTACTCACGTTGCACCATGAACGATACACCACCAAAGATGGCACAGTTAACGGTAATCAACGGTAGGAAGATACCCAAGGCTTGATACAAGGCAGGGAAGTATTTGTCTAATACCATTTCTAGTATTTGAACTAAGGCTGCAATAACACCAATAAAGGTAATGAAACCTAAAAAGCTTAAATCAGCGTTAGGTAAACCCGCCCAGTCTAATGCGCCTGGAGCCAGTAAGTTGAAGTAAATAAGTTGGTTAACAGGTACTGAAATACCTAACACCACAATTACCGCAACACCTAAGCCGAATGCAGTTTTAACTTTCTTAGAAACCGCTAGGAAGGTACACATACCTAGCAAGAAAGCTAAAGCCATATTTTCAATGAAAATAGAGCGAACTAAGAGACTAATATAATGTTCCACTCGATTACTCCTTCGGCTCTACTTGCGCTGGGTATGCGGTACGCAATGCCCAAATCAACAAGCCTATGATGAAGAATGCAGAGGCTGGCAATAACAATAGACCGTTTGGTTGATACCAACCGCCATTGTTAATCAGCGGCATAATCTCGATACCAAATAGAGAGCCAGAACCAAATAGTTCACGAACTGCACCTACCGACATTAAAATTGCACCGTAGCCCAAGCCGTTACCGATACCGTCTAAAAACGATTTGAACGGTGGCTCTTTCATCGCGAAGGCTTCTGCGCGGCCCATTACAATACAGTTGGTAATAATCAAACCAACAAATACCGAGAGCTGCTTAGAAATGTCGTACACCACAGCTTTTAACACTTGGTCTACCACAATCACTAGTGAAGCAATAATTGCCATTTGAACGATGATTCGCACACTGCTAGGAATGTGGTTACGAATCATAGAAATAAACAAGTTAGAGAATGCCGTAACAACAATTACTGCAAGGGTCATTACAAATGCAGTTTCTAACTTACTGGTTACCGCTAGCGCAGAACATACACCCAGTACCTGTAAGGCAATAGGGTTATTCGCAAAAACCGGTCCAAATAGAACCTTTTTGGTTTCCTTAGCATCAGCCATTGTTTAGGTCTCCCTGTTGCAACTTGGCAAGGAACTTACCGAAGCCTTTATCACTTAACCAAAACTTGAAGGTGTTATCTACGCCATTACTGGTTAAGGTCGCACCCGATAAACCGTCTACCTCAGAAGGTGAATCTGCAGGAGCAATACCTTTGATAACAGAGATTGCGGTATCGCCATTGTCATCGAACAGTTTCTTACCAACAAACTTAGCCTGCCACAATGGGTTAGCAACTTCTCCACCTAGACCAGGAGTTTCACCTTGGTCGTAGTAAACAATCGCATCAACGGTATTACCATCTGGTTGAATCGCCAAAAATGCGTACATGGTTGACCAAAGGCCGCGGCCATGAACTGGCAAGATAACCCGTGAAATATCGCCTTGGTCATTTTTAACCAAGTAAACACTGGCTAGATTAGAGCGACGTACAATGCCGGCAATATCTTCATCACCTGATAAGCGAATACTGGTTTCAGGATCTTTTGCAGATTTACGCTGTTCAAAGGTTTGCGGGTTAACTTGGTCTTCGGCAACAAACTCACCGGTGGCCAAATCAATCACACGAGGTTCAATCGCCTCAGCATAAACATCCGCCACCTTGCGCCCTGCTAGCTCAATGCCAGACACCGCTAAAATGTTCTTTTGTTTATCTTCAACTGCATTCTGCTGTTGCATGCCACGCAAGCCAACGGCTGCGAGTGATACCACAATTGAACACACTAAACTTACGCCAACAACAACCTGTATGGTTTTGGCTAAGGAATCATTACTGGCCATCGCGAGCAAGCCTCCGTTTGATATTGGCTTGAACTACAAAGTAGTCAAAAATTGGCGCAAACAAATTAGCAAACAAAATGGCCAACATCATGCCTTCTGGGAATGCTGGGTTAACTACACGAATTAACACCACCATCAAACCAATTAAACCGCCGTACCACCACTTACCTTTATTGGTAAATGACGCAGATACTGGGTCAGTAGCCATAAAGAACATACCTAGCGCAAAGCCACCTAATACAAGGTGCCAATGAGGCGGCAGTTGGAACATCATGTTGCTATCTGAACCTACTGCGTTCAACAGTAAGCTGGTTGCGACCATGCCTACCATTACACCAGCAACAATGCGCCAAGAAGCGATACGGGTAAAGATAAGGAACAAACCGCCTAGCGCTAGCAAGAAAGTTGAGGTTTCACCGCTAGATCCTTGGATGAATCCAAAGAATGCATCGCTCCAAGTAATACCTTGAGCGACTAGACCTTGCATGCCTTCTGCGGCCACTACACTTAGCGCTGTAGCACCAGAGTAACCGTCTACCGCTGTCCATACCGCATCACCTGAGATAGCCGTTGGATAAGCAAAGAATAAAAATGCTCGGCCAGCTAGCGCTGGGTTTAAGAAGTTTTTACCGGTTCCGCCAAAGACTTCTTTCGCGACAACCACACCAAAGGTAATACCTAGTGCAACTTGCCATAAAGGCATAGTGGCGGGCAGAGTGAGCGCAAATAAGATAGAAGTAACAAAGAAACCTTCGTTAACTTCATGGCCACGAACCGAGGCGAACAATACTTCCCAAAATCCACCCACAGCAAATGCTGTTAGGTAAATAGGCAGGAAGAAAATCGCGCCGTAAATCATTGACGATATCCAGCCAGCGTCAGCCCCTGTAGGAACACCTAGCATCGCTATCAAAGCACCATGCCAATCGTTAGGTACTGCGTAACCAGCGATAATTGCGTCGTTTGCTTGAATACCCGCATTGTACATACCAAAGAACATGGCAGGCATTAAGGCAACCCAAACAAAAATCATGATGCGCTTTAAATCAATCGCATCACGTACGTGGGTGTTTTTCTTCGTCACTAAACCAGGAGAGTACAAGAAAGTAGCCGTGGCTTCGTAAAGCGCAAACCATTTCTCGTGTTTGCCACCCGGCATGAACTGAGGTTCAATTTTTTCAATATATTGCTTAAGACTCATGCTTAACCTTCCTTCTCAATCTTGGTCAAACAATCACGAAGTACGCTGCCGTACTCGTATTTGCCTGGACAGACAAAGGTACATAGCGCTAAATCTTCTTCATCTAGCTCTAAACAGCCTAGTTGTTGAGCACTGTCGGTATCGTTTGACAATAAATCACGAAGCAATAATGTAGGAAGAATATCCAAAGGCATTACTCGTTCATACTGACCAATTGGCACCATCGCTCGTGAACTACCACCGGTAGTGGTGGTTAACGAGAACAACTTGCTCTTGTTTAAACCCGATACAAACAATCTCGCTAATGAGAACTTGTTCGTGCCTGGAACAGCCCAACCCATAAATTCTTTTTCGTAGCCTTCTTCAAGCGCTACGACTTGCTGATGGTAACGGCCAATAAATGCGTGCGGACCCGAAGCATGGTTGCCCATTAATACGGTACCGGAAATAACGCGGTGCTCGCCGTCTACCAATTCACCATCGATCAATTGATCAATATCAGCACCTAACTCGGTGCGAATTAAGCGTGGCTCTTTTACAACGGGTCCAGCTAAAGACACTACACGTTGGTTGTAAATTTTACCGCTTGCAATTAAGTGGCCTAAGGCGATGACTTCTTGGTAAGCAATCGACCATACCGTGCGCTGAGCACTGGCAGGTTTTAAGCTATGAATGTGCGTTCCAGCTAAGCCGGCTGGGTGAGGCCCAGCAAACACATGCTCTTGTACACGAGCCGCATCTGATTGAGGCAAGCTTTCGCTTCCCTTACATACAAATACTTCACCAGAAGTTAATCGAGACAAAACACGTAAGCCTGTTAAATAAGCACTTTGGTCTTGGTCAATAACCACTTTAGGGTCGGCAGCGAGAGGGTTAGTGTCGATGGCGGTAACAAAGATAGCAGAAGGTTCTGAGTCTACTGCGGGTACTTTGCTATATGGACGCGTTCTAAAACCGGCCCATTGGCCAGATTTTACTAACTTGTCAACAATCGTTGCGCGTTCTGCGCTATCGATTTCGGCATCGCTGAGAGCACCAAAATCGATGCTATCGCCTGCTTGTTTTTCAATAACAACAGACTGCAACACACGTTGGGCGCCACGGTTAACTTCTTGAACAACGCCAGCACAAGGTGCAGTAAATACAACGCCGGGGTTCTTTTTGTCTTCGAACAACGTCTGACCTTGGCTTACCACATCACCCACTCGAACTTTCATTGTAGGGCGCATGCCTACATAATCTTCTCCGAGTACAGCAACTCTGGTAACAATAGACGCGTCTACTATTTGCTGTTTGGGACCGCCTTTAATAGGCAGATCCAATCCTTTTTTTATTGTAATCATACTCTCTTACACATGTGTTGGGTTGGAAGACGAGCGATGATTTCCATGTAACTTTAGTACTCCAAATGAGGTAGTTAAGCTAACAAGTCTTAGACATTTAACTAACAAGCCACAGAAATCGCGAGTATTCTAGCACCAATTAATCCTATTTCTCCAAAGAAAAAGGCCAAAAATCTAACCTATTCGACTTAAGTGTTAGCGGTTTGTTAACAAACTTGTAAAACAAGTCAAGCAAGCACCAAGCAAAGCTCAAATTGCTGACAAATCACCCAATTCTGAAAAATCGAGTATTTATAGCTTATTCTAAGGTTGTAGGATCCAATTCCACTTGATTGTACTTAAGCACCCCAAATTGGAATCGTTGATAACTATTGAGAACCTTTTCAAAAAAACGATCCTGCTGAGCTAACTGTTGGATCACCTCAACGCTGTAGTCTTTTAATAAAGCGAGCACGTCATCGGGAAAAGCAACAACTTCCACTCCGTGCTCGTTGGCCAGCACATTTAATGCTTCTATATTGTAGACCACATATTCATTGAGGGTTTCTTGATTAACCACTTTCGTGGCGTTTTCAATTATTCTCTGTAAATCAACAGGCAAGGCGGCAAAAGCGTCTTGATTAACCACAAACTCTAAGGTGGTACTTGGCTCATGCCAACCAGGGTAATAATAATATTTAGCCACTTTATGAAAGCCAAATGCCAAGTCGTTATATGGCCCAACCCATTCAACGGCGTCCAGTTCACCAGATTGTAGTGCGGTATACAGTTCTCCTGCGGGAAGATTAGTGGGTAAGCCTCCGGCTAATTCGAGTACTTTCCCGCCTAAACCAGGGATGCGCATTTTGAGTTGCTTAAAATCGTTAATCGAAGTGACTTTTTTGTTATACCAGCCGCCCATTTGTGCGTCGGTATTACCACCAGGAAAAGGAATTAAGTTATGCGGGGCATAAAGCTCCTGCCAAAGCGCTAAGCCACCACCTAAATACAGCCAAGCATTAAGCTCTTTAGCGCTCATACCAAAAGGCACTGAACTAAAAAATACCGCTGCCGGCAACTCATTCTGCCAATAATAGGCCGCGCTATGGCCCATTTCAGCACCCCCCGCAGACACAACTTTAAATACATCCAGTGCTGGGTATAACTCTCCGGCACCATATACTTTGATGTCTAAGCGGCCATTGCTCATGGCTTTTACTTCTTCAGCGAAGCGGTCGGGAGCGGAACCTAAACCGGGTAAATGCTTAGGCCAAGAGGTGATTAAGGTCCAACTATACTCGGCTTTTTGCTGCTGAGGATCAGCTCCCTGCTGATCAATACAGCCAGCTAACAGCCAAGTTAGCACAAGCACTTTTATTACTATCCGCATTAAACATTCCTTATTTGATGCAGCAATGAGGTCAATCTACTAAGCCTTAGCTTCCGCCGCGGCATTTTGGCGAAGCTGGAGCATTTTGCTGTTCCGCCCATTGGCTTGGCGTATAAGTGTGCATAGCCAAGGCATGAATATCATTTTGTAATTCATTTGCTAACAACTGGTTTACCGCTCGATGGCGTTGCAATAAGCGTTTACCTTCAAATTCGGTGCTAACAATAGTGACTTTAAAATGGCTCTCTGAACCTGCAGGCACGTTGTGCATATTGCTTTCGTTTACCACCTCTAGGTAGCTAGGCGAAAAGTGTTGCTGCAATTTGTCGGTAATCAGTGTTTCAACGCGCATTAATAGTCCCTGTATTTGGTTTAACTCAAAGGCATTGTATATCGAAACGTTAAATTGATCCTTGGCTGTTTCACTCTTAGTGCTTTGGGCAAGCTATGTTGCCATTGCTGCTGGCATAAACCATTCATAATGAGTAAATCACCACTTTCTAATAGGTACTCATGTTTACGGTTCTCAACTTTATTACGGAACAAAAACCGTCTTGGCTCACCCAAGCTTAGTGACGCAATAACCGGGCGTTCGCCCAACTGTTTTTCATTATCACTATGCCAGCCCATATAATCATGGCCGTCTCGATAATAGTTAAGCAAAACACTATTAAACTGTTGCTGGCATTTGTGCTGCACTGCCAACTTTATAGGCATTAAAAAGCTTGGCCAAGGAGCAGGTGCTCGCCACTCTCCAGAGTAACGATAAGCCGTATTGGCGTCGCCAATCCACAGAGATAAACGGGGTTCGAGGCAGGTTTTGCCAAATATTTTAATCTGATGCTGCTGCCAAGGTAGCTTATGCAGCATGTGTTGGTATGCTAAGGCGCTGGCCTCAGAGTTTAACCATTGCCGATGATGGACAATTTCTTTGGTGGCGATATCTTCTGCGAACAGCACTTATTACAACCTACATCCATAAGGGTGTTGCTTTAGTTTAGCCCTCAACTTAGTTACACTGCTGCCACTATTCAAGGCCTGCACGTTACAAATCCAATATGAGTCAAGATTTGCAAATAAACTCGCTCAGTTTGAGCTTATCACGTTACCCCAAAGACGCGGCTAGCGACTTGCGAGCATGGAATGCGGCCGACGAACTTCTGATTGAATTCGCCGCTGAGCTTTCAACTATTCCACAACATATCTTAATCATTAATGATGAATTTGGAGCCCTAGCGTGTGCCTTACTGGCTCACCCCAATTTTACTAATAGCCACATTAGTTGGTTAAGTGACTCATTCATTGCGCAACAAGCACTTGCACAAAATCTACAGGTAAACGCGCTAGATGCGAGCCAGCGTTTAACCCTGCTATCTAGCACCGACACCATGCCAAAGGCTGAACTGGTACTAATGCGTTTACCCAAAAGCCTAAATTACTTAGAGCACCAGCTCATTGGCTTACAACAAAGCTTGAGTAACGATTCACAGTTGGCATGTGGTGCTATGGTAAAAGGTTTGCCTAAATCAGTATTTGGCTTATTTGAGAAGCACATTGGCAGTGTGACGACCTCACTGGCCAAAAAGAAAGCCCGTTTGTTATTTGGCCATTATGCAGGGGGAAAGTCTGCAGCGCTTTACCCTAAAGATTGGAACATTGCTGAATACAAATGGCAGTTAAATGATCACGCCAATGTATTTTGCTTTGGGAAATTCGATATTGGCACGCGCTTTCTATTAGAAAATTTCCCTCAAGGTGAATTTGAATCGGTGATTGATTTGGGCTGTGGCAATGGTTTATTGGGTTTACATGCTTTAAGCCTATACCCCAATGCCCGAGTTAGCTTTTGTGATGAATCAGCGATGGCGCTGGCTTCTGCCAAAAACAATGTGGCGCTAAACCAACCAGAACACCTGACTCGCTGTAGCTTTAATCACGATAATGCCCTTCAGCATCAAGCTGATGAAAGCGCTGATTTAGTGTTATGTAACCCGCCCTTTCATCAACAAAACACCATTTCTAGCCACATTGCTCAACAAATGTTCAAAGACGCCAAGCGCTGTTTACGCGCTGGCGGCAAGCTAATTGTGGTGGCAAATAGACACTTAGGTTATCACCCACTATTAAAATCTTACTTTGGTGGTTATAAGTTACTGGCGAGCAATAACAAATTTGTTATTCTGAGCAGCACTAAGCGTTAATCAACCCATTAAGGTGAACAACTTGAAAAGCCCGTTTTTGTTGCCCGCCCTGCTGTTAGGCGGTGTATTAGGCCTTAGCGCCTGTAGCAGCCAGCCTCAGCAAGTACAGTTACAACCCACGGTAAATCTCGATTCGGTCGCTCAGCATTCGATCATAGCGGCAATAAAATCGCAGGATCTACGCAGCAACCGCTTTTTAATCAGCATTCATCAAGACGGTGAAGAGCAGGCTCAGTTAATTGCCAGCGGCAGTAACTTACGCCAAAGCATTGAGCAACAACTATCAGCCTCTTGGCAGCAGCAAGGTGTGGGTTTTGTGCCCGATTCGCCAAACTTAATTACCATTGAGCTGCTTGAGCTTGCCAGTAAGGTAGAAGAAAGCAGTGTAAAACACGCCGCTACATCTACTATGCGAATTAAAGTCACGGTAGACACGCCGCATAAAACCTTAGCTAAACAATTTCGCTCAACCCATACCAATGAAGGGGCGTTTTCGGTAAATGTGAATAAACAAGCCGACGCCATGAGCCAACAACTTTCAGAATTATTGACACAAATCGCCAGCGACCCGCAACTTATTGAAGTATTGGAGTATCAACTATGACCTTGGGAATTTTTCGCACTAGCCTTTTTGCTTTAGCCTTTGCCGCACTTAGCCTACCCGCTGCAGCACAAACCTTAAAGTTCATCACCAATCAAGGTGAGTTTGAGATGGAACTTAAGCCTGAAGCTGCCCCCAAAACCGTCACTAACTTTATGCGTTACGTAGAAGACGGCAGCTATAAAGGCACCTTATTTCACCGCACTATCCCTGGCTTTATGGCACAGGCAGGTGGTTTCTCAATCAACTATGAAAAAGTAGACAGCTACCGCCCTGTTGAAAACGAATCTAAAACTGGCCTTAGCAATAAACGCGGCACAGTAGCAATGGCTCGAACCAACGACCCACACAGCGCCAGTCGCCAGTTTTTCATTAACGTTATCGACAATGCCTACCTAGACGGCAGCCCAAACAAGTTTGGTTACACAGTGTTTGCCGAAATCACTTCAGGCATGGACGTGGTAGATAGCATTGTAAACAAGCCGACCAAAACCGGCCCTATTCCAGGCATGCGCAATGTGCCAGTAGAAAAAGTGATTATTGAAGATGTAATCGTGGTTGGCGAAGCGCAACCTTAAGTAAGCCTTAACCTCAACTGAGCATTACATGAACTCATCGCTAAATTGGTCACAAACCTTACGCTCTTACTTAGATAAGAGATTGCTTTGGGTGTTTATGCTCGGTTGCGCCAGCGGATTCCCGTGGGTGCTTATTGGCTCAAACATGTCGGGCTGGCTAACCGATGCCGGCCTTTCTCGCTCAGCGATTGGCTTTTTTGGCTCTGTATTTACCGTTTATGCCATTAACTTTTTATGGGCACCTTTGGTTGATAGGGTCAAACTGCCTATCTTGCATAACTGGTTAGGTCAGCGCCGTAGTTGGATTTTTCTCTGCCAAAGTATTGTGTTGCTATGTACCTTTGGCATCGCTCAATTTGATCCCGCTAAAAGCCTAATGTTCACCTCTATGTTAGCGCTGTGTATTGCCACTGCGTCATCTACCCAAGATATCGCCATTGATGCTTATCGCATCGACAGTTTTTCTAGCAGTGACTCACATCGCTTACCGCAAGCCTCGGCCATGGCGGTGATTGGTTGGTGGACTGGTTATTCACTGCCTGGCTATTTAGCCTTTGTGAACGCAGACCAAATTGGTTGGAACGGCGTTTACCTTGGCATGTGCTTTATTGTTGCTTTGTTAATGTTATTTACAGTATTAGTAAAAGAGCCCATCACTAACCGTGATGCCCTGCAACAACAAGCCGAACTGCGCCACGCCCAATACCTTGGCACAAAATCCCCCTTGGTTGCGTGGCTTACCGTTACCGTAGCCGAACCCTTCTTAGATTTTTTCCGCCGAAATGGCGTAAGAGTAGCGATCACTCTGCTGCTATTTGTATTCCTATTTAAGATTGGCGAAGCCTTTTTAGGCCGCATGTCGATTACTTTTTACCGCGAAGTGGGTTTTAGTAACGACCAAATTGGCCACTACTCAAAACTAATTGGCTGGGGTGCAACGGTGGTATTTACTCTCGTCGGCAGCGCCTTTAATGTTCGTTTTGGCATTATTAGAGGGTTGATTTTAGGCGGTATAGCCATGTCGGCCAGTAACTTAATGTTTGCTTGGATAGCCTCGGTAGGGCCAGACGAACAGCTGTTTCTAGCCACCATTATCGTGGACAACTTTACCAGCGCCTTTGCTACCGTAGCTTTTGTATCGTTCTTAACCGTATTAACTGGGCAAGCCTTTTCGGCCACTCAGTATGCCTTGCTAGCAAGCTTAGGAAACTTAGGCCGCACCACTCTCGCCTCGTTTAGCGGCAGCTTGGCGGACTTCCTTGATTCGTGGCCGCTGTTCTTTATTTTAACCGCGGTGATGGTGATCCCAAGCTTATTAATGCTAATAAGCTTACGCGGCTATTTCACAAAAATACTGCAGCACAACCAAAACAGTAAAAACAACACTTAGTCACCGTTAGCGCTATAGGCAGACAAGCGTTTCAGCAACAGTTGTTTAATGTTTTCGGTGGGGGCTTGCGCTAAGGCTAACTCCGCGTTGTTAGTGGCTTGGACTATTTCGCCGCAGCGATATTGTAAGTCTGCCAATACAGCAAACCAGTGGTAGGAGCGCTCTAACCACACGGGGAAATTAGCCGTATTAAGTACCCGTAAACCTTCGGCTGCGCCTTGCCACTCAGCTATCGCTATCGCTCGATTAAGAATATGAAAGGGTGAAGGGGCTATTTGCTCAAGCAATTGATAGCTCTGCACTATTTTTTGCCAATCGGTTTGCTGGTAACTCGGCGCTAAACAATGTTCTGCTGCAATCCCCGCCTCCACATGATACCGAGACAAACTCTCGCCACTCGCAGAACGTTGTAAGTAAGCTAAGCCTTGGCGGATTTTTTGTTGGTCCCACAGCGTGCGATTTTGCTCTTGCAATAACACCAAGCCTTGAGCGTTTTGCCTAGCCTGAATCCGCGAAAAGTTAAGTAGCATTAACGCCAATAACGCGTCAGTTTCAGGGCTGCCACCGATTGTACTTTTCGCTAGGGCTTGGCCTAAGCGAATCGCCTCTTCACATAAATCATGGCGAATGGCTAAATCCTTATGTGATGACAAATACCCCTCAGTAAACATCAAATAAATCACCCGATGCACAGCAGGTAAACGGCTCGCCATGGTAGAAACGTCAACACCATCAAGCTCTATTTCCTGAGCCTGTAAGTAGTGCTTGGCGCGGCTATAGCGTTTATAAGTATTTGCCTCACTAATAAACAAGCGGTAGGCAATTTCTTCAATGCTAAAACCACACAAGCTTTTTAAAGTGAAAACCAACTGCGATTCAAGCGCTAAATTCTCATCACAGCTGATAAACAGCATCCGCAGCAACGCATCATTTAACTCTCCACTTAAGGGCGTGTCTTCGGGAGGGGTTGATTGATGATCTAACTGCTCATGTAAGCTAGTTAGTTTTTGTAGCTTAAGTTGATTGCCTCGAATCTCAGACAATGCATGCCGATAAGCCACCTGATATAACCAAGCTGAAGGCTTAGTTGGAGGCTTGGTTTTTGGCCAGTGTTCCAAGGCTTGGGCCATCGCCCATTGCACCGCATCATTAGCCATATCTAGATGCTGCATACCTAATCGTCGCACTAATAACGCCACGAGCTGCCCATACTCGTGGCGAAATAGATGCTCTACATGAGCATCTATTTTCACAGTGCGTTTATTTCTCTAATTTCAATACTCACACTGCTGCTTTCCACCATTGGGCTGGCTTGTATTACCGCAATCGCGGCTTCCTTATTAGCCGCACTAATCAACATATAGCCGCCAATCACTTCTTTAAGCTCTATAAAAGGACCGTCTTTTACACTATCGTGACGCACTACCGCCCCTTCGCTGCCTAGCTTACTTCCCATATCAACAATATTATCGGCAAATTTAGTTTGCCAAGCTTGGTACTTGGCATACATCACCTCCATATCTGAAGGTGACGGCTTTTCACAACCCTCGGCATTGTCACTGCGCAGCAGACACATATATTGTTTATTGCTCATCGTTACTCTCCTTGATGCTAATTGAGCCAGTGGAACAAACTCCTCTGACATTACTATGACGCATCACCCAGACAAAGTTGGACACTTTATTAAAAAAATTCAGATATAGGAGGTTGGCAGACTAAATTTTATCACAAAGCACATTCGCGCAAAGTTGATGAGGGAGTGGCACGTGTTAGTCAATAACCTCCGAAAGAAGAAGCTCTTAACGACGGCAAATGCTATATAGACCGCCAAGCTAAAATCTATAAGTTTTGCTAAATTTGAATATGGATATGGTCGTCGTGCCTTACAGATTTACAACCATGAAACCGAATTCTCGAGTCATCTAACTGTAAGCGCTCAACTAAATGCGGTTCAATAAACATCTTACTAATGGCAGTGTTCTTTAACAGGGTTTCAATTAGCTGCTTATTGTACTGATTAGAAAAGCTAAGTTCGGGATGGCGCTGACCCAAAGTGAGATACCGCGAATAATTATATTGAAAATACCCATTCTCTCTGCAAAAGGCGCTGGTATTTGTTTCATCTAAACTCGGCCACTCAAACACTCCATAACCACTTACAGAAGGCGTAAAATGGCTCGGTTTGCCATATCCATCCTGATAAACATAGCTAAGGTCAATTTTCCTGCCGTCGTTATGGCTTAGGTGAGGCAATAAAGGAAAACGATTTAAAAAAGGGAAATTGGCATCCAAAATGTTCAAGCTTAAAGCGGGTTGTTGTTGCGCCAAATTGCCGGCTATTTCAATTAGTGCATTGTTTAGCTCTGGCACAACATAATTTCTGTTCAAGCCCACCGTTAACCACATATTTAGTGGCTTAACATTGGTTAAATGTACCACCGGTTCTCTGCCAAATAACGGTGCGACATAAGGCACAACAGCTATCGTAAGTAAGGCATACATCGCCAAATTGATAGCAAAGGCATAATAAAGCTTAGTGATTTTGCTAGCACGACAAAGCAACATAGAAAGCAGATAAGAAACAGCCCCAACTTGCGTAACAATAGCTAAACCCAAACACACTATAAACCGCACAAAAAATTTCACGCTATCACTACCCTATTCGCTTACTTTGGCTTCCTTCCAAGAAAATATACCTTAGCATCCAACGGCTTAACATTCATCGCACTAGCCACATAAACAGCCACTTAAGCAATACAATCCCCAATAAATACAAAAAGCCGCACAAGGCGGCTTTTAACAAAGAGCGAAACACACGTTAACTTTAGTCTCGAAAGTTCTCAAATTGAAACGGCTGGTCGAATTCACCACTGCGCACTAGCGCCATGGCTGCTTGTAAGTCGTCGCGCTTCTTGCCGGTAACACGTACTTGTTCACCTTGAATCGACGCTTGTACTTTAAGCTTGGCGTCTTTGATTTGCTTAACCACTTTTTTAGCGGTGGCTTGGTCAATACCATTTTTAAAATTGACCACTTGCGAGTGAGTTTTACCACTGCGAGTCACCGATGCTAAATCTATAGACTTGGCGTCTACCGAGCGTTTCACTAACGTGCCACGTAAAATATGCAGCATTTGGTTAAGTTGAAACTCAGCTTCAGCAGTCATTTTTACTGACTCATCTTTATACTCAAAACTGGCTTCTACACCACGAAAATCAAACCGTGTTTCAAGCTCACGAATCGCGTTGTCACAGGCGTGACGAACTTCGTTAGCATCAATCTCAGAAACAATGTCAAATGAAGGCATGTTTTCTATCCCCTTAAATTTGGCTTATGCGAAAATGCTTGCATTATACCTGTGCTATCCGAAAATGCATGCTTCGGAGTATCTGGACAATAGTATTGTTAGATAAGCCAAGACTGAACCATTTCTAACAAAGAGTAACAAGCAATAGTGAAACAACGCAGAGCATTTTTTCGCGGGTTGTTGTGGGCAAGCCTACTTGGTATTTTTGTATTAGCCCTATGGCCAATGCACATAGTTGGCCCGATAGCGCACTCCGATAAACTGCTGCACCTAGTGTGCTTCTTTGGTTTAGCCTGGCTGGCACAACTGGCCGACTATAGTTACCGAGAACTAGCCCTTGGTTTATTGGTTTTTGGTGGGTTCATCGAACTGTCGCAGGGATTAAGTAGCTACCGGCAAGCTTCTTGGTTAGATTTATTGGCGGATATACTGGGCGTAATAAGCTATTTAGCCTTAAGCCGACACTCAAGCATACAAAAGGTGAACCGATGTATCACTGCGCAATAGTTGGCGCTGGCGCTGTCGGCGGCTTACTGGCTGCACTGTTGAGCCAACACAGTAAAGTGTGTTTTGTTGACCCGCGTATCGCCAGAGAAAGCAGCCTAGCGCTTACTTTAACGCCTTTTTCTGCCGACAAAAGCACCCAGCTACGCACTCGCTTGCCACTACTCAATACCATACCTAGCTGCCGCTGGTTAATCATATGCGTAAAAGCTCATCAAGTGGCCAGCGCAGTGGCCGCTCTTACTATTCCTGCGGATTGTAAGGTTATCTTAATGGTGAATGGTTTAGGCGCGCATCAAGACCTAATTAATCAACTTAATCCCGAGCAGCTCTATTTAGCCAGTAATACCCATGGCGCATTAGTGTTGAGTAAAAGCCAACAAGCCCTACACATTAAACATACCGGCTTAGGTAAAATTGACCTAGGTAGCTATTTAGGCAGCGCTGAACCTGATGAGCTATCGCTGCTGAACGAGGCCTTAGCTCCACTACACTGGCATAACAATATCTACCCAGCACTATGGTTAAAACTGGCCATTAATTGCTGCATAAATCCGCTTACTGCTATTCACAATTGTCCAAACGGAGATCTGTTAAATAGCCATTACCAACAAACTCTAGAAGCCCTATGCCAAGAGCTTAGCCTAGTAGCAGAGCGCGATGGAATTACGCTCAGCGCAGAGTATTTACTTCAAACAGTGCGCTTAGTGGCACAAAACACCGCCGCTAACTATTCTTCAATGCATCAAGATATTCATCATCAACGAACTAGCGAGATTAACTACATAAACGCTTATGTTCTGCAACGCGCCAAACAGTTTCAACTGCACTGCCCTTACAATGAAAAAATGTTAGAACAGATTAAAAAACTGGAGCAACAATATGACTAAAGTGATGGTAGCCATTGCACCCGGCAGTGAGGAAATTGAAGCCGTAACGATTATCGACGTATTACGCCGAGCCGATGTAACGGTGGATGTGGTAAGTGTTTGCCCTGCAGGTAGCATAGAGATATGCGCATCTCGAGGAGTGAAGCTGCTTGCCGATCTACACCTTAATCAGATAGACGCCTCAGCTTACGATATGTTGGTATTGCCAGGAGGAGTGCCTGGTAGTGAGGTTTTTCGTGATTCGATTCACTTGATTGAGATACTGAAAAACCGCTCCAATACTCAATGGCTAGCGGCAATATGTGCTGCGCCAGCACTTGTGCTAGTACCTCACAACTTACTTGGGGAAGCTCAAGTAACCTGCCATCCCGGCTTTCAAAAAGATCTGCCTAAACAGCTATTATCCACACAGCGAGTGGTAGTCGATAAAACTCATCAATTGATTACTAGCCAAGGCCCAGGAACAGCCCTCGAATTTAGTTTGGCATTAGTCGCGCAATTAAAAGGGCAAGATTGCGCAAACGCAGTAGCAGCGCCAATGGTACTTGCTTAGATATAAGTTCTTATATCAACCAAATAAAAGCCATGCTCAGCATGGCTTAAACTTAGTATGGGCGATTACCTTATTGGCAAACCACGCCAGTTACTGCCGTAGCATTACCCGCTCCGCTTCCAGTAAAGCCAAACTCAACACTTTCGCCAGCGGCGATGGTGCCGTTCCAACCAACGTTAGACGCTGTATAACCTTCTGCAGAAACCAGTGTAGTATTCCAAGAACTGGTCACCGTTGAACCATCACTGTAACCCCAGCTCACTTCCCATCCGTTAATCGCTTCGCTGCCATTATTGGTGATTGTGACTGCGCCTTGGAATCCACCATCCCAGCTATTGACGACCAAATGCTTACAGGCCGCGTTAGGATCCACCGGGTCCGTTGGGTCCGTTGGGTCCGTTGGGTCCGTTGGGTCCGTTGGGTCCGTTGGGTCTGTTGGGTCTGTTGGGTCTGTTGGGTCTGTTGGGTCTGTTGGGTCTGTTGGGTCTACAGGACCATCAACCAAGCCGCCAGAACCTGCAGGAATATTCAGACACATTGTGTAACCCACACAGCTTCCGCCATTTTCTTGTGAGTGACCACCATCTTCATATAAACAAACAGGAATGATGGTGCCATAAAAGTCGCACTGTTGAATCACAGGCAGCTCTTGTCCATCAAACACCGAGGCTAAAGTAGACGTTTGTTTAATCCCATTAATGCCGTTGAATAAACGCTCCCCCCAGGGAGTTAACTTGCTTGCGTCAAAATTAACTGTCATATCCAATTCAAAGGTGCCGGGGGCAGTGTTGCCAGACCACGACCAGCCAAGATAACCAATACTATACTCTTCAGCGACCGCCAAAATAGCATCTTCATCTACGTCTTGACCCTGATGATCCATACCAAATTCGCCAACAATCAACGGCATGTTATGACGAGTTAGGAAGGTAGATACATAAGATTCGATTTTCTCGCGATTTTGGTAAACCTGGTACATATGCACACTAAACATGATGTTATTTAGCGTATCAGCCGATGCGACATCTGAGGCATGATCCAGCATAATTTCTTGCCAATCCTGTCCCCAGTTCGCTGCATCTACCATCAAGGTATGAGTGAAGCCGGCATCACGTAGTGTGGTAATCGCTTGCTTATGTTCACTCACATAGGTTTCTGCGGGAACGTTATTGCCAAATGGTTCGTTAGCAATATTGATGATAACGTAGTCTTCTTCGCCCTTTAATACATCGGCCAACTCCACCCAGTAAGCGGCGGTGATTTGCATTTCTCCAGCTTCCGCTTTCTCGCCCGAGCCGGTGACATCATGCACTTCTAGCACACATACCAAGCGGTTTAACTTACACATTTTTACCACTTTGGCGACATCGGCGGCATCGTTTTTAGCAAACTGCTGGCCATCACTCAGTACCACTCGCACTGTATTTGCGCCGGCTTCAGCAATATCGCGAAACGCACCTTGGCGATAGTTGTACCAAGCGTGTGCATGGTTAACCCCGCGCATGATAACCGGCTTACCATTGCCATCTAATAGCTGAGTGCCCGAGGTAGTAAAACCCGCCGAAGCAGAAAAGCTAAGGCCAGATACTGTAGCGACTAAACTCAATATCCCAGCTTTGATAATTGTTTTTATTGCTGCTTTTTCTGCTCTAAGGCCAGAAGACAACAGCCATTCCCTTGTGTTGTAGCGTTTCATAGTTACTCCATATTGTTGTGTTATAAGTTGAAAAATAAGCCAAAAACCCTATTAATCAATTAAACAATAATGACTAATTTACATTTCGCATGAAAAACTAAAGGTTTCATACCGCTTTCATCAAATAGCTATGCTTAGGTCTTAGTTTGAATAAAAGTTATAAATGCTTTCTTGATTATTTGTATTATTGTTAGACCTAAATTAATTGACCGTGATAACGCGCTTATCCCCGCTTGTTGCTAATATTCGAATCCAAGCAACAAGCCGGTTTAGTCGTCAACGACATTTACTCAAGAATGGTTCTGGCGTTGATCGCTTGCAACGGACGGTTGTTTGGATGCTGCATAAGCGCGGTAAAATCGTCAATTTGTTGTGTAGAGGCACTTACTGGGGACTTAAGTACTATCCATCTCACACCTTCTGAACAAGGAGGGGTTGTTAGCGAGCCATTAAAACGGTAATAATCTTGCTGACTTGGCCACAGCGCTAAGGCGCTCACTACCTGACTTAACTCGGCTTGTTCGCCCGCATTTTTAGGCATTTGGGCCCACACTTTACTCAGCTCTTGGTTAGCCTCACCTTGCTCAAACATTAATGCCACAACCGCTAAGTTTCCTTGCTTGTCTGCATGAACAAAGTGCGCCTCTAAGGGGTAAGACTGGCCCTTAACGGTATTTTCACTAGGAGAGTGGAAATGAAACTGTTTTAACTCAAACTCATGGCCATCCAAACCTAGGGTGCTGCCAGCTGCGTAGTTAACTTGAATAGTATGACCATTATTAACTACCGCTTCGCCGGCGGGTTTATAGGCTACGGTAAGGCTTTCTAACTCACCTTTAATTGTATGACTTATATCAACGGGTGATTGATTTTTACCACCTGCGCACGTGGCAAATTCTGGGGCTAGCTCACCCCAATGCGCGGGGCCCTGATGACCAGAGTATGACCAATGAGCGCTTTCTTTAGCTCCTGCTACTGCCGATACACTAATTAAAGATCCCGCTAAAATAACGTTTAAGATTTGCTTGTTCATTTCTTGCTTCCTTCAAAAATGGAAAACTCACTACTCGATCCGAATGGATACGAGTAAAAGGAAACAAGGTTTTAACAGCCTAATGACTATTGAATCAATATAGAGATAAGGATAATGACTAAATTAATTATAACAGGTGTAAAAAAAGCCTTACTAATGTAAGGCTTAACATGGTTTATAGTTTTACTCGCTTAGCGTAATTATCGGTAATTCATCCCAAATTTTAGCCTCGTCCTCTGCGCCACCAGAAAAGTTCCAAGGTCCCATTTCAGGATTTAATGGGCGATAAACTGCCGACAAACCGTCCAGATCCCAAGTGCTAAGATAGAAACGAATGCCATTTAAGCTGCTTGGTCGGGCTAAAGCCTCACTAGCAAAATCTATATAAATCGTTTGCTGCTCCTTATCCACGGTGACAATAGGTGCTGGAGTCACTGCTTCACCCCAAGTATTTGCGTCAGCTCCATCGGCATTGTAAATCGAACTCTGCCAACCAAATATCACCGCATTACGATTCCAAGTACCGCTTGGCATGGTGGCGTTTATTTTAGGTAGTACACTTTGACTAGTCCCTTGATCTTCAGGTAGATCAATAAAGATAGAAAAACCTACATGATCAAACCCATTCGGTGGTAACCAAGTGTCGGTAAGCTTATCCATCACTAGTTTGATACGAACATTGCTGCCCACCGAATAAACTTCGGCTTGGTTAATCGTTAGCTGGCTATTTACCTTGTCAAAACTAGGATCGCCAGGTAGCGAGTAACTGCCATTTGGCCCGCCACTCCCTTCTGCTACATCACCGCTATCGTCAATACTAAAATCAGGGGTATTCGACCACGCCAAGTCCGAAGTAAAGTGCACATCAGCGAGGCCAGCCTGTTCCTTAGGGGAATAAATAGCAAAACGATGCGATTGTTTACCAATAGCAAAGTGACGAGTAGATAACAAACTTGTCCATTGCCCACTTTGGTCTGCTTGAATATCAGTGGCGTTTGCTAAGTTACCGTTTACCACTAACTGCAATTTAGCATTGGGTTCGGCACTACCGCTCACTACGGTGTCTTGGGTAATGGTTCGATCCGCCCAATCATCATCTAAGCGAATACCTAAGTCGGGGGTATTAACCGCTGCTGTTTGCTGGGTTTTAAAATAGATAACTGCTGCCTTTGCGGGTAACTCAAGGCTAACTTCGCCATTAGCATCGCTAACCAAACCTGCTGGTGCTTGCAACCAATTGGCCTGCAGCTGTTGCTCAAATACCGTCCCTTCTGGTTGTTGCAAGTTTAAGCGATTAAGCAACATAGGCGCATTTGCCGTATTCATTACCACTAAAACTTCTTCGTCGCCCAACGTTCGAATAAAACTAAATACGCCTGCTCCCGATTTATCACTGGCTATTACCTTAATATCGCCACGCGTCATCACTGCATTTTGTGTACGCAGTGCGGCTAGAGCTTGAATGAACAAATACATTTCACTATTTTGCTCAAAGGAGTCTTTAGACTCACCGTCATCACGATAACCACCGTCAAACATCGCATCACGGCTAGCACTCATCGCTTGCTCGGTGCCTTGGTAAATAACCGGGATCCCCGGAATAGATAACATAGTGATGAGAGCCTGCTTCAAATCAGCTTGGCTAGCTTGAGACAAGAAGCGTGGCATATCGTGATTATCAATGAAATTCGGCATTAAATAAGGGTTAGGAAACAACTCCATCATTTTTTCTAAACGAAAACGTAAATAGTCGGTAGGCTGTCCGCTTGCAAAAACCCGCGTCATGGTGGTTTGCAGAGGGAAGTTGAGTAAGGAGCCCAGTTGCTTGGCGTCTCCCTCACCCAAGTAACTTAGCATTTTTTGTTCCCCCTCGGTGTTGTATGCCGTCGAGCTTTCAAATACTTCACCAAAGGTTAAAAACTGTTGCCGCCCGGTTTGCTCTGCTTGCGCCATTACACCATTGTCGGCATGTAGAAAATCATGCCAAAACTCATGTTCAACAAACTTCACCGTATCAATACGAAATGCATCTACCCCCACTTCTCTAATCCATTTACGGTAGCTTTGCTTCAAATAAGCCCTCACTTCCGGATCTTCGGTATTTAGATCATCGAGATCTGAAAGCTGCCAGTTTTTCTCCTGATCTGGATTATTATGATCACTAATGCTTGGTGTCCAATGGTAGCTGCCCGTGCCATCTGCTTTACAGCTATTAAGATTGAGCGGATAAGGTAAAACCTGCCCCTCGACAAGAGGATTATTGGTCAAACGAAAGCCTTCGCAAGGTTGGCTGGCGTCGTATTCCCAGGGCTTATCATAAGTGAAGTAATTACCAACATGGTTAGTCACAATGTCCTGAATTAAAAACATATTGCGACTGTGAATGTCGCTTGCCAGCGCTTGATAACTGGCGAGGTCGCCGAAGTGTTCGTCAACCTGCTGAAAATCACGCGCCCAATAACCATGATAACCGCCATAGTTTTGCTCGTTATCCCACCATTGATTAGCCACCGGAGGGGTTATCCATACTGAGGTTGCACCCAGCTGTTGAATGTAGTCGAGCTTGTCGCTGACTCCCACCAAATCACCACCACTAAATTTTTTATCCGAGCTAGGGTCAAACTCCCCTTGGCCTTGATCACTTAAACTTGGGTCTCCATTATTAAAACGGTCAATCATCAGGAAATAAATAATCTGATCTTGCCACTCTGGTGATGCCACATGGCTGCCATTGACGACTTGAGCCTCATCATCAGAATTACAGCCACTTAATGCCAGTGCCACAGACAAAGCCAGTATATTTGCTGGCTTCATTATATTGTTACTCATTACTCTCATATCGCCTTCCATTGTGAATGATAGTGAGCCAAACGATAAAACAAAGGCAGATGAAAAATGGTGTCACTTGGTGCCAAATACTAGGCTTTAGCATGCCAGTAAAAGCACTTTGTGAAGGCTGCAACAATTTTAGTGGAGGTAAAAAATGCTAAACCTTGTTTACATCAGCGGAGGGACAAATTGGTAGTGTTTAGGGTAGTGATGCTTTGCCAACTCTTGGTTATGTTTGTCGTATAAGCGAAAATGACATTGTTTTGCCAAAGCCGGAAAAGGACTGGATAAGGTCCAAACGCTGTATTGCGAGTTAGTGCTTACTTGCTGTAAAGCCAGCGGTTCAGGATGCTCGCCTAGGTAACATAGTATTTTATCTACATTGGCTATACGACACGCCAACTCGATAAACAATTGATAAGCAAAACCAGTTTTTATAATACTCAAGGTAGGCACAATATACGCGGGCGCTCCCAGTAACAGGCGCTCACTAACTAAATAATCGCGTTGCTGGTTGTCATCAATATAAGTTTCGCCGTCAACGTCATAGCGTAGCCTAAAGCTCAGTGGTTGTGCCACTGGTAGGTTAGCGGTAGACCATAGCTCGGTGCCGTCTGCCAGAAAGTCATCAAAAAAAGCGGGATAGTGGCGCCAAATGCCATCTTGATCTTTGCATTCAACTGTTACCACCTTTTCAAAGGCAATATTGTCTACTTCTAACCAAACCTGCCCTTCTTGAGTATGCAACTCTCCAGGCAGCCCAATGGAGCCGCGCGCATAGTGTAAACGCACCGGTTGCTGGTTTACTTGAATACGGTTTTGTTGGCATTGCTGCCGATAAAAGCTAGGAGTAAAACTAAACCAGCGTCGAAACGAACGATGAAAATTGGACGGATCATCATAACCCAGTTTCAGGGCCACTTGAGCAACAGATAAGTGGGTATCGGCCAATAAATTAAGCGCTAAGGTTTGTTTTTCATCTTCGACCAATTGAGAGAAGTTAAGCTGTTTTTCGCTTAACCGACGCTGCAAAGTGCGGGTTGATAAACCCAGTTGTTTGGCAACAACATCAATGTTCAAGGGCTTATCAATAGCACGCTGAATGGTGCGCTTTAGCTGAGATTGTAAATCGGGTGATTCAATGGCTTGATGCTGCAGCAATAAAAAAACTTTTTTAGCAAAACTATGCAATGCAGGCTTAGCGGGCTGCGGCTCTAGCTCGTATAAGTTCACCCGCAAACATAATTTACTGGTTACCGACACCAATTCTGTTTTCACCTGCGAAGACAACCTAGCGTGTAACTCTGTTAGCAACAGCTCACTCCAAGCTGGCAGGTTTTGCTGGTCTCGAGTCGATAAGGTTAAATCAAGGCTCTCATTGGATTCACTGATCTCGATATAAACATTACGTTCAAACAAAGATAAGCTTTTACTCCACCATACCAAGCCTTCTTTCAGGCTCGGCGCATGACTCAGCAAGATATGTTGCAGCTGCAGCAGATCGCTTAAATGCCAATACTCTCCCGCCACGCGCAAGTGAGAATGCCCGAGTTTTTTAGCGAGGGTAGAACTTAACGCTGAGAGCTTCAAAGTGCTGATTGTCGTAAAAGAAAAGTCTCATTATTCTGCATAAAAACAACAAGGTCTCAATGACTTAATTGTAAGCAACCAGCAAAGTGTGATTTATTGACAAAGTGGCTGTTGGCCGTAAACGCAGCGCTCCAATTTGGTATGAATAATCGGCTCTACCGCATTACCTTGATGAATACTGTGCAGGGTATAAATTGACTGATAACCCATATCATAAGGAGACTGCCCTACATTTCCATGGGCTAAACCTTGAGCAAGTAGGCGCTTTTGCACCTCTAAGGTATCGCCAAAAATCAGCAGTAAGTTTTTTGAATCTAGCGTTTTTTGGTAAGGGCTAATAATTTCGGTGTACTTAAACTCAAGGGTTTGTGGCCAAGCACCGACGGTAATCACTGCATCTAGCAATTTAGGTTCGTATTGATGTAAGCGCACCATTCTATCTAGGTTATTCAGCGATCGTAGTGCTTCGTCGTCTGAATGGATTGGGCAGCGACTGTGTTCTTCCCAGAGCTCGCTATTGCCTTTGCTGTTGAACCCTAGTCCTGCATAAACACCATTTATGCGTTCAACCAAGTTAGCAGCACCTTTATGCCCTGTTAAGATACAAAACGCTCCGCCCTTTGGCTTTAAAGCCTGGGTTAAGCGGCCTAATTGAAAACCGAACTGGAAGTTGTCGGTACCAATATAGCTATAACGCAACGTGGGGTTTTGCGCTAAAGCCTGCTCAGAAAAGTCGGAATCGAAAGTCACTACCGGCACCTTTTGTTGCTTAGCCAGCAACATACTGCGGTGGGTTAATACTCGCGAGTTAATCACCGACACCGAAATGCCATCAACACCTTGTTCTATTTGCTGGGTAATAATTTGGTCTTGGTATCTCGCATCGGCTTCTTCGGGCCCGAGATAAATACATTCCACGTCTAGCTCTGCAGCAGCCTGTAAACAGCCCTTTTCTACATCATCGAAAAAGGGATTGGTTACCGTTTTAGGTACCACTAAATAACGAGGTTTAGGATTAGCCGATTCGGCCATTAAAGCGCTACAGAATAGAATTAGAAAACTAGCAATTAGAGCTTTCACAGAATCACCGCATGTGAATAAGGTTCTTCTAAGCTAAGCCAATAAAACCCACTTGGTAAAGCCAAGCTGCGCTAACTGCAACTTGGCTCACGCTTTTATGAATGCTTAATCGGCTTCATTGTATAACTTTGCAAACTCTTGATAACGAAGCTTATTTATCCCCATATCGGAGTAACCTACGCGCGATTGAGAGCGGAAATGTAAGAGTTGATTGGTTTCATCAAAATACAGTTCCACATCATCACGATAACCCACCTTGGGGCTAAAAAACACAACATGCACGTAGTCACCATTACGTGACACCACTTTGTTATTTGGCATATGTGCAAAAGCGCGCAAAGCCGCTAACTGAGTACTTTTTAGATCAGCCTTAAAAGCTAAAGGCGCGACTTTTTTGTCATCTTCTTCTGCGTAGCTAGAAACGCCATTCGGTGAACTGGCTAGCGGCGCTAAACGACCAGCATTAAGCCCTAAATCACCAGGCTCTTTTAGATTCTTAAAGGTCATGAATCCACCCACTGCCAGCACAACTATTACTAATCCCCACATAAGCATCTTCACTATCCCTCTCCCTTATTCGCCAAATATTGTCGTACATTCAATCATTGTTACTATAACTAAAAAAAGTAAAAAAAAAGCCACACACTTTTAAAAGTGCGTGGCTTTAATGATTTTTCTGTCAGCTTTAGGCTTGTGGGCGCATCGCTGGGAACAAAATCACATCACGAATGGTATGAGTGTTGGTGAAGAGCATCGCTAGACGGTCAATACCAATACCTTGGCCAGCCGTTGGTGGTAGGCCGTGCTCTAAGGCGGTGATGTAATCGGCGTCGTAGAACATCGCTTCATCATCGCCAGCATCTTTAGCCTCAACCTGCGCCTTAAAGCGCGCATCTTGGTCTTCCGCATCGTTAAGCTCAGAGAAGCCATTCGCGACTTCACGGCCACCGATGAAGAACTCAAAACGGTCAGTGATGAAGGCGTTGTCGTCGTTACGACGCGCTAGTGGGCTAATATCTGCTGGGTATTCGGTAATAAAGGTTGGCTGAATTAGCTTAGGCTCAGCAGTCTCACCAAAGATCTCTTCAAGTAGCTGGCCACAAGTCCAGAACGTCTCTACTTCAACACCAACTGATTTAGCAATGCTAACCATGTGCTCGCGGTCTTGCACTTTGTCGTAATCTAAAGCTTGAATATCGGTGTGCTCTGGATTGTACTGCTTAATCGCTTGCAACATACTCAAGCGTGGGTAGCTACCAGCAAACTCCACTGTCTCTTCGCCATAAGGCATAGAAGAAGAGCCTAGAACCTCAACCGCTACAGTGCGCAGCATTTCTTCGGTTAGATCCATTAGATCGTTGTAGTCCGAGTAGGCCATGTAGAATTCCATCATAGTGAACTCTGGGTTATGGCGCGGCGATAAACCTTCGTTACGGAAGTTACGGTTGATTTCGAATACGCGCTCAAAGCCACCTACCACTAAACGCTTCAAATAAAGTTCTGGTGCGATACGCAGGAACATCTCTTGATCTAGCGCGTTGTGATGAGTGACAAATGGACGTGCCGTGGCGCCGCCAGGGATCACTTGCATCATTGGCGTTTCCACTTCCATGAAGTCCTTAGACTCCATAAAGCGGCGAATACCGGCTACCAACTTAGAGCGCACCATGAAGGCTTGGCGTGAATCGTCGTTCACGATCAAATCAACATAACGCTGGCGGTAACGCTGCTCTTGGTCAGTTAAACCATGGAATTTTTCTGGCAATGGACGCAATGCTTTAGTGAGCAAAGTGTATTCGTCCATGTTCACGTAAAGATCACCTTTGCCTGATTTATGCAGCGCACCTTTAACTCCAATGATGTCACCAATGTCTAGGCCGCCAATCTCTTTAAGATCTTTTTGTACTTGTTTAGGCGCGTATGCCTGAATGCGACCAGATACGTCTTGTAGCACCAAGAAAGGACCACGTTTTGCCATAATACGGCCAGCAATAGCAGCTACGTTACCAGCAGCCTCTAAATCTTCTTTAGACTGTTCGCCAAACTGTTGCTGTAAATCGTCAGCTAAGTGCTCACGTTTAAAGTCATTTGGGTGGCCATTAGCCGAGCAAGTTTCGCGAATTTTGTCTAACTTAGCGCGACGCTCTGCGATCAGTTTATTTTCTTCTTGTGCTGCTTGTTCCAGACTTTGTTCTGTTTGTTCTGACATTGTGAAAACCTTGCTCGTTACAGCCCTGACTTAAGGCTAGCTTCTATAAATTTGTCTAAATCACCATCTAACACGGCCTGAGTATTTCGGTTCTCAATGCCAGTTCGAAGGTCTTTAATCCGCGAATCATCTAATACATAAGAACGAATTTGGCTGCCCCAGCCAATATCCGACTTGTTATCTTCTGCCACTTGCTTCTCGGCATTTTGTTTTTGCAGCTCTAACTCAAACAATTTAGCTTTTAGCTGCTTCATTGCTTCGTCTTTGTTCTTGTGTTGCGAACGACCACTTTGACACTGCACAACCGTATTGGTAGGCAAATGGGTAATACGCACCGCAGATTCGGTTTTATTTACGTGTTGACCACCAGCACCGGACGCGCGGTATACGTCAATCCGTAAATCACCAGTATCAATATCAACTTCAATACTGTCATCAATTTCTGGGTAGATGAATGCCGACGCAAACGACGTATGACGACGTCCGCTAGAATCAAACGGCGATTTACGTACTAGGCGATGTACGCCCGTTTCGGTACGAAGCCAGCCGTAAGCATATTCACCACTGACTTTAATGGTGGCGCCTTTAATACCAGCAACATCACCATCCGACACTTCAACTAATTCAGCTTTAAATTTATGTGCTTCACACCAACGTAAATACATACGCAGCATCATATTGGCCCAGTCTTGAGCCTCGGTGCCGCCAGAGCCTGATTGAATATCGATATAACAATCGCTTTCGTCCATATCGCCAGCAAACATGCGGCGAAACTCTAGTTTTTCTAATTGAGTAATCAGGTCTTGGGCTTCAGCCTCGGCTTCGTCAAAGGTTTCTTGGTCTTCTTCCTCTACTGCAAGCTCAACCAAACCGGCCACATCTTCTATGCCTTGGGTCAGGTTATCAATGGTTTTTACCACTAACTCAAGCGCCGAGCGCTCTTTACCTAGCGCTTGGGCACGTGCTGGATCATTCCAAATTTCGGGCTGTTCTAATTCGCGACTAACTTCTTCTAACTGCTCTGCTTTTGCATCGTAGTCAAAGATACCCCCGGAGCACTTCTGTGCGCTCTTTAATATCTGCTAGAGAATTGTTCACCGAATTAATTTCAAACATCGTGTAATGACCTACGTCGAAGTACCAAAAACGCGCAATTTTAACCAATATAGCGGCGAATAAACATAGTTTGCCGCAATGAAAGTGTTAAATAAGCATGTTTTTTTCCTTTCAGGCCGTTAATCCAGGTTTGCCCTGCACTTACGCCCTCTAAAAGCCCATGAATTAGGCCCATCAGCCTAAGCCAAAGCGCTTAAATCTGTGTTGCTAAATACAGCTCAGCTCTTTTAAACGAGCAGTAACACACTGAATTTATGCTTAGCCCTTAGTAAACTGCAATGACTGTTGGGATTAAGGAGGCTAAAAGCGTTATGTTTGCTTGTTGTCAGTTGCTCATAGGCAGGCTTATTGGGGGCTTAGTCTTAATAGGCTCCATCTCCAATGTATTTGCCGCAGACTACTTTGTCACTAGCGGTGTTAATGCAATCAGCTACACAGTTCCAGCAGATGGCAGCCGCGCTAAACCGTGGAACAACTTACAATACGCCGTTAATCAACTGGCAGCTGGCGACCAGCTATGGGTTACTCCGGGTCAATATCACTTAAGCACCCCTGTGAACATCAATAGTTCGGGTCAGCACAATCAAGCCATTACCATTAGCAGCCTGCCCGGGGAACGTGCGAACACTTTACTAATAGGTGCGGGTTTTAGCATCAAGCAGCAGAGCCACATTACCATCGAAGGCTTTACTATTCAGCAAGCGTTTAATGGTATTTACCTTGAAGGCTCAAGTGTTAAGCCTGTTAGCCATATCACGCTTCGCAACAATCATACCTTTCAAACTGTACAGTCTGGCATTGCCGTGTGGGGGGTAGCATGGCAACAAGATCCTCAGCAATACAATAACCTTAGCCAGCTAACCATCGACGGAAACATCATTCAGCAAGCATGCTTAGGCGAGGATGACAATGCCAACAATGGCTAACGGGGTACACGATTTCGAAATCAAAAATAATCAGATTTTTGATGGTGGCAATCCACGCTTTGGCGGCGAAGGCATTGACTTAAAAGAAGGCGTAAAAAACGGCAGTATTCATAACAATCTTATTCATGGCTTACATCGTCGCGGTATTTATTTAGATGCTGGAGGTTTGCTGGGTTTTAGCCCGCCCTTTGTAAAGAACATTAAGATATACAACAACACAGTACATAACATTCGCGAAGCATTTAATGAGCAAAGCGGAGAACGCTTGTTTGAAGGTGCCGGGGCGATGGCGATTATGACTGAAGGCAACGGCTCAGTCAGTGATATTGAGATATTTGATAACCAATTCTTTGATACCGATGAAGATGGCATTTTGATCTACCAACACCCCAAAGGTAGCGGCTTGGTGAGCAAAATAGAAATCCATAACAACCACATTTATCAACATAAACGGGCCGGTATTTTATTAGATTTCGCCAGTGCAAAAGGCATTGTTATCAATCACAATTGGCTACACCACAACAGCAGTAACCTAGCGCTTAAACAAGGCGAAAGCCAGCAACATAGTAACTTTTTTAGCGCACCTTAATGCCAGAAAAGAAGGCTTAACATTGGCTATTTACTGACTAATCATTTAGTCGAAATGACGAGTTGAAACTTGCTGAAATAGCGATCTAACGTAAACTTGAAAAGACAAGCCAATACAATTTCGTCGGTTTAGTTTTAGCGGGAGGCGGCATTGCGAGAAGCACACGGTAGTATTGAGTTCGCACTGAACGGACAGATAATGGAAATTGAGGGCACCGGCCCTTGGAATCTCGAACAAATGGAAGAGAGTGGCAGCGCCGCGGCTCCCATATTAGATAAGTTGTTAGACTCTCCCTGGGCTGTATTAGCCACTTTCCATGGAGAAACCTTTTACACTGAAGATGCTGCTAATCAATTAATTGAATGGCTTAAGATTGAAAAGCAACGTGGCCGAGTAGCCACTGCACTTATCCTTACCCATGCTAGCGTACCAGAGTTAGCCAAATGGCACCTGAGCCAGATATATATTCAAGCGGGTGAAACAGTACAAATTTTTATCGATAAAACTGATGCATTAGCGTGGCTAAGCAGCAAAATTACTGACTACGAGCTACAAGCACAAACCCTTACCGAAAAGCACCTTTAAACCCCATCGCTGGCACAAAAAAGCCAGTCATAAAGACTGGCTAATATTCAAAGGCAATACTTAAGAGCGGCGGCTGTCATTAGCTTGCTGTAACAAACTTCTACTTTCTTCCAAGAACTCTTGTGAGTAATCACCAAACCATTGACTAACACGCTCAAAACAAGCAATAAAGCCTGCTCGGTCTTTGCTTTCAATTAGCTCAACCAATTGCCCAAAGTGCTGATGATAACGTTTGATCATAGCGGTGCTTTGATCCGAGGCCATAATAATATCGGCATACAAATCAGGCGACTGAGCAAACAAGCGCCCTACCATGGCTAGCTCCAAGCGATAAATCGGCGAACTTAAATCAAGCAGCAGTTTTAAATCTGCATCTTCTTGCGCTAAATGCATGCCATAAGCAAACGAGGTAAAGTGACGCAAAGACTGAATCAATGTCATTGCTTTATCGTGGCTTTCGGCTTCCACAGCATGTAAGCGCGCGCCCCAAATGCCCATTTGCTGCAATAACCACTGGTATTGCTCGCTACCGCGCCCATCAGCATACACAATCACTTGTTTTGCTAAGCTTGGTACATCTGGGCCAAACATCGGGTGCAAGCCAACAACTGGGCCTTGATGCACTGCGAGCATTTTACTCAAAGGAGCAGCTTTAATACTGGTGATGTCTGCCAAAATACAATCTTTTGGCAAATTCCCGAGTTGAGCAATCACCGACTCGGTTAAGTTAATGGGTACCGATACCAAAACCAAACCGGCGTTAGCAAACAGCTCGGGGGCTTGTTGCCAATCTTCTTTACCAATCACATCAACCTGGTAGCCCGACAACGTAAACATTTGCACAAACAAACGCCCCAATTGCCCGCGACCACCAATCACAACAATGTTACCCAACTCAGGTTTAATGGTTTTAAAACCACTGTCCTTTTCACTGGTATAAGACTCACGCATCACTCGGCGTAACACATCTTCAATCAGTGCAGGTGGCACACCTTTATTTTCAGCTTCTGCACGACGCTTAGCCAGCATGGCGGCTTCGCGGTCGGGGGCATAAATAGGCAAACCATGTTGCGTTTTTACTTCGCCAACTTTGTGCACCAGCTGAATACGTTGTTGCAGCAAATCAAGAAGTTGCTGATCAACTTCATCGATTTGGTCACGTAAGAGATTTAGAGCTTGAACCATGTTGTTTCCGTTATTATTTTGCCAAGCGTTTGGCTAAGCTGTCGCTAAGATCGTTAAACATCTTGTCTAACAAGGTTGCTGTAGATGTCCAGTCAATACAGGCATCGGTTACCGATACACCGTATTTAAGATCTGACTTAGGCGCTTCACTTGGTTGATTACCTGCTTCCAAGTTACTTTCTAACATTAAGCCAATAATTGATTTATTGCCTTCTTCAATCTGGTTAATCACGTTTGCAGCAACTAATGGCTGTAACTCATGATTCTTGCTTGAGTTAGCATGGCTACAGTCAACCACTAGCTTAGGCGCTAAACCGGCTTTTTCCATCGCTTGCTCTGCCAATGCCACGTTCACTGAATCGTAGTTAGGTTGCTTACCACCACGTAAAATTACGTGACCGTCTGGGTTACCTTGGGTTTGCAACAACGACACTTGGCCCTGTTGGTTAATGCCCATGAAACGGTGCGAAGAAGCTGCAGATTGCATCGCATTAATCGCTGTACCTAAATTGCCGTCAGTACCATTTTTGAAACCAACAGGCATAGATAAACCACTGGCCATTTCACGGTGAGTTTGCGATTCAGTAGTACGTGCGCCAATGGCTGCCCAAGAGAATAGCTCAGACAAGTATTGTGGGCTAATTGGATCTAGCGCTTCAGTAGCCACCGGTAAACCTAACTCAGCAGTCCAAGTTAGTAGTTCACGAGCATTGTGCAAGCCTGTTTCTACGTCGAACGAGTTATCCATGTGAGGGTCGTTAATAAAGCCTTTCCAACCCACTGTAGTACGAGGTTTTTCAAAATAAACCCGCATAACAATAAACAAGCGATCTTGATACTGGTCGTGCAGCTTCTTCAAGCGCGTCGCATATTCCTTGGCTTGGTCTAAGTCGTGAATCGAACAAGGACCAGCAATCACCAACAAACGCGGGTCGCGATGATGACAAATATTGGCAATTGTTTTGCGAGATTCTAGAACAAATTGCAGCGCTTCTTTTGACGCAGGCAACTTCTCACGAAGCTGTTCAGGAGTGATTAAAACTTGTTCTGACGAAATATGAATATCGTTAATTGGATCTTTTTGCATTTGCTCTCTTACTCCGGTGGCGGATTTAGCCACACATTTCCTTTCCCGTAGCGGGATTAATTATTATAGAAACCCATCACAATACCAGTGCTTACACCATTTGCAAGCGGTCAAGCGTTACCAGCTTGTTAAGAGCATTACCAGCAGTTTTGGTAAGTCCTATTAGTTGCCACAAACAGTATGCTAATATGCTGCTATCTACTGTGAATACCAGATATCCTTTCGCCAACTTGCGAGGCTCTAATAGCTGATGATATTGAGTGATTTTTCCCTGCTGCTATCTTTAGCCCAACAAATGAGCGTTTTTCTGGTTATCGCTTACCTATTAAGTAAAACACCGGCCTTTTTACCCCTCACTAATTTATCTCCTCGGCTACCTAATACCCTTACCATTTACTGCTTGTTTTCCGGCTTTTGTATTTTGGGCTCGTATTTCGGTTTAGCCATTGATGATGCTATTGCCAATACTCGCGCTGTAGGTGCGGTGTTGGGCGGATTATTTGGTGGTCCAATATTAGGATTGCTAGTCGGGTTTACTGGCGGTATGCATCGTTACTTTATGGGCGGTTTTACCGATGTTGCCTGTGCGGTTTCGACCACTTTAGAAGGCTTAGTCGGCGGCTTGTTTCATTTATGGATCCGCCATCGCAGCCATCATAACGAGCACTTGTTTTCCCCCACTATCGCCTTTGTTGCCACACTAATAGCAGAAACCCTGCAAATGCTGCTGATTTTGGCCATTGCAAAACCCTTTGACCAAGCCCTTGCTCTGGTGGAAGTTATCGCCTTGCCGATGGTGCTCGCCAACTCAATAGGCGCGGCATTGTTTATGATGATGATCCGCGACCGCCGCCGCTTATACGATAAATTTAGTAGCCACTCTTCGGCCAAAGCACTTAATTTAGCCCAGCGGATGGTGGGCATTTTTCATCAAGGTTTCAAACAACAAGACGCAGTGCGCATTGCCAACATCATTCATGAAGAAACCGGCGTATCTGCGGTAGCCATTACCGATACCCAGCAAGTATTAGCCTACACGGGCTTGGGCAGCGACCACCACAGCGCTGGCCGGCCAATATCGTCGAAACAAACTTACCAAGCCATTAAAGAAAATCGCGTGGTATTTGCCGACGGTGTAGAAGAGCCCTATCAATGCAGCAGCAGTGACAAATGCCCCTTGGGTTCGTCGCTTGTGGTACCAATTCGCGGCAGCGACAAAGAAGTGATTGGTACCGTAAAACTGTATGAATCGAAACGTCGCTTGTTTTTACACATTAACCGAGCGCTAGGCGAAGGTATCGCCAAAGTGATTGCCGAGCAACTGCGTGACAGCCACGTGCATCAGCAACAGCAATTGTTAACAGAAGCCGAATTAAAATTGGCTCGCGCCCAAATAAACCCTCATTTCTTATTTAACGCTCTTAATACAATTAGCGCGGTAGTGAAGCGCGACGCCAGTTCGGCACGCGAGTTAATTGCTGACTTAGCGCTGTTTTTGCGGATTAACTTAAAACGCAATCAACAAACCAGTTTAGTCAGCGTAGAACTCGAACATGTTAATGCTTACCTACATATTGAGCAGGTGCGCTTTGCCGATCGTTTAGTGGTAAAACAAGCTATTGATGAGTCTTTTCTGCAACTTGAATTACCCACCTTTACTCTGCAACCCTTAGTAGAAAATGCCATTAAGCATGGTACCGCTCACTTGCTCGAGACCGGTGAAATAACCATTTATAGTCGAATTAAAAATGGCATAAACCAGTTAGTGGTAGAAGACAACGCAGGCCTTTACCAAAAACCGGAACAAGTCACCAGCGAAGGCTTAGGCATGCACATTGTTGATACGCGTTTGCGTAATGCCTTTGGCGAACAATACGCCTTACAAATTGAATGTCAGTTACACCAATATACTCGCGTGGTGATATCACTGCCTCAGGAGCCAAACCCATGAGAGCCATTATTGTTGATGATGAACCACTAGCACGCGAAGAGTTGTTCGAATTGCTACAACATCACCCGCAACTTGAGGTGGTGGGCCAATTTGGTAATGCTATTGAATGCTTGAAGCACCTTAAACAGCTAGAAGCTGATGTACTCTTTCTTGATATAGAAATGCCGCAAATTAGTGGGTTAGAGCTAGCTAATATGCTGGATAGTGACAATGCACCCGCGATTATATTTGTTACCGCCTACGACCAATTCGCTTTAGATGCCTTTGAACAGAATGCGGTAGATTATTTGCTCAAGCCCATTGACCCAAAGCGTTTATGTAAATCAATAAAGCGACTGCAAGAACGCTTACCAGAGTCAACAGAGCCATCACTACTCTCAGAAGGTACTTTAGCCCCTCACTCTTACCAAGACATGTTGAAAAACCAACAGCTCAAGCTCATTCCTTGTTATTTTCAGCAGCGAGTAAAACTGATTCGCTTAGAAGACATTGAATACGCCTCAAGCGATTTAAGCGGAGTGCATGTGGCGACCTCACAAGGTATTAACCATACCCAGCTCACGCTAAAAGTACTGGAAGAAAAGTCGCCCTTATTGCGCTGTCATCGGCAACACTTAGTCAATGTAGATGCTATTTTGGAGATATCATTAGAAGAGAACGGCGGCGCGGTATTGTTTACTAAAAGTGGTGTGCAACTGCCAGTTAGTCGCCGCTACTTTAAAGCCATTAAAGAGCACTTTGGTTTATAGGCAGTTAGTACTTTGCATCTGTTCGCCTGAAAATAGCATAACCACTAAACCGCTATTTCGACCACTTACCTGAACATAGCGCCGCTTAGTTAAGCTTCGGCTGCGCCCTTCAATGTTCACACTTATTCTGTTCTCGATTACAACTAAGTACTGAGAGGACGACATGCTTTGGTTTCTATTTTGCGTCGCAGCATTGCTCGGCGGCTACTTCATTTACGGCGCCTTTGTTGAAAAGGTTTTTGGCATTAAGGAACATCGACAAACGCCTGCTTACGCTAAGCAGGATGGTGTGGATTATGTGCCAATGTCGAAGAAAAAAGTTTACCTAATTCAACTACTCAACATTGCCGGTGTAGGCCCTATTTTTGGTCCTATTATGGGTGCGCTTTATGGCCCAGCAGCCATGTTATGGATTGTTGTTGGTTGTATTTTCGCAGGGGCAACTCACGATTACTTCTCAGGCATGTTGTCGGTACGTAATGGTGGCGCTTCAGTGCCTTCGCTTTCTGGTCGCTACCTGGGCAAAAGCGCGCGTCACTTTATGAATGTATTTGCCATTGTGTTGCTACTGTTGGTGGGTGTGGTTTTTGTTTCGGCTCCCGCCGGCATGTTAACCAACCTTATCAACGACCAAGCTGGTGTAAGCCTAGGTTTGGGTACAATGGTTAGCCTAATATTTGTTTACTACATCATCGCTACCATTGTTCCTATCGATAAAATTATTGGTCGCTTCTACCCCTTATTTGGCGCACTACTTATCTTTATGTCGGTGGGTTTAATTACTGCAGTGGCATTTTCTAGCGAACACCAAGTAATGGGTAGCTTTGAAGTAAGCCAAATGTTCACCAACATGAACCCTAACGATTTGCCGCTATGGCCAGCCTTATTTATTACCATTGCTTGTGGTGCTATTTCAGGTTTCCACGCGACTCAGTCCCCATTAATGGCGCGCTGTGTAGAAAATGAAAGCAATGGCCGCTTCGTGTTTTACGGCGCGATGATAGGCGAAGGTGTAATTGCCCTAATCTGGTGTGCTATTGCGCTATCGTTCTTCAACTCTATGGAAGGCTTGCAAGCGGCAGTAGCCAACGGCGGCCCAGGTAAAGTGGTTTACGATGCATCATTTGGCTTATTGGGCGTATTTGGTGGGATTTTAGCTTTCTTAGGTGTAGTTATTTTACCGATTACTTCGGGCGATACTGCGTTCCGCTCTAGCCGTTTAATTTTGGCTGAGTACTTTAACCTTTCACAAAAACCGGTTAAAAATCGCCTCTTAATTGCCCTGCCTATCTTCATTATTGGCGGCATTCTAACTCAAGTAGACTTTGGGGTAATTTGGCGCTACTTCGGATTTGCCAACCAAACTACCGCAGTAATGATGTTGTGGACAGCCACCGCTTACTTGTTGCGCAACGATAAATTCCACTGGATAACCACTGTTCCAGCCATGTTTATGACCACCGTTGTTGTGACCTTTATCCTAAACTCAAGCACCTTAGGTTTTGGCTTGCCAATGACTATATCAACGGTTGCCGGCGTTGTTACTACCTTAGTGATTACCGGTATGCTTATTGCGAAACTGAAAGGCATTGGTGAAGATGATTTAGATAACGATGATGAACCAACAACATTAAATTCGGTCGAAGAAGCCTAATAGTCATCCTACGTTTTGAGCCGCATTATGCGGCTCTTTTTTTATTTGGCAGTTGGGCCATTTAATTGCGGGAAGTTCATATCCCAGGGCTTAGCCAAGCTGACTATTTTTTCGGCTACTTCAAAGCGCTCAAACTCACCATCTAAATTACCGCTAGCAAGAAAACGTAATTGTTGCCCATGCCAATCAAAGGTGAGCCCGTAAGCATGTAAATAGCCGCGTTCAGCACTATCACCGCTATATCGAACATCCCCTAGAATGGGTGAACCAAGGCTTTTTAAGGCCACCCTTAATTGATGAGTACGGCCAGTATGGGGTTTAAGTAAAAACAAACGGCGCTTAGGCAACAAGGCATAACTAAAAAACTGAGTAATAGCAGGTTTACTTTGGCTATGCCCTAACTTCCAGGACCCATTACGCGCTTTAAGCATGTCGCCTTTAATCAAACCCTGTTTCTTTTTCGGCTTATTTGTCGCTAAGGCGAGATAGTATTTATTGACTAAACCTTGGCTAAACAATTCTTGAAAACGTGCCGTAGCCACTTTGCTTTTAGCCAGAAGAAGCAAACCAGAAGTAAGCTTATCTAAGCGATGTACTGGCCAAAGCTCGCTAGCGAATTGCTGACGAGCTTGCTCTACCAGCCCCAACTCATCTGATTCAGTGTGAAAATTCACCCCACTGGGTTTATTAATCACCAAGAAGTCGTCGTGCTCAGCCACCAAGCTAAGAGTTTGCATACTACATTTCCTTACAAAACCTGCTGGCATTATCCTTAGGAGCTTACTTAAGGCAACTAAAACAAGTATTTAGTCTGCAATAATACTAAGCGTCACCAGCATTTTTCCACTTTGTTTATCTAAGGCCTGCCGCTGTACAAAGGTGCGATCTATAGGCAGGCCATTTTGCTCGGTAAGCACATCTTTCACGGCAATAGCACGCTGTTCGGCAAAGGCTTCTAGCTCGGCCTCACTCAGTTCAATCAAATCAACTAAACGCTGATACCACAAGCTGTGCAGTTCCATATTTAGGTTATCGGGATTAAGTCTTTGTTGCTCTTTTAAGCTTTCGGTGATCTGCTGACGATCTTTCGTTCTAGATGCTTCATCGAGCTGTTGCTGAGCTAAATTAACCATCGCCGTACGTAAACCACGGTTATCTAACACGGCACTTAGGTTAATAGTGTGTAAGGGCATATCTACATTCGCACTGGCAACTAATTGCTCTGCCAAGGCTTGACGTTTTAGTGCAGGAATATCTTGAGCGGCATTTATAGAGCCCACGACTCCAATTTTAAGCTGCGGTCGCTTTTTCAAGCCCTCAGCTAATTGGCTAAGTTGGCTAAGTTGTTGCTCTTCAATCTCGCTACTGCCAGCGGTAAAACTCACCTGGTTTAAAGTATCATCACTACCAATCAACGAGCCTATAAGCGCAAACGGCGAGGTGATAATCTTTTTCAAGGCACCACCAAGTGCTTTAAATACCAAACCCGCCACATTAAAGTCGGGATCGTTTACGTCACCACTCACTTCTAAACCTAAATCAATCACCCCTTGATCGTCTTCCAGTAAGGCAATGGCCAATTCAACGGGTAGCGAGGTAGCTTTATCGCTATCGGTACGTTTCCCTAGTTGCAACTGCTCAATGTAGACTTGGTTACTGCCTTGTAATTGATTTTGCTTAAGCTTGTAAGCCAGCGCCAAAGACATTTGCCCACGCTCAATCACGTATCCCGCATAGGTACCAGAATAGGCATTTAGCCGAGTAAGCTCTAAGTGTTTAAAATCTAACGCCGCATCAAAAGCAGGTTGTTCAGCCAACGGCGCAACGTTACCGGCAAAACTTACTGGTGCGTAACCATCAACTTCACCACTTAAACTCACATCCGCGGGATGATCGGGATCTTGACTCAGGCGGCCAATTTTACCGGCGACTTTTTCTATTTTAGCGGCAAAGTTGGGGCTTAAAGAGAAATCGGCAAAGTCGACTAAGCCTTGGCTAAATTGGGTTTGTTCAATACTAATTTGCCAAGCCTCTGACTCTTCTTCTGAAGACACCGCTTGCTCCGAAGGCTCCGCAGACTGAGTTGATTGCTCACCGCTTTTAACAATGCCGGCGAGATTAGTCGAAAAATCTTCAGAGATTTGAATTAAGAAATAGGGTTGAATGAAGTTAAGCTCACCAAGCGCAATTGTTTGTTCGGCGGTATTAAGCGCAAACTGGCTTACATTAAACTCAGCCCACTTGAGCAAGTCGGCTTGGGCACGCGCGTCTTTTAAGTGCAGTTGATTCAAACTCAAAGGCCCTTGCATGTTGATATCAAAGCCTTGTTGCCAATTGAGCCCTAGCTGCATCTCGGTGCTAAACAGAGCCGACTGCATATTAAGTTCGGTATATTGAGCGATATAAGGCTGATAAAAAGCTAAATCAAGCAGGTCTATTTGCACGGCCAATTCTGCGCTTTTCTCGGCAATCGCAAACTCACCACCAAGAACCAATTCACCACCCTGGGCGGCCGCTAAAGTCGCTGCCAAGCTAATTGGCTTGCTCAGGCTAGATGCTATATTTTCAACAATAATAGACGGCGCAGAAAGTTGATGTTTAAGCGTTTCACCGGAGAAAGGTTCACTAAAACTAAAAGATGAATCGCTGGCATTGATGACATCAATACTCACCAACCAGTCAGCATTGTTTGTCTCCAACTCAGCGTCTGCTTGAGTTGCATTCTCGGTATCAAGAGCTAGAGAATCTGCTTTGCTAGTTTGGCTAAGCTCGGTTTGGGTCTGTTCATTTTGTTGATGCTCAGGCTGCTCAAGGTCGCCAGATGCTGGCTCTATGCCCAACTGCTCGAGTACATCAAGATTGCCGTCTTGATCAATGCTGGCCCTTAAAACCAAGCCTTGGCTGGTGATTTCTCCAATGGCAACGTTTTGCTGACTTAAGTCAACATCAATGGCTTGAGCAGAGAGAGCCTCTAAGGCTAACCACGCCTCTTGTTCGGGCCCATCAGGTGCCGTTAAGCTTAACTTAGATATGCTGACCTTACCTTGCTCAGTATTTAGCAAAAAGTCGTCTGCAAAACCGATGCTTAAATGGCTGCTTAGCGCTAGCTCACCACTGTCTACTTGCAGCTGAACAAACGGAGCGTACCACTTCTCTAATTGAGTCAAAGGCAAATCGCTTAAGCTAAACTCGCCCGCTAAACGCTGCTCTACACCCAGTAAACTAAATCGAGCGTCTAAAGAACTGCCTTGATACAACTGTGCCTGCAAAGACAGCTCAGTGGTTTGCTGCATATCGCTAGAGAATGGCCCTACTTCCAATTGCTGTAAACTTAACGAATGGGTTTTCTGCTGCCCTAACCAGGATTCGCCCAAAATCAATGTAAAAGCGTTTCCGGTGATGCTATTTAAAGAAATCAGCCAAGGTGAGCTTTGCGGTTCGTGAGTAGTTTGCTCTGCTAATTCCGCCTCGTTTTGCTCTAGAGTGGGTTTATCTGTTTGAGTTTCTGCCAGTAATTTTTCAAAATGAAACCAGTTAGCCCAATCCAATTGTGAATGCTTATCAAAGCTCGCACTCAGCATACCTTCAGATAGCGATATGTCACCTAAATCAAGCTGCTGTTGCTGCAAGTTAAAAGCAATGTTGTTTAAAGAAAAAGCGTTAAATTGAGACCGCGTTTGATCAAAGGCTTGCACTTCAAAGTCAGTAATCTCCAGCGAGCCTTGCTCAGTGGTAAATTGAAACAACTCTTGATAATCAATCAAGTAATTGGAACTGAGTGATACCGCACCTTGGGTAATTCGTAAATCGGTATAGGGGCGTAAAAAGCTAAAAACATGAGGTAACTGAAACTGCTCCAAACTCACGTTTCCAGAGACTCTAGAGGCCGGTAAATCTAGATTGCCGCTCCACGCTAAACGTCCCTTTTCCCCCACTTGCGCATCAATACTGTAACCATTGGCGCCGTCTCCTGTTTTTTGGGTATAAAAGTCGCTGAGGGATAAATCAAATTCTGATATAGCAAAGTCCACCGCTTCCTCAGGAAGCTTATCACTCAGTTTTAACTGGGCATTTCGTAAAGTGAACTGTTTAACCCGTAAGCGAGGTACAGGGCTAGTTTGATTATTTGCTGGCGGCTCCGCTGGTGTGGCGTCGGCAGCAGGCGGAAATAAGCTATCGATATTCAAAGCGCCGTTTTTCAAACGGCTTAAATGGAAAAACAAACCATCTAGCTCTAGCTTCTCAAAGTTCCAACTCCAGTAAAATAAGGAACTTAAGGTAAAGTCGATGTATAAGCGTTCAAAGCTAAACAAAGGCTCGGGTTGTTCCGGTGCCGTTTCATGAATAGCAAACTGACGTAAAGTTAACGACATTTTTAAGGGGTGGTAAGAAACCTGTTGCACTGTAACCGGATGGCCACTACTGGCGGTAAGTTGTGTTTCTAATTGTTGCTTAATGACCCAAGGGAGCAGGCTTAAAGATAACACCAAATAAACAAAAAATACCGCAGCTAAATAAACCGCTGCTTTTTGCCAGCGATTTGATCCCTGCCAACGCTTTTTAACTTGCCCGATCCATGCGGCCGCGATCATAGCGCTCCCATTACATTGTTAATACTTACTGGTTTCGACTACTAAATAGCAAACGAATTCCCAAACCCACTAAAACAAGGCCCATTGTGCGGTCAAACCAATGGCCTACCTGCAAAAACTTACGGCGAACTCGCGCGGAACTAAACACCCATGAGATCATTATAAACCATAGCGCGGTGGCAAAAACCATATATAAACCATAGCCTAACTGCACTAGCATTGGGGTACTTGGGTTGATCACTACGGTAAATAAAGACAAGAAAAATAAAGTCGCTTTTGGGTTTAAGCCATTTGTCATAAAGCCACTCAAAAAAGCGCTGCCATCACTCGTACTCAAACCTTGCTCGGCTTCAATATCTTGGTCATTACGGCGCTTTGCGCGTAAACCTTGAATACCAATCCAAATCAAATAGGCTGCTCCCAACCATTTAATGACATTAAACAGCCAAATAGATTGCGAGATGATTAAGCCAATACCCAACACCGAGTAAACCACATGCACCATAATGCCGCAGCCTACGCCAATAGAAGTGAATATGGCGGCTCTACGCCCCAGTGATATGCTGTTTTTAAGCACTACCGCTAAGTCTGGTCCAGGAGATGCCACTGCTAAAAGATGAACAAGCACTACGGTTAAAAATTCGGTCCAATACACTGCGTTTTCCCTATCTACAGTTAGCGACTACTAATAAGCCATATAATAAACAATACTAAACAGCATAAGTGTGAAAAATCCATCTACAATTGCAAGCAACTTTAGTAAAACGATAAAACTATGTTAAATAATTAGATAAAATAAAAACCTTAGCAGCTTCAAGCTGTTATTTTGTTATATTCACTTTATAGAGTTCAGCTTTATATGACCAAGTAGTTAGAGTCAACCGAGTTTCTAGGGAAGTAAGCTATGCAAAAAGTTCTCATTGTAGAAGACAGTCCAACCGTTCTAAAAATTCTTAGGCATTTGTCTTCCCGTTTAAAACATTTAGAGCCAATTTTTGCATCTAACCTAGAGCAGGCTAAGCAGCTCTACGCTGAACAACCCACGCGCTTTTTTGCAGCACTGGCCGATTTTAACTTACCTGATGCACCCAATGGCGAGTTAATTGACTTTCTGCTTGAACAAAAGCTGCCAACGGTAGTGTTGTCAGGTTCTTTTAATGAGCAAACTCAGTCTTTGCTCATCATCAAAGGCGTGGTTGATTATGTATTAAAAGAAGGCCGTTATTCTTACGAGTTAGCCTTTGATACGCTAAATCAACTCTACATCAATCAAAACACCAAAGTGCTGGTTGCTGAAGACTCTGACCTTGCTAGAAAACACATCTGTAGCTTGCTACAACGCCATTTATTTAAAGTGATTGAGGCAATCGATGGCGTTGAGGCCTTTGAACTCTTGCAACAAGATCCAGACATTAAATTACTGATCAGCGATTACCAAATGCCCAATATGGATGGTTATCAGTTGGTGCAAAAAGTTCGCCATGAAATGGGCCAACGACGAATTAGTATTTTAGGTTTGTCATCAGCAGATAATGCCACTGTGTCGAGCAAGTTCATTAAAAATGGCGCTAATGACTACTTACATAAACCTTTTTCGATTGAAGAGTTTCAGTGCCGAGTTAACCACAGTCTGCACACTTTAGCCTTAGTTGAAAAGCTCGAAAAAGCGGCCTACCAAGACTACCTAACAGCCATTCCTAATCGACGTTATTTTATCGAACATGGCAGAAAGCAACATCAGAGTGCTCAAGACAAAAATAGCCAGTTTGCGGTGGCAGTATTAGATATTGACCACTTCAAAAAGTTTAATGATAAATACGGCCACGAAGCGGGTGATGCTGTGCTTATTCACTTTTCTAGCCTATTAAAGGCAGGCTTATCTAACTTTTTGTTTGCCCGTACTGGTGGCGAAGAATTTAGCGTTGCCTGTGCAGGTTTGAGCAACGAGCAAGCTTACCAGTTACTCGATGCTTTTCGCGCTCAGGTCGCCGCAACCGAATTTAGCTATAACGATACGCCCTTATCAATTAGCGTCAGTATAGGCGTAACTAACCAGCTACAAGAGCATTTAGAATCCCAACTTAATCATGCAGATGAGCTTCTGTATAACGCGAAAAGCGCTGGCCGTAACATTGTAGTCGGCGATTAACCTTAAGTGGTTTCGGGCAGATAGTCGTTAATATTAATATCGTCTATCTGCTCGGCTTTCAAAAATTGCTTGGCGTACTCTAAGTAGACCCCTGATTCCAAAAACAAGCGGAAAATGTCTGCATCAATGTGCTGGTCTTTACACATAAAGCCCATGATTTTTAGCGACTGACTTAGGTTTTTACCTTTCTTATAAGGCCGATCAACGGCGGTTAAGGCTTCAAAAATATCCGCTATTGCCATCATTCTCGCAGTGGCAGGCATCTGTTCTTTAGTTAAGCGTTTCGGGTAACCACTGCCGTCCATTTTCTCATGATGACCACCCGCTATTTCAGGCACCAACCTAAGATGGTCTGGGAAGGGCAATTTCTCCAGCATGATAATGGTTTGTACAATATGGTCATTAATTTTGTAGCGCTCTTCTTCACTCAAGGTGCCACGAGCAATGCTTAAATTGTATAGCTCTCCACGATTATATTTGTATTTCGGCACATTCAGTTTGAATCCCCATGGATTATCTTCGGTAATAATCTCATCGTCGCGGCGGTGAATAATGTGCTCAGCTTTATCGTCGATTAACTTCTCAGTGGCTGGCAAACTTTGTGTTTCTGCTGCGCGGCGGTCTAACTCCATATGTGATAAACCTAAGCGATCGTCTATGGTTCTTTGCCAGGTGCGCTGGGCAATCACCTTTAATCGCTCTACATCTTCGCCGCCCATAAACTCGCCACCAATATTAGATTTAGCAACAAAGGCAAACTCTTCGTCTAATGCTGTTAACTGAGCATCAAGTTTACTCTGCAATTTAACTTGCTCATCGTCGCCAACGCCTTTAGCTACTTCTTGCCAATAATCTAATTGAGCATCGCGCTTAAGTACTTCAAAGCGCATTCTAATCTCGTGAATACGATCATAAATAGTTTCTAGTTTAGTGGCTTTGTCTACCACATATTCTGGGGTGGTTACCTTGCCGCAGTCGTGCAACCAACTGGCAATATACAATTCCTCCCACTGTGCTTCGCTCATAACAAAATCGGCGAATATACCTTGCTGTTGCTCTACTGCAGCACTCGCTAGCATTTTGGTTAACTCAGGCACGCGTTGGCAATGGCCGCCGGTATACGGCGATTTAGCATCAATCGCGCCAGCGGTTAGTTTAATAAAGGCTTCCAAAAGATGTTTCTGAGACTCAATTAAGTGCCTGTTTTCAATGGCTATGGTAACTACACTGCTTAAGGCATCGATAAACGACAATACTCGCGGCGATATATTAGCCTGATGGCGACTAAAACTAGCGATCATGCCCACCAATTTGTTATCTCGATTAATCAGCGGCGACACCACCAAATTAAGCTCGCTCCCTTGAAGCTCAAATTGCTTGTATTTGGTGGTTGAGGACGTCGTTGAATCTAATAGTTGCTGAACCAAGGGTTGCGACAAGGTATCGGTATAAGCAAATTCTTGGGGTAGTTCAAAATCTTCAAGAGCCATGGTTTGTAGTACAAACTTATCGTCTTGCTTTAACCAAATAGCCCCATGATTCATATCTAAAATGGTCTGCATTTCTTGCACACATTTATCCAGCAACCGGCCGAAGTTATCTTCTTCCCCCAGCATGGTAGAGACATCGGCAAATTGCTTAATGGTTTTCTTGAGCTGCTCAGTAATACGACTGAGCTGGTGAACCTCTAGCACCACCGAATTCACTTGTTTAGTGGCATCAAAATCAAAGGCCATAATGGCTTCATTTTGGATCATCAATTCGCGCAGCGGCTTAGCTACCAACCTAGATACATACCAAGCAATAGGAATAGAAATCAACACAATAAAAATACTAAAAATTACCGATTGATCGCGCGCCGCTCGTGCATCCATCAATACTTCATCTTCAGGAGATGCCAAACCAAGGTAATAATTATCTACTTGTAAGTTCTCGCGACTGGCATTCACATCTAAGGTGAGTTTGATAATCTGTCCTATCCAGTCTTCCTGCTTACCTTTAATGATAAAGCTTCCAGAGCCCACCGTATCTAAATGCCCAGCCAGTTGAGAAAGAACCCCTAAGTCTTGTTTATCCAAGCGGGGCAAAATCACTTCTTCTTCATTCATTTGAAGATTTTCACCTATCCATGAAGGCTGTTGATGGGCCAATACCGAATATTGGTTGTTAAACATCACCAGTTGAGAAGAAGGGCTAATAAGGTTTTTATTTAAACTTTGAGAGACGCTGGCGAGCGTAATATCCGCGCCTACCACCATATTGCTATTTTTATTAGCATGGGCAAAGGTTACCCCCACCTCTTTGGTGGTGTAAAAAATGTAAGGGTCGGTGGCCACCAAACCTGGGCTTTGCATGGCAAGTTGATACCAAGGCCGTTCACGGGGATCGAGCTGATAAACACGTTCAATTTGATCTTTTAAAGGCTTAAGCTCTTCGTCGTAAAAGTTATTGCTTGATTGGCCATTAGCGATTTTGGTCACTAATACCACAGAGTTTTGTGGCGCTTGCACTAACTCTCGCTTTGCAGGAGTGTCTAAAGGGCGTACTAAATAGAAATCGCCGTTGGCATACCCCATATACACAGCCGATAATCCGCGTTGTTGGCTTAGCGTGGCGTAGATCATAGGCAACCAACTTTGCTGGCTGTTGTCCACTTGCTGCATCTTTAGATCCATAGCCGCCAAGCTATGCACAAAGTTTTGCGCTGGGAACATCACGCCTTCAAGTTCAGACACTGTTGCACGGCCAACTTGCCCTAGAGCGCGCGCCTGATTTTCAGCCACAATATCACTGGTATGGAAATAATTAAGGGTGCCAATCACTAATCCGCTAGTGATAAGCATCAAGATCATTACGCTGACTAAATGAATATGAAATGAAAAGCGCCGCTTCGAATCAGCACTCTTCTGAGCGAGAGAAACCATTTTCAGTCCTTTGCTAGGCTTAATATCTAACTACTCAACTATGACAACCGCTAGCGAGAGTAGCAAGTAAAAATGGTTATTTTTTATACCCTTATCAAATGAATCAAGGATTTAGGGCCAGCCACTACTCTCCCGAAATTGATAATGCGTATATCCAGCCACATGATGTTTGTTTCGCTAAAAATAAAAACGCAGATTAAAACGCAATAAAGCGGCGATCCTTAATGTGAGCAGCGCCGTTTGCGGTTATAATCTGAGTCACATTTATCATTTGAGAGTAACAACTTGCAGTTTTCTGAATTTGGCTTAGATCCCCGCCTAAATAAAACCATTGAACACCTTGGCTTTACTGAAGCCACCGAAATCCAAACTCGGGCGATTCCCGCGGCAATGGCAGGCAAAGATCTACTCGCCTCTTCAAAAACCGGCTCAGGGAAAACCCTCGCCTATTTGTTACCTGCCATGCAGCGCATGTTAAAGACTCGAGCCTTATCGAAACGTGACGCTCGAATGCTTATTCTCACCCCTACTCGTGAGCTTGCTAAACAAGTATTTGCCCAACTACGTTTGTTAATTGCCAATACTCAAACACGCGCCTGTTTAATTACTGGTGGCGAAAACTTTAATGATCAAAGTAAGTTGTTACGCAAAGATCCTCAAGTGGTAGTGGCAACGCCAGGCCGCTTAGCGGATCACCTAAGCAAACGCCATTTGTTCTTAGAAGGTTTAGAACTGCTTATTTTAGATGAAGCAGACCGCATGTTAGATCTTGGTTTTGCCGAGCAACTAAAAATTGTTGATAAAGCTGCCAACCATAGAAAACGTCAAACTTTAATGTTCTCGGCAACTCTTGATGATGCCGCCATCAACCAGTTTGCCTTAAACTTACTGAAATCCCCGGAGCGGATTGCAGTAGGCTTTAGCTTTACCCAACACCAAGATATTCAGCAGCAGTTTTTATTAAGTGATCACCTAGACCACAAACAACTGCAGCTAGCAGAGATCTTAAAACAAGATTCAGTAAAACAAGCCATCGTGTTCACTGCTACCCGCGCCGATACCCAGCGATTAGCAGAAGCATTTGGTGAGCAAGGTTTAAGTTGCTCAGCCTTAAACGCCGACTTAAGCCAAGGTGCGCGAAACAAGATCATGGATGATTTCAGCCGTGGTCATCAAAAAGTATTATTTACTACCGATCTTGCCTCTCGTGGTTTGGACATTGTTCAAGTATCCCACGTGATTAACTTTGATATGCCAAAACATGTTGAAGAATACGTACACCGTATTGGTCGCACTGGCCGCGCAGGTAATCAAGGCCTAGCTTATTCTTTAGTGGGACCAAAAGACTGGCATAGCTTCAAAAGTTTAGAAGCTTTGTTAGAGCAAAAAGTAGCGTTTATTACCTTAGACGGTTTAGCCGCTAAATTTAAAGGCTTACGTGCACCAAGTAACAAAGCTAGCTTTAGTAAGAAACCGCAAAAAGCGAGCCCTAAGAAAACCGCCAAAGTCGGGAAAGCCAAAGTTAAATCGAACAAAACGTTTGCTGTAGGCACCGATATGGGTGACGCACCGATTGTGCGCCAAAAGAAAGCTATTAACCCAAGCGACATTGATAGTAACGATAACGAAGCCTAACAATAAGGCCGCAGCTAAACGATAAGCTGCGGCTAGCGCTAGCTTTTTCATTGCAGTCTTCGTAGACTTGGAATAATTGTAAATGAAAAAGATTCTTATTTAGCTTATGAACTCAGCCTCTCCCGCATTCACGTGGGCTACTATTCGTCATCAAATATTTCAGTATAAAAAGCCTCTTGTCTACGCTCACCTAATTGCCCTATTAGCGACCTTGGTCAGTGTACCCATTCCGTTAATGATGCCGCTGCTGGTTGATGAAGTATTATTGAATCAACCCGGTAAAGCCATTTCAGTACTACAAAACATATTGCCTGAGGTTTGGCATAAACCCAGCGCTTATATATTGAGCATTCTGGCAGTGGTAGTCACCCTGCGTTTATCCTCATTAGTGGTGGGCGTACTGCAAGCTCGGCAGTTTACTTTTATTGGTAAGCAAATCAGCTTTCTTATCCGCCAGCGTCTTGTGGAGCATCTTCCCAAAGTAGAACTAAGAGAATACGAGACTCAAGGTTCAGGTGGCATTAGTGCCCGCTGTATTACCGACGTAGAAACCCTAGATAAATTTATTAGCGAAAGCTTATCGAAGTTTTTAGTGGCTCTACTCACCATTATTGGTACAGCCTGTATTTTGTTGTGGATTGATTGGCAACTAGGCTTAATCATTTTACTGCTAAACCCTGCCGTTATTTATTTCTCTCGCTCATTTGGCAGCCATGTTAAAGACTTAAAGAAAAAAGAAAATGCTGCCTTTGAAGCCTTTCAATTAGCCTTAATTGAAACGCTAGATAGCATTCAGCAGCTTCGAGCTACTCAACGAGAGTCTCATTACTTTTCTCGTGTGGTGGGCGCAGCAGGAGAGCTTAAAGATTATGCCATTGCTTCTCACTGGAAAACCGATGCAGTAAACCGTTTAAGCTTTACCATCTTCTTAGTGGGTTTCGAAATCTTTCGCGCTATAGCGATGTTAATGGTGGTGTTTTCTGATCTTACCGTTGGCCAAATCTTCGCGGTGTTTGGCTACCTGTGGTTTATGATGGGCCCAGTACAAGAAATTTTAAGTATTCAATATAGCTACTTTAGTGCCAACGCTGCGATGGCACGACTCAATCAGTTATTTGAACTAAAACAAGAACCTCACTACCCTTGCGAAGTCGACCCTTTTGCCAGCAAACAAAATTTTGATATTCAGTTCAAAGACGTCAATTTTAGCTACACCGAAGAATCGCCAGTACTGAAAAACGTAAGCCTTACCCTTCCGGCAGGTAAAAAAGTCGCCATTGTATCGGTAAGCGGCGGAGGGAAATCCACCTTAGTCAACTTGCTGTTAGGGCTGTACCAAAAAGACAGCGGGCAAATCTTGTTAGATAACGCCCCCATAGAGAAAGTGGGTTATTCCACTATTCGCAGCAATATTGCCACGGTGCTACAACAACCTATTTTGTTTAATACCACGGTGCGCGAAAATCTGAATATGGGACGCGAGCACAACGATGAAGAGCTATGGCAAGCACTTCGCTTGGCAGAACTACAAGTCACCGTAGAAAAGCTTCCTCAGCAACTAGACACCATAGTAGGTCGCAGTGGAGTGCGTTTATCTGGAGGCCAAAAGCAGCGTTTAGCCATTGCCAGAATGATTTTAGCTAAACCGCAGGTAGTGGTATTAGACGAAGCGACTTCAGCCTTAGATACCGATACCGAAGCCAAGTTACATAGAAACCTTCAAGGCTTTTTAGATAACCGCAGCACCTTAATTATCGCCCACCGCCTAAGTGCGATTCAACAAGCCGACCTTATCTATGTATTAGATGATGGCGAAATTAGTCAAGCGGGAGAGCACCAAGAGCTGATACAACAAGCAGGCTTATACCAAACCCTATATCAGCACCAAAACTAAGCCCTATTGCAAGGCTGCTTTCAGAGTACTTAAGTATTGAGCCGCCTCCTCGGGCTGCTCAATATAAGTATTAAGCGCTAATTCTGCGGTTTGTCCGCCAGGGTGGCGCTGCTGACTTAATACCAGTAATTGTTGCTGCCTGCGCTCAAGTTTAAGCTCATGTTTCAATAACAATTGGTACTGACGTTCACTAAGGTGGGGCTTCATGGCTTGGCGGTGTTGCCGAAAATCACTGAGTTTTTGTTCGCTGCTACGAATTTGGGTGAGTAATAGTTCTAAATTAACGGTCCAGCGCTGCTGTTGGCAAAAGCTCAACCACAACAACAAATTCACATTACGCTGATGTTGGTTTTGCAACCATAAACAATGTTGTTTAACTTCCGGCCTTGAATATACTTTTTCAGAATAATGCCAAAAGTTATCAGCAATACTTTGCAGCTCAGGAACCAAACAAGATTTTGAAATCACGGCCTACCCTACTCCATACAAACTTATAAAGCCCAAGTACTGCGCTTTATAAAGACCCGAACGGCTTAAAATCTTTCTTTTTACTTGTGCAGCAGCTTAACAAAGCCGCTAAGTGCCTGACAACACGCAAACTATTCAACATTAGTCGTAGGTGTAAACAAAAAAAAACGCTATCTAAGTAGATAGCGTTTTAACTGAAACTGACAACTGCGTGGCTTATAGGGCAGTTACGTTTTCAGCTTGAGGGCCTTTTTGGCCTTGAACAACTTCAAAAGTTACCGATTGACCTTCAGTTAAGGTACGGCGACCGTCTCCATTGATAGCGCGAAAGTGAACAAAAACGTCCGGACCTTTCTCTTGTGCAATAAAACCAAAACCTTTTTCATCATTGAACCATTTAACGGTTCCTGATAATACCTGACCTGACATTATCGTCCTCTCATATTTCAAGTGCAAATTAACGTATTAGCTAGGCAAGCCAGCGACAAAAAGTTAACCCAACCTAAAACTAGAATGGCCAAAACCTTTGGTATATCAACAAGCATTGCAACAGCGATTTACATTCTCTACTAAATACTCAATAAGATCAGCCTCAAATCATCAATAAAGTGTTAAATTTTGATTAAAGTGCTAAACAAAAGCATTTAGAAATAACACGCTAGCAAAGAGATGAGCGAAAAACAACCAGTTGTAGATGAATTTTAATTCGATTTTGAGTTCATAAGTGGCCAAATGATCTTTTCCAAGCCAGCTATTTGAATTTCAAGGGCTAATGCCATTAACTCCCCCAATTCTCCCTTTGGAAAACCATCGTTGTTTACAAACCACAGCAGGTACTCTTCAGGCAAGCGAATAATTTCTCGCCCTGCATACTTACCAAATGGCATTTTGTGGCGAGCAATTTTTAGTAACATAGTTTTATCAAAAGGCTCGTTAGCGTTTAGCTGTTCATTCATTGTGCAAATAACTCATTGGTCGATCCAAATGCCTCCACATTATGCTAGCCTGCTGTTTTGCACAATCGATTCAAACAAGGAAATGTAATGTTGAAGAGCAACGAATACTTTGGCGGACAAGTGAAATCTATCGGTTTTACCGGCAAAGAAAAGCCAACGTCGGTAGGTGTAATGGCAATTGGTGAATATGAATTCGGCACTGCGGAGCCAGAGTTAATGGTAGTTGTTGCTGGTGAGTTGATTGTGAAACTACCAGGCGAAAGTGATTGGACCAGCTACAAAGACGGTCAACAGTTCAATGTTGGCGGCAATGCTAAGTTTCAGGTGAAAGTACCGACTGAAACAGCCTATTTGTGTGTATACGGCTAAGTTTTCATGATAAAAAAAGATCCAGAAACGCTGCTTAAAAAGCGCCCTCAGTTAATCCATTCAGAAGACATGAAGGTGTCTTCTCACGTACAGCGTGAGCAAGACGACTGGGTCTTACATACCATCATGATAAGCGGCTACGATGTACCGTTTATTTACAAACGAAAACAACGCTATCAAGATTTAACCGGAGCTAGAGTCAATTTAAGTTATTACCCCAGCCAGCAACTTCGAGCAGGCTTTGAATTCGAGATAATGAAGGTAGTCCGCTTACGCCGCAGCTAATGGCTAATAATAGACTCTTCTCCCTCCCCTCTTCAACTGCCAAAAACCACCGTTTCAATCAACTTATCCGCTTTTATTGATTCATAGTGATCTAATTTTCAGCATTATATTCTGTTTGTTTTACACTCCGCGCGGCCTGAACCTGAACAGGCACAACTACAATCAAACATCTTATAGGCCACTTCATGTTAACTATGATTCGCGCAATTTTATGCGGCGTTTTACTTGCTAGTTTTTCTAGTTACCTATTTGCCGGAGGCTATCACCTTCCGCAAGCTTCTTACGCCAACTTAGGTACTGCCGGAGCAGGTGATGGTGTGTATCGCGAATCTTCTGCCGCTATTTGGGCGAATCCAGCCATAATGTCGTTTATGGACCGAGATATATTCACGGTAAACGGCTTAGCTTTAAATCTCTCAAATACCTATTACGATCATGAAAATAGTGACGACAACTCTCGTGATTCTGGTGGTTGGTTAGGTGCAGCAGGCTTGTTTTATAACAAGACGCTAAACGAAGACTGGGCGGCTGGCGTTGCCTTTACCACAATTGGTGGGGCAGCCTTAGATTACGGTTCTGGCTGGAAAGGCTCTACCCAAGTGGTTGATACCAGCTTAGTGACGCTGCAACTTAATCCTTCGCTAAGCTACAAGCTTAACGACAAGTTATCTATCGCAGCGGGTATTCAAGCAAACTACGCCTCTATTGATATGAGCAGCCAACTACTGGGCCAGCCCTTAAGCATGACCCCAACCGATGATTGGGCGTTTGGATACAACCTTGGTCTAGTTTATCAATTCAACCAAGACACCATTGCAGGTATCAGTTATCGCTCAAAGCTTGAACACCAATTTAACGACAATGTGTCTTACCTCAATCAAAATGCTGATTACTCAATGGCCATTGACGCGGTAGCGTTTGCCCGCGCAGATGTTAGCCACCAGCTAAATCAAGATTGGCGATTATTCAGCACCCTATCTTGGTACCAATGGAGCGACTTTAAAAGTACTGAACTGATCATTGCCTCTTCAGACCAAAGCATTACCAGAAACTGGCAAGATACTTGGGCTATGGCTGTGGGTACTGATTACCAAATTAACCAAGATTGGCGAATAAAGTTTGGCTTCTCTTACGAAACCTCTCCACTAGACGACGCTCAGTATCAAGCCCCCGATTTACCGGTAGACAGACAAATTCGTTACTCGGTTGGGTTAAGTACTTTGATTAACGAAGTGCCGGTGGACTTTTTCTACGAGTACTCTGATTTAGGCTCGCCAGAAGTTAACCAAAACCAGCAAGTGTTACCGAGCAAAAACTTAGTCGGTCACTTTGATATGGATATGCACTTCTTAGGTTTTGCAGTGAGCTTTTAATATCAAGCTTCACACTATTAGCAAATGTGCCGCTTATGATTGCGCCTGGCTTTTGGCTTGTTCAAACAAGCTCAAAGCCAACTTTCGCTGAATGGCATGATCAACAATCGGCATAGGGTAATTGACTGAGGTGGCGTTCTTCTCCGCCCAAGTATGCGGTTGATGGACATGTTTTCCTGGCACCTCTGCCAGCTCTGGTAACCAATAGCGGACAAAGTCGCCATTTGGGTCAAAACGTTGTGCCTGTGTGGTAGGGTTAAAAATGCGAAAATAAGGCTGTGCGTCTGTACCGGTAGACGCAGCCCATTGCCAACCTCCGTTATTAGAAGCAAAGTCACCATCAATCAAATGTTGCATGAACCAGCGCTCACCTTCTCGCCAACTTACTAACAAATCTTTCGTTAAAAAGCTTGCCACAATCATTCGCAAGCGGTTATGCATCCAACCTGTTTGCTTTAGCTGCAACATTGCAGCATCTACTATTGGGTAGCCGGTTCTGCCCTCTTGCCAGGCTTTTAGTAGCTGTTCATCGTGTTGCCAGTTAACGGCCTCAGTCCACGCTATATACGCTTGCCCTTTGCACAATCTAGGGTTAGCGGCAATTAAGTGTCGATAAAACTCTCGCCACACAATTTCACTTAACCAAGTAAATGCGCCGCCTTCTTGGGCCTCTAAACAACGCGGATGATCCAGATAGATTCGCGCTAAACACTGCCTAGGCGAAAGCATGCCTAAGGCCAAAAAAGCCGAAAGCTTGCTAGTGCCAGCTTGTGCGGGAAAGTCACGAGCAGCCTTATAGTCAGCAGCTTTACTGGCGCTAAAATCTCGTAACTGCTGAATAATCTGCTTATCGTCGCAAGCCCAGTGACTGCTATCAACCAGCGGGTAATCACACTTTAGCAAGGGCTTGCTTTTAAGTAGTTCAACAAAACTTGGTGGTAGAAGGTGTTTATCCACCGCAGGCGGAGTGGCTAAAGGGCTAAATTCAGCTTCAGTTAAACCACTTAGCCAGGCCTTACGAAACGGGGTGAAAACCTTAAAGCTCTCTCCCGTTCGAGTAAGTACAGTGCCGGGCTTCATCACGCATTCGCCGTGGTATTGATGAACACTAATTTGCTGAGCTTGTAATATCTGATCAACCGCCTCATCACGGCGCTGCTCATTAAGCTCGTATTGATAATGGCAATGTACGTCAGCAGCTTGATATCGCTCACACAGCTCCACTAAGGATTGAGGAACCTGCTTAAAGCTGTCTAACTGATGTACTAATAAGGGAATATTAAGTGAAGCGAGATCGTCTTGAAGTTGAGCTAAGCGGCGTAGGATTAAATCGGCTTGAATGGGAGCAAGATGATGTTGCTCCCATTGTTTGGTACATAGCAGATAGATAGCTATGACGGGCTTGCCACTGGCGACAGCAGTGCTTAGGGCGTGATTATCTTTAGTCCGTAAGTCATTTCTAAACCACAGTATTTGGACGCTCATTAGATACCTTTTCGCTTAATTCTATTCGCTAAAAACGTAAGTAAACTCTTAAGGGATCAAATGATTAGACTACTAATCATAAGGCGATCTCTTGTTGTAGATCTTCTAATTGCTCAAGAATGCGTAAAAACTTGCTGCCAAACTCGGTAACTTGGTACTCAACTCTCGGCGGGACTTCTGAATATTCAATTCGCTTCAAAATACCAAACTCCAGATTTTTACGTAAACATTCGTTTAGCACTTTAGTACTTAAGCCTTCTACATTTCGCACCATTTCCCCTGGGCGATTAATTCCACTGGCTAACAATTGATACACTGTTAACGACCATTTGCAGCCGTAAATAGTCTCAACCATGCGGGCACTTCGTTCTGGTGCTGATTTTCGTGAAAACAATAATTCTTTATTTTTCATTAAGATGTACTCAAAAGTACCTAGGGTACTGGTTTGTGCCTACTTTTCTCGATAGCCCAATGTTCCATAAGATGAAGCGGAACTCAAACACTTCTAAAGGAATAATCATGAACCCGAGCACTCAGTCTTTTGCGTTAATTATTGGTGGATCAAGCGGCATAGGTTTCGCCACTGCCAAACAGCTTTTGGCAGAAAAAAAGTCGGTAATTATTGTGGCGCGTTCAGCAGATAAACTCAGCCAAGCCAAACAGGAGTTATCAGCTTTAGGTGAAGTACACACCTGGCAAGCTGATTTGTACCAAACCGCCGATGTTTCAGCATTAATAGAAAAAATCGAAGGTTTTGATGCTATCGACCAACTAGTAAACGCCGCGGGTTACTTTAAACCCACTGGATTTTTAGAGCACAGTGGTGACGATTACCACCAATACATGCAATTGAATCAGGCATTATTTTTTATTACCCAGGCAGTAGCAAAAAATATGGTAAAAAATGGCGGAGGAAGCATAGTAAATATTGGCTCAATGTGGGCACACCAAGCTGTAAAAGCGACGCCGTCCTCAGCCTACTCAATGGCGAAAGCTGGCTTGCATGCGCTAACTCAGCATCTTGCCATGGAGTTAGCCGAATTTAATATTCGCGTAAACGCAGTGGCACCAGCCGTAGTAAAAACGCCGATTTACCATGCTTTTATCGCCCCAGAAGCCTTAGATGAAAGCTTGGCTAGCTTTGACGCTTTTCATCCCATTGGACGCATTGGCAGCGTAGATGATGTGGCCAACAGCGTCAGCTTTTTGCTCAGTGACAAGGCCAGTTGGGTAACCGGCGCAATTTGGGATGTAGACGGCGGAGTGATGGCAGGAAGAAACTAAGCAGCCTTAATCTAAAAAGTGATTACTGCTGATAAAGCTCTAATGGTAAGCCATCAGGATCACTGAAAAAGGTAAATTGCTTGTTGGTGTAGGGGTCAACCCTGACGGGTTCAACCTCTACCCCTTGTTGCTCCAAATAACCAATAACTTGCTCAATGTTATCTACCGCAAAAGCTAAATGGCGCAACCCTTGCGCCTCAGGAAAGCTCGGTCGCGGCGGCGCACCCACAAAGGAAAACAATTCTATTTGTTCACCGCTTGGTAGCGCTAGATCTAACTTATAAGAGTCACGCTGCTCGCGATAATGCTCAGCAATAATGTGCAAACCGAGTATCTGACTATAAAAGTGTTTCGAGCGTGAATAGTCTGAGCAAATAATTGCAACATGATGAAAGGCTTTAAACATCATTACTCCCGCTTTGAAGTACTTGGCTCGAGTGATTGCGCCCAGAAAAAGCCACTACAGCCCAAAACAGCCATCAGCGACATTAGGCCAATCATTACCCAATAGCTAGGCGAGAGATGAAAAGAGCTACCCACGTTGGCTGCAATAAGCAATAAGGCAATGCCCAGTAATGCTAACACGCCACCCAGTCGCGCCAGCAGAGTCGCAATATAATCAATACTTTGCCAATAGTTAGAAGCAATGACAAACAAACCTAGGAAGACAAATACCAACGGCCACCAGCTTAAGCCAAATACCAACAAGCTAATGCCACTGGTAGCAACCGTGATTAAGCCAAACAGCCATTTAAAAACTAGCGTCATGTTTATCCTTATTATGTTTTTAGTCTTGGGGACTTTGGCAGTTATTTGGAACCGTAAGCTGCCAGTCTATCACCCTATTAATCTCAAATACGGCAGGATACTCACTGGCAAAACCATCAGCCTGAGCTGCTAAGCGTTCGCCTTGCACTGTCACATAAATAGCTTGATAAGGTTTAGCAATATTGGCGCGGTAATACTCCAGTAACTCTGCAGTGACTAAAGGCTCTGCTTGCCACCACAACGCTTCACCGCCACAGGGAATAAACTCTCTCACTTCGTGACCAAACACAAAGCTACCTTTAACAGGCGATGTTTGAGGAGCACAACTCACCAGTGAACCAATACTAATCAATGTGCACAATAGAGAATAACAGCGATACGGCATTTCTTAATTCCTCACCATAGCCAGGTAATAATAAACCAAGTAAAAGCCGAATTAAGGAAGAGAGTAATAAATGTGAGGCTTAGTCTAAACTGGCGCGGTAAAACTCCCACTGCTCAATAACTCTGCCATCAGAAAAGTGGCAGTAACCGACTTCACCTTCTTTGGTTTGTTCTACTTGAGGGTCTCCGCCTTGCTCTACGCAATAGACTGAAGCAGGGTTAGCCATACTCACCGACGAGGAGTTTTCTTGCTCGGAATCACAAGCCGTTAACGCAGTAAACAGCCCAGTTAATAACAGTATCTTAAATCGCAACATCGACCATCACCATAGCTTAGATTTAACTAGACACTTTAAGTAAAAATATACTAGCTTGTAGCATTTCGTCATCATAGTTGATTAAAAACGCAGCAACAAGTGAATAGGCAAATGAAAACAAGTGGTAAGACCTAGTTAAGCACACTCTTAAACGCTGTAATCAAACACAATAATGTCTTCCAATAAAGGCACAAAGTGTTGCTTTAGCAAGTCGTGATCGGGGTGAGGCAAATATCGCTGGCGCGCCGCTTCATTAGCAAAAGTCATCACCACACTATACTCGTAGTCTTTATTTAAGTCCTCAGGGCTATTATTTGCTCCCCATTCCACCTCAACCACGCCTTCAATTTTTGAAGGTATCGTTAAAAAGTCTTGCTGTGCTGTCTCAATATCAGCTTTGCTCGCGTGAGCTTTAAACTTAAACAGTAAAATGTGACGGATCATTTTTAACTCCTGACTAAAGTGCGTTTTGCTTATGATCTCAAAGTTTAGCGAATTGTTAATAGCACTAAAAAGCGAACAAAAAACACACTATCAAAAAACGAAACTGCTGAAAGTCTTGTATTTAAAGGGCTAAGTCCAATTATTTATGCTGTTATCAAGCATTTCAATATTAGAATATTTGCTCTGGTCGGAGTTGTAGAGGACTGATCAGTTGCCTAAGATGCGCCAATATTACAAAAATAAAACAAAACAGTTACGCCTAGCGGACTGAATGCACTCCTCTTAGAGACCAGTAGTTATGAATAAACGTAAATTAAGTCTACTTGCCATCAGCATTTCACTTGTTACCGGCCACAGCCTTGCAGCAGGCTTCCAACTAAACAGCCAATCTGCAACCGGTATAGGTCGCGCATTTTCTGGTGACGCCGTTATCGCCGACAATGCTTCGGTATTGTCACGTAACCCTGCCGCCATGGCGATGTTTGACCGCAAAGCCTTATCACTTGGTTTAACTTACGCCGACGTAGACGTTACCATTAAAGATGTTAGCGCGTTAGGTGGCACAATTAACTACGGTAGCGAAGATGACGCTGCCGACAATAAAGTGATTCCAAACATCTACTACATCCATCCGATTAACGATGCTTTTGCCGTTGGTGTTGGCGCGTTTAGTAATTTTGGTACTGGCACAGATATTAGCTCACTAAACAATACTGGTGCACCAGTAACGCCGGTAGATTTATTAGGTGAAACTGAAATTGTCACCTCAACTTTCAATGCCAGTGTGTCTTACCGCATCAACCAACAGTTCAGCATTGGTGCTGGCCTCGATTTAATTTACGGCGAAGGTAAATTAAAGCGTGCTGGCGAAATCCAAGGCGGCACAAATGTACAAAGTACTCTGGTTGATGTAGAGGCAGATGGCTGGGCACTAGGTGGTATTGTTGGCGCAACTTACGAAATCAACGATAGAAACCGCTTAGGCATGAGCTACCGTGTTAGCCCTACCTTTAAAGCTGATGGTAAAGTTAACTACTTAGGCCAAAGTTATGAAGAGATTCATATCCCATTACCCAATATCTTCCAAGTAGCCGGTTACCACGAGCTAAGCCCTAAGTGGGCGGTTCACTACACTGCACAGCACACTAGCTGGGGTGATTTTGACCACATTACTGTTACTGGTTCTGCGCCAGACGCTACGGTTAAAAGCTACCATTGGAAAAACTCTTGGTTATTTAGCGTAGGTGGTACTTACACAATCAACCAAAACTGGACAGCTCGCGCGGGTTATATGCACGATAAAGGCGTAGTGGATGAAGTCAGCTCATTATCAATCCCTGACTCTGACCGTAACTGGTATACCGCTGGTGCTAGCTACCACTTAAACAAAAATGCCAGTATTGATTTTGGTGTAGCTTTAGTTCGTGGCGAGGATGTTAAAGTACTGGAAGATAGCAGTGTACTAGCAGGTGCCGGTTTACCAAGCTCTACCGTGGTTGGCCACACCCGTTCAGACGCTGTTTACTACTCTATGCAGTACAGCCACTTGTTCTAAAGTGACCCAAATGAATGGTAAGCCCAAGGCTTGCCATTCTATTTTTCCCATTACAAATAGTCAGCCACTCCCCCCTACTTTAGTTCACTTTCACCTCTCAACTAATAACGCCTTAATAAACTAAACTCTCGACTGCTGCGTATACATAGTATGAGTGTAATCCTATGAGATGTTTTAAATGCAAGTAGTGGTAATAGCAGGAAGCGGTGGCATAGGTTTAGCCTTGGTTAAACTCTTATGCCAAAGAGCAGATGTACGGCACATTACCGCTACGTGGCATAAACACAAGCAAGACTTTTCTCACCCCAAGCTTACTTGGCAGCAACTGGATTTAAACAACGAACAGCAAATCGCGGCATTGTTTGAACGAGCACCCACACTTGATTGGCTAATAAACTGCGCAGGTGTATTGCATTCTCAGCAACTAAAACCAGAGAAAAGCTTGTCACAATGCCAAGCAGACAACTTCATGTTAAGCATGCAGTTAAATGCTTTACCTAGCTTGCTGTTAGCCAAACACGCAGCCAAGCCATTAAAAACAAGTGATGACGCTAAGTTTGTGAGTGTGTCGGCTAAGGTCGGTTCAATAAGTGATAACCGTTTAGGTGGCTGGCACAGCTATCGAAGCGCTAAAGCAGCGTTAAATATGGTACTCAAAAACATTGCAATAGAATGGCAACGCAGCCACCCCAAGGTATGTGTTACCGCTTGGCATCCCGGTACAACGGATACCGAGTTATCAAAACCTTTTCAACGAAATGTGCCTGCTGGCAAGTTACTATCGAGCCAACAAAGCGCCAGCTTGTTGCTTGAAAAGCTAGTCCAACTAAAGCCGGAAAACACCGGTCAATTTTGGGCATGGGACGGCAGCCAAATAGGCTGGTAGTTCACCCTAATGCTGCGTGTTTGGCCAAGGCAACCAAGGCAAACCTACTTGCAGCGCTTGGCGCATTTTCTCTAAGCTACCTTGGTGATAACTATAAACGCGAATGCCAAAGATATGCAGCATCAGACTACAGGCTTTAGCCTTAGCCTCTGGCTCATCATAAATTTGCATTAGAAACTCACTATACAGAGCTTCAATTTGTTGTAGTTGCTCGCTCACCAAAGCTTGCAACTCGGGCTCGTCACTAAACTCCAATTGGCTCTTTACCAAAAAGCAGCTGCAGTAATCACTGTTAAGTGACTGCACCAACATGCTCTCCAAGATCTGACAGATGCCTAATTCAATATTGCTAGCAGCACTTAAACTCGCTTGAATACCTTGCAGCGAAGCTTGGCAGTAATGTGTTAATGACTCTTTAAACAAAGCCTCTTTGTTGCCAAAAGCCAAATAAACACTGCCCGGTTTTAGGCCTGTGTGCTGAAATACTTGCTGCATAGAGGTGGCGTGATAGCCCACTCGCCAAAACAAATTAGCGGATTGCTCTAGAACTTGCTCTCGTTGAAACTGCATCTTTGCCATATTGGATGTATTCGCCTTTACGCTTAGCTGTGCGCATTAAGTATACCTTGTGTGTTAGCAACAAGCATCTTTTTGAATGTTTGTTCAAAATTAACTTGAATGTTCATTCAAGTGATGTTTGAATGTTCATTCAAACATCACAACTTAAGAACAAAGGAATTATCATGAGTTTGCAAACAGAGATCGCCGATTACATTGCTTCTTTCATCCAAAAAGCGCCCTTAAACGTTCAGCAAGTGATGAAACAGGCCACTAAAAATTTAAGCGAAAGTAACATAGCAGCAAATACCCCGCAGCAAGGGCAAGCGCTTCCTAGCTTTACCCTCGCCAACCAAAACGGCGAGAAGGTATCACTAAACGCATTATTAAAAGACGGTCCGCTTGTTGTAACGTTTTACCGCGGTGGCTGGTGTCCTTACTGTAATTTAGAGCTGCGTGCTTACCAGCAAATTTTGCCGCAAATAAAAGCCCTAGGTGCTAACTTAGTTGCCATTACTCCAGAGCTACCAGACGCCTCGTTAAGCACTGCCGAGAAAAACGAGTTACAGTTCCAAGTATTGTCTGATGTAAATGCAGAGTATGCCAAAAGCTTAGATATTGTATTTGCCCTACCTGAGGAATTACGCCCAATTTACTCATCTTTTGGTATTGAAGTAGAGCAACATAATGGCGCAGGCCAATTTGATTTACCGCTTGCTGCCACCTTTGTAGTTGCTCAAGACGGCAGTATAGCCAGTGCGTTTGTAGAAGCCGATTACACCAAACGCCAAGAACCTAGTGACTTATTGCCAGTGCTAACGTCACTCAACAACTAAGCTTTATCTACACAAAGAAGCCTTGGTATTGCCTTGGGGTTAAGGCCAAGCGCTTCTTAAAGTTTCGTTGAAAGTGGCTTTGGTCGGCAAAACCTAAAGCCAACGCGGTGTCTGCAATGCTACTACCTTCCCGCAATAAGGTTTTTGCCCGATTGATTCGTTGATTAAGCTGAAACGCATGTGGCGACAAGCCATAACGGCGCTTAAAACTTCTCACTAAGTGGTAACGGCTTAAACCTGCAACTTCAGCCAACTCACTTAAACTCAGGGAGCAAGACAGCTGATCTTGAATACACTCTTGAACACGTTTAATTTGCGGCTTTGCTGAGCAACTCGCGTCACGTCTAACATCAGCACCTTGACCAAACTGACTTTCAAAAAATTGAATTAACAAGCTTTCTTGCTGTAAACCATCATGATCATGTTTGATCGCAGAGAACAGCTCAGCCAGTAAGGTAAAAGTCGCGGGATCATCTGCATAATGTTGCTCAAATGGCTGGTAGTCACTGGCAGGTTTCACCAGCATTTCTTGCTGTAACTCTCCCACCCAATGGCTATCGACAAACAACATGCGATAAGACCATGCGCCTTGTTTAGGGTTACAAGAGTGCACATCACCAGGGTTAATTGTTACGTTATGCCCAGCAGTAATACGGTGCTGCTGTTGCATATTTTTATAAACCGCATCACCCGTATCAATTAACCCAAAAGAAAACTCATCATGCGAATGACTGTGGTAACAGGCCTGCGAATGCCGTGCTTGGCGTAACTCAATAAAAGGTAAACTCGCACTACGTTTTAGTAGTTGCTGACTATTAGCGGCTGTTACTTGCATGGCTTTCACCTGATTAACCACATTCGCTCCTTGTAAAACGGCCATATATAAACACTAAGATACAAATAACGACACTACAGACCCGGCCAATAACAAAGCCATCACGATATTAAAGGTGCGTTTTCTGGTGGCAGTATGTAAATAACTGGCAATAACAGAGCCCATGGCAGCCCAAGTTCCCACACCAATTAAACACACTATCAAAGAAATAGTACAGAAAACCAACAAGTAAAAAAGCGCAGGAGTTTGCGATGAAACAAATAAGCTCACACCAGACATTGCCACTAACCATGCTTTAGGATTTAAACCCTGCGCTAACGCGCCTTGTAAGGCACTGGGCGGCGCTATTATTTCTTGGTGAGTATCTTCGCTCACGGGCGATATCGCTATCTTGTAAGCCATGAACAACAAAAACGCTCCACCTACATACTGCAGCAAGCCAGTTAAACTTGGCAAAAGCTGCAGTACTGTCGTTAATGAAAAGCCACTAATAAAAACCACCAAGCAATAACTAACACTGGCGCCTATTACATGCGGAAGCGCGCGCCGAAAACCAAAGTTAGCCGCAGCGCCCGTCGCAATAATATTCACAGGCCCTGGAGAAATTGCACCAATTAAAGCAAAAACTATCATAGGTATCACCACACTCACCTGCTTTCTCCCTCGCTCTGCTAAAAGCCAACTATATGCGCTAGCTCGCAAACTTTATTGAACAAAATTGCGCTAAGTCATAGAGAGCTGAGCAGCAGTTATTTGCACTCAACAAAACGTTGCGTAAGGTATCACTTCTCCAATTGACAACTTGCGCAATGGCAGCGGGGTTTCTAATGTGGACGTAACAAAAAAATAAAGGAAGGCTCTATGAAATTTATTCCCAATAACATCGCCGAACTAAACTTGTTGCTGCAGTTTGATATGAGCAGTTTACAAACCGGGATTAAGGTTCACCAGGACGCAGCTCCAGAACTGATTGCCGCGGCAAAAAGTTTGTTCGACAGAGGTTTAAGCACTCAAGCTGACGGCGGCTACCTTACCGATTTAGGTATTGAAGTGGCTGAACACGCTCAAAAACTATTGGCCATTATCAGCACCAAGCCTGAACACGCCACTGCCTAACATTATTGTTCTATTTTAAGTAGCCAAGTGTCTGTAGCGCTTGGCTTTTTGTTACCTAAGTCGAACTAGCTTACTGCAGCTCCCTGAAACAACAAATACGCATCATGTATACCCTGTATTAGCATTTGCATACCAATCACAGTAAGAATTAGGCCCATTAGTCGGGTGGTAATGTTAATGCCGCTCTCGCCTACTTTCTCGATTAGCTTTGGCCCCAACAAAAAGCAGATAAAAGTAATCACGCATAATGTGGCGAAGGCAATAATGGTAATGATGATATTAACTATCTCACCAGATGCTGAATAGTTCATCGCGGTGGCAATGGTGCCCGGCCCTGCGAGTATTGGCAAAGCTAAGGGGGAAATAGCAATATCCTTACCTTCGCTATCATCATTTTCGTTCGGTGTATGCGTATGCATTTTTGAGGCGCTGCCTTGTAGCATGTGGTAGCCCACTAAAAACACCAATATGCCGCCCGCTAAGCGCAGTGCTGGCAAGGTAATACCGAACAGTTCAAAAATACCTTTACCTAACAAACAAAATGCGGCAGTGATAAAAAAGGCAACAACCAAAGCCTTAAAGGCAGTTTGCTTACGCTGTAAAGGGCTTTGATTACCAGTCATACCAACAAATACTGCTGTATTGGCAATCGGGTTCATCATCGCAAAAAAGCCCATAAATACCGTTACTGCCATAGTGGCTAAATCGTGCATTTCATCACTCGCTTAATCTTAAGAAAAGGCTAACAGTTACCATAACATTGCAAAATAGGCTGTACATTAACAAGCCTAGCCCATGCTTACTTCACAGCGTATAAATGAACTGCCTATTAGCGCATAGTAATCTATCAGTAAATACGTATCATATTGATATTAAGTATTTAATAATTAGGAAGCTTAAGTCATGGATGTATCGTTAATTGTAATTCTAGTCATTATTGCCGCCAGTATTTTTTACGTTGTTGGCATCTATAACCGCTTGGTGAGCCTGCGTAATCGTTACAAAAATGCCTTTGCTCAAATTGAGGTACAACTTAAGCGCCGTTACGATCTTATTCCCAACTTAGTGGAAACCGCCAAAGCCTACATGTCTCACGAAAAAGAGACTCTGGAAGCCGTAATTAGTGCACGTAACGATGCCAGTGCGCTATTACGCGCTGCAGCAAGTGACCCTACAGGCAACACGCTGAATAAGCTTGCCAATGCTGAAGGGGTATTACAGGGCGCAATGAGCAAAATGAACATTGTGATGGAAAGCTACCCAGACTTGAAAGCCAGCGACAATATGCTGCAAGTAAGCGAAGAGCTAACCACCACAGAAAACCGCGTTGCTTTTGCTCGCCAGTCTTTTAACGACTCAGTCACCGAATACAATGAGTATCGCCAATCCTTTCCTCCAGTCTTTTTTGCTGCCCAATTTGGCCATAAGAAAGACGCCAGCCTATTAGAGTTTGCCGACAGCGCCGATATTCAAACTGCACCTAAAGTGTCTTTCTAACTGCTTAGGTGTAACCATGAATTTTTTTGCCGAACAAGACCACGCTCGTCGTAACAGCAAATGGTTGGTTTTGCTGTTTGTGCTGGCGGTTATCTTACTTATAGGCTTGAGCAACGTGATTATTGCTAGCACATTTTGGCTTTTTGATAGCCATAACAATGGGCTAAATCAGGCCAATGAGGGAAGTTTTTTCTCCACCGACCTGTTCATTATGGTGAGCTTGGTGATGACCAGCGTGATTGGCTGTGCCATTGCCTTTAAATGGTATCAATTGCGCGATGGAGGCCGGCGTATTGCCGAGTCATTAGGTGGCGAGCGCTTGCTACCTAATAGCCAAGCACCAGAACAACGACAAGTACTGAATGTTGTCGAAGAAATGGCTCTTGCTTCAGGCATGCCTGTGCCCTCGGTGTATTTACTCAAAGATGAAATAGGCATTAATGCCTTTGCCGCAGGGCATACACCAGCAGATGCAGTGATAGGCATCACTCAAGGCGCTTTAGAGCAACTTAACCGCGAGCAGTTGCAAGGTGTAGTGGCTCATGAATTTAGTCATATTCTAAATGGCGACATGCGTTTAAACATGCAACTTATCGCGCTGTTAAGCGGTATTATCTTTATCTCTAACATCGGCGAGTTTGTGGTGCATAGCCAACGCTACAACAGCGTATCGCACTCCAGCCGCAATAAAAACAATGATGTTAGAGTTGTTGCGGTTGGTTTTGGTTTATTGGCCTTGGGTTGGATCGGCGCTTTTTTTGCCAACATGATTAAAGCCGCCATTAGCCGCCAACGCGAATATCTAGCCGATGCGTCAGCCGTTCAGTTTACCCGCAACCCTAACGGCATAGCCGATGCGCTAAAAATTATTGGTGGTTACGACGCGGGCTCGGGTTTACGCACACCACTTAGCCAAGAAGCCAGCCATATGTTCATTGGCGACGCTCGTCGCTTAGGCAGTTTTTTTGCGACTCACCCCGCCATTAAAACTCGTATCAAGCGTATTTTACCTCGTTGGGATGGGCAAGTAATTAAGCGAGACATCAAGAAGATCGCCGAACCTATCTACTCTAAAACCAGTCAGAAACGCGCGCAAAAACACTCTCAAGAACAATTGAAGAAAACAGTATTTGTGGCCGCTGCAGCGGAAGCCGCGATAGAGCACGTCACCAATAAATCAGCCAAAGCAGAGTACAGCTTATCAGAGCACACCGTTACCGTAAGCGGCGAGCTTGCTCATTTAGATGAAGGCTTACTTGCCCTTGCTCATGACCCATGTGGAGTGATTAGCGTGGTTTACGCTTTGTTACTTGATAGCAACGATGCACTACGTAAGAAACAACTGCATGACATCAAGGACAACTTGAGTAAAGACTCGCGAATCAACGAAACCCTACAAGCTTGGGAATGGATAAACTCGGTGGATAAAAGCTATCGCTTGCCCTTGCTTGAGTTATCCTTCCCCGCCTTAAAGTGCATATCGGCCCTGCAATACCAGCGCTTTATGGATAACCTACGAACTTTAATTAAAGCTGACCAACAAGTCGATATGTATGAATGGTGTCTGTATCAGTTGGTGAAACACTATTTAGCCCATCAATTTGAGAAAACAACGCCCAGCAAAGCCGTCTATAAAACCACTGCAGAAGTTGCTAGGCCCTTTTCCATCGTATTATCAGCCTTTGCCTATTTTGGCCACGAACAAACTTTAGAGATACAACGCGCCTTTGGCATTGGCGCAAACAGTATTGGTTTGTACACAATTAGCCTGCTTGAACGAGAACAATGCCAGGTTGAGCATTTTGGGCCAGCAGTAAAACAACTCGCCAATGCTTACCCGCAAGTTAAGCAGCGAATACTTAGGGCGCTTGTCGCCTGTATTTGCTTAGACAAACAACTCACTATTTTAGAAAACGAGATGATCCGCTGTATTGCAGCAGTCATGGATTGCCCCGGACCACAAATTAGCTTGGGAGTGCGCCGCACATAAAAAAGCCCGCTTAAACGTAGCGTTTAAGCGGGCTGTTAACAGTTAACTTATAAAATGCGTTTAGCGGCTTTCTCACGTAATGCTTGGCGCGCACTTTCACTAATAAAGGCCATTTTTAAACCATTACTTTGCAGCTTGGCAATTTGCTCATCGCCAAAGCCTAGTTGCTCGCGGGCAATACGGTATTCATCGGGTAAATCAATGGCCGACACACCGGGATCATCAGTATTCAAACTAGCGCGAATACCATGCTCTAAAAAGCGCTTAAGAGGATGCTGACTTAAGTCTGCCGTGGTGTTGGTTTGAAAATTAGAAGACAAACACGACTCTACACCAATCTTGTGTTTTGCTACGTAATCCATTAGCTCAGGATCGTCAGCAATTTTAACACCATGGCCAATGCGAGTAGCGCCTAGTTCACGAATAGCTTGCCAAACGCTTGCCGAACCAGCAGCTTCACCCGCATGAACAGTAATACCAAAACCGGCATCGCGCGCACGTGAAAACTGCTCAACAAATAAATCACCAGGGTGACCCAGCTCGTCACCCGCTAAATCAACCGCCACTATTTGGTCGCGAAACGCCATACAAGCTTCCAGCTCTTCGCTACAACTTTGTTGGCCAAAGGTACGGCTCATAATACCGATTAAATTCACTTGTACATCGTGTTTTTGCATACCACGACGCACGCCTTCAATAACCGCTTCTACCACGCCTTCTTGCTTAAGTTTATGGCTCATAGCCATATAACCCGGGCTAAAGCGTAATTCAGCATAATCAATATTGGCTTTTACTAAATCAGCCACATTTTCTTCAGCTACACGAGCACAGGCGTCGTAATCGCCCAATACACTTACCCCCCAATCTAGCTTAGAGAGAAAAGCCACCAAATTAGGTTCTTGTTTGGTAATTTGAACGTGGGGGATCAGCGCTTCAAGATTGCTTGCAGGAAGATCTACGTTAAACTTTCGGCCCAGTTCTAATATGGTTTCGGCGCGAATAGTGCCATCTAAATGACGATGTAAATCAGTCACTGGGTATTGTTTTAACATAGGAGCTCCTGCAGGATTATTTTTTGAACTTATAAGCGGCTCAGTGTAGTCACCGTTGGCCGCTGTTCCAAGCCAGTGTTAAGCAATTAAGGCCTGCTTTTTCAAATAGTTTGATGCTTTATTTAATCCTAGCCGAATGTGTTGACAAATCATCATCAAATTTCACTTCCTTACGATATAAAAGTTTACCAACCAATTACTTGACTTGGAGTTAACTCCAACTTTTACACTCACCTTAAGTAATCATTAACTATTATTCAAAACCTTTGGAGAAGTGACTATGGAACTGGCACGTTTAGGAAACAGTGAACTAAAGATTACCCGCATTGGCTTAGGTGCATGGGCAATGGGCGGCCTGTGGCAATGGGGCTGGGGTGCGCAACAAGATCAAGATTCAATCGATACCATACAACATGCTTTGTCATTAGGTATAAACTGGATTGATACAGCGCCAGTATACGGCCTCGGCCACAGTGAAGAAATAGTGGGTAAAGCCATCAAAGGCTTAAGCAATAAACCGCTCATTTTTAGCAAATGTGGTTTTAACTGGGATCAACAACAAAACATCCAACCTTGTTTAAAAGCCGCCAGCATCAAACAAGAAGTCGAGAACAGTCTAAAGCGCCTGCAAGTAGAGACTATCGATTTATACCAAATCCACTGGCCTAACCCAGCTGAAGACATTGAAGAAGCTTGGCAAGCCATGGCCGAGTTGCAACAACAGGGGAAGATTCGCTATTTAGGTGTGTCTAACCATTCCTTAGAGCAAATGGAAGCCTTGCAAAAGATAGCCCCGATTCACGCTATGCAGCCACCTTACAGCTTAATTAATCGCGATTGCGAAGAGCAGCTATTGCCTTATTGCCAACAAAACAACACCGGGGTAATTTGCTATTCGCCAATGGGCTCTGGTTTATTAACCGGTAAAATGACTCGCCAGCGGATTGCCGCTATGGGTGATGATGATTGGCGTAAAAACGCTGATGATTTTAACGAGCCTAAGTTAAGCCGCAACCTAAAAATTGTTGAAGCACTTAGCCAAGTGGCAGCTAAATACCAAGTTTCGGCCGCTGAAGTTGCGATAGCTTGGAGCCTAAAACATCCAGCAGTAACTGGTGCGATTGTTGGCATGCGTAGCCCAGAGCAAGCCGATGGAGTAATTAGAGGGGCTAGTGTGCCGCTAGATACCTCCGACATCGCCTTGATTGAGTCGGTATAAGGCTTACTCCAGAGTAATGCTTAATTGGGTTCCTTCTTGATAATGTTCAATCTTGCGTTGAACATGTTCAAGGTTGCGATTTAGGCAGGCAATTTGTTGTTCGGTTTGCTGTTTATGATCGAGCAACAATTGTAAACGTTGTTGCTCGGTACTTGGCCCCTCATCCAACATATCCCGATACTGTTTAATGGTATCTAAAGACATGCCGGTAGATTTTAAACACACAATAAAGCGCAACCACTCAACATTTTGAGAACTAAAACGGCGGTGCCCATTGGGCGAGCGATTAACATTAAACAACAAGCCCTTTTTCTCGTAAAAGCGTAGGGTATCGCTGGTTATTCCCGCTAACTCTGCGGCTTGTTTCACCGTGTAACTGGCAGGAGTGTTGGCTTTACTCATAACGCTTTACCTATGTTTGCTAACAAAACACCTTGGCACTTCACTCGCTTACCTATGACCGATTAGCGTTGTGGAAGATACTGCAACATACGATCGACTTCGCGTGCAATGCGGACTTTTCGCTCGCTCAATGCCTGCTCTTGTTGGGCCATACCTTGACTTAAAATACGCCAAAAAGGTTCACTTTCTGCTGAATTAAACAAGGCGATCATCACCGAGCCTTTTTCATACATTGTGGGGTCAACATCATCTGCCGATAAACCTGCCATCATGCCTGCGCGCGCGAGTATTTGTTGATCACTTACTTTAGAGTCTAAAGCGGCCCCCACTCCGATAAAGAAATCAGGCTGTTGGTTTAGTTCAACCAAGGTATAGCCTTTGTCTTGCATGGTTTTGCTGATGTTTTGCTGCAATACCTGCAGTAATAAATCTTCGCTTTCGGTCTTGTGTAAGTAGGCTTTTACCAAACTAGGGTGCCAAGCATAGCGGCCGCTCGACTGCTCCAAGTAGCTAGTGTCGCCGCTTACTACTGTGGTGGAACGTGTTTCTGGGGCTCTGGTTTGCTCAGCAGAAACACAGCCTAACAATAAGCTTGAAAGAAGAGATAAAAACAAAAAAGGCTGCACTTTCAAACGCATATTACAACTACCAGGTTATTAATTGAGGGCTAACCCTACCATAAAACTATCAGTAGATAATTCCAATTTCTGGTCTTTGCAAATTAACCCCTTGGTGTCTTTAGCTTAGTGAATACTCATACAAAGTCTGGTCTTCACTTGACTGAGAAAATCCCATCTTACGTAAGTATTTTTGGTGGTTTTCAACCGAGCTGTAGGTTACCAATTTGCTTATATCTAGCTGTTTAAATAAGCCGGAATTGTGATAAAGAAAATCGCCCGTTTTAAAATCTCGATAGGCTGAGAATACGTAATCTAATTTTACTTCAAACTCATGTTGTTGCTGCCGACCAACAAAAATACCCGCTGGTTCACTGTTTCTCATCAGCATGTAACAGCTTTGCCCTTGTAAACTATCAACAGAAAACTGTGGGAAGTATTTATCAATGTCAGTTTGATATTGCTCTATCCAAAACTGCAATAAGGGGCTGCTAGCTTCAACTTTTACCAGTTTAAACTGATCCTTACTGCGATAAATTCCCTGCAAGTAATAGATGTTGGCGAATACAATAAATAGGTTTAACAAGGCCACGGGCATTGCACCAATGACAAAACCGTAACTAGAAAACAGCGCAGCACCTATCATGTTTAACCAACGAAGTTTAACAATAGAACTCATGGTTAATGAGATGGCCACCACCACCGACGCTAAATAACCAAACCACTCGATCCAATCCATCTTAATCTCCTTACCAAAGATGTTTAATGCCGCTCACTTTACGAGCAGAGCTATCAATAGTCTGGTTAGCTCAAGCAATTTGGTAAAAAAAATAAGATATTTTGGACAAATTAACCAATTAAGTTGGTATTTTTTGCTCAACGATATACTCAATTACTGCAAGTTTTAGCCGTGGTATCGCAGCTGATTATACTGCTGAATCGTCCGTTTTAACGGCAAGTAACGCTTAGGCGCAGCACTTTCAATACGCGATAAATAGTCAGTAAAGCTTTCTCCCTGGCTACGATGAAGTTTCAATCTCGCCAATAAAAATAGCTGCCATTTTAGCGCTAGCACATGTTTATTCGGTGCGCGCCACAGCCAAGGCTTAGCTAACAACAAGGCGCTGATTAGCACTCCAGATAACAACATGCCGCCGGTTAACATCAACAGTGAGGTCCCCGGCAACCAATTAAGCAGCTGTGAAAACAAACTTAACTGGCGTTTATGATCAAAGTTAAGTACCCACTTCGCCCACCAATAATCGGCTTGCGCTAACCATAAACGTAGTTGGTTAAAACCTTGGGTATACCAAATTTTCTGCCCCCAACCGCTTATATTTTGCCATTGCTCGGCGGTTGCTTGGCTTTGCTGTAAGTTGCTTTCTACTCGGTCTGGGGCTATCCACGCTGTTGGGTCAAGCCTTATCCAGCGCTCTCCGTTCCAGTATTCCATCCACGCGTGGGCATCGTAGTTTCGTACTGCTAAACGTTGTTCTGCTTGCTCCCATTCACCACCTAAATAACCAGTGACCATACGCGCGGGAATCCCTTGTAAACGTGCCAGCACCACTGCGCTTTGAGCATAATGCACACAAAACCCCGCTTGCTGGTTAAGCAAAAAGCTTTCTATTCCTGCTAATCCAGGATATGCCGGAGGACTTAAGGTATAGCTAAAAGATTGACTTAAAAACCACTGCTCTAGCCTTGTCATGACTTGTTCAGAATAACCGCCAGCATTGAGGTCCAAACCTTCGCTAAACTGACGACTTAACTGCAATATATTCGCACTTATGTTGCTGGGTACGCGAGTCAGCAGATGTAATTGCTCTGGTGCTACCGACTCACGGTTCAAATGAGGGAGATGATTAAAGCTTAAAATCTGCCGAGGGAAACTCTCACCACTGCGTTGCCAGCTTTTATCGCCAACCTGCTCTGCTCCACCTCCGCGCAGCTCGCTGGGGTTAAGCGTAGCCAGCCAAGCTTGATTGGCTGGCTCCAGCAACAGTTGGTATTGGTTAATCGGCGCTTGCTCATTCTTAACAACCTGTTTCTTCTGAGCGAGCTCACTACGCGTCCATTGCTCGCCATCAAACTCATCCAGCACCATAGCGCGCCAATACAATTGGTCTCGCGGTGGTGGGCGACTAAATTCGGCGCGAAAGACTAACTTGTCTGAGCGAATCAACTGGCTAATATCACCGGGGCGCACCACATCAGACAAGCCAGTTTGTGCACTACTTGGCGTGGGCATTTTCCATAAAGGGGCTAATCGCGGTGCAACAACAAACAAGGCCAAACCCAATGGCGCGATAGCCAACATCCAAACGGCTAGCTTTTTTAGCCAAGACAAATTGAGTTTTACATCTAAACTCAGCAGCAACAGTAAGTGCATAAAGGCAACAATTAGCACCAACAAAGCCGCTAAAGGTTGGCTAGAGAATACCAGCGAAAATGCCAATAAAAACAAACCCGTTAAGGCAAACATTTCTACATCACGCCGTTTATGAAGCTCAATGTATTTCAAGCTATAACCCAGCATGACAAGGCTAACTAGTTTATCAAACAGCTCTGCAGAGCGGCTTAGCCATAGTGTTAAGGCAATTAAACTCACTAACAGTAGTTTTACCCAACGTGGTTTAGGCAGCGAAGCCAAACCGTTCACTACTCGTAAGCGCCACCAGCCAGCTGCTGCCCCCACAACCACCACTAACCAAGGCAATTGCTGAAACAACACCAAAGCGGTTGCCAAATAACATAGAAGCGATAAACGAATATGGGCAGCATTTACATTGTTCATGTTTGTTTAGGTGCCTCTGCGAGGAGTTGTAATGCAGCACGTTGATGCGCCAAGCCGCTGCCACTTGCTAGTTGCTGGCCACCAACTTGTAAACTAAAGCTTTGTTGCTGTTGCGCTAACTGACGAACCCAAAAAGCCAATACCGATAAGCCTTGTTCATAATCTAAACCGCTATGTAAGCGGTCAGTCAAATGTAAATCTAGCGCAGGATTGCCGCTAAAAACCTTAGTTTGTAAACCTCGGCCTGCCGCATATTGCTTCCACGCTAACAAGCTTTTACGTTCACCACTGCGGTAGGCTTTTAGACCGGCAAACTCACTTTGCAATTGGCTATCGCTAGAGGTTTGCTCAATATCATGCTCTTCAGATAACTCTTGAGCGGGGCAAGCATATCCTGACAGTGGCGCAGGATATGCAATCAGTTCAGAGTTAAAATCGGCCACCGTCCAGCAGCGGAAAATACCTAAAGGGAATACACTGGCAATAGAGACTCTTGGTAATGCCTTGCGGCCGCGCTGCACCACCTCAATATCTATGCTTAGTTGGTTATTTTGGTGCTGGCTAGCCTGTTCGTAGGGCCAAGTTTTAAACTCCGCGGTAAGTGCATTGGGCAAGGTTTTATTGGCTTTTTCTATGGCGAAGATCAGCCGCAATGGGTGATCACATTGTCCCTCTGGGCGCTGAACAACACTCACCACACTACCAGAAAGGTTCTGATGGCAAAGCACCAGACACAGCAACCACATGGCTAATAACCATAAACCCAAAGCAAGTATTAAGTTGTTTTGGTAGTTACTGCCCATCATTAGCATCACCACTAAGGCGCACAAAAAGCCCCAACCAAATGCCGTAGGAAGAATGAACAAGTTCTTGCGGTTTAATCCTAAACGGCTTGAAGCGGGAATCCGCCGCTCAAGCCACGCTTGAGTGCGTAATCCTCGCCACTTTTTAAATGCAGAGCGTCCCCAAATTTGCATGCTTAGCTCAGATCGTTGTATGGGTCGACATCAGTTAAAATCTGCTTAGCGTAGGCTTCACCACTGTCACCTCGCCCTAAACGGTGGGCACTCACCGCACTAAATACCGCTTGAACATCTTCAGGTGATACGTGCTGCTGATGATGCAAATAGGCCCATGCTTTGGCGCAAGCCAACAAAGTTAAACTACAGCGCGGCGACAAAGGGTTTGCCCCTTCTAAAGCGCGACTGCAATGAATTAAACGTAATAAATAATCAAGCAGGGCATCGCTGCAATGCACTTGCTCAACCGCTTGCTGTAGCTGAGTTAGCGCCTCAATCGACATGCCAACCAGCGATTCACCAGCTTGATTAGAACGCTTAAGCATGGCAAGTTCTGAATTCAAATCCGGAAAACCGATGCTAAGTCGCATAGCAAAGCGATCTAGCTGAGACTCAGGTAAATCAAAAGTACCCAACTGCTCGCGAGGGTTTTGCGTCGCAATCACAAAAAATGGTGCTTCCAAAGGATAGCTTTGACCATCGGTACTCACCTGCTGCTCTTCCATTGCCTCCAACAGAGCACTTTGGGTACGCGGGCTCGCACGGTTTAACTCGTCTGCTAATACCAGGTGATTAAAAATTGGTCCTGGATGAAAGATAAACTGCTGAGTGGGTGGCTCATACACCGATACACCAATAATGTCGGCAGGCAGTAAATCACTGGTAAATTGAATTCGCTGGAAACTCAAACCAAAACCGGCTGCGAGCCATTTGGCTAAGCTGGTTTTGCCCGCTCCCGGTAAATCTTCAATCAGTAAGTGGCCAGAGGCAAGCAAACAACTCAAGGCCAGCCGCACCGCTTTAGGTTTGCCTAACAGTTGCTGTTCAAGATAGTGACAAATTGGCGCTAATTGAGGATGTATTTGATTCATATAAGTAAAGGCTCTGTTTTTAGTCGCTCTAGCATACAAAGCTTTTGCTCATTTGGGCACTATTTACTGTTTAGGATTGTTTGGCTTATTAAAAATGAGAGCTACTACCGATAGGTGATCGCTTCAAACACACCGCAAAGGCAAGATAGAGAAGAAATATATTGATTAAAAGCTATCGCCGAAAATTGCAATAGCTTCTAATTATTAGCCAAAACTGAATGTTTTAAGCTTGAGCGACAGCCGGCTCACGTTTGAAGTACTTAACAATACCTACCACTGACGCGCCAATCCAGAATAGCTCAATAATAAAGCTGGCTAGATTAAAGTTAATGCACAAACTGATCAGCAGCAAAATGGCACCGCTTAAGTTCATCAAGTTATAGGTAAGTTGTTTAGGGCTTAGTCGCTCTAACTGTAAAAGGAAGAACGCACCTACCACGAGGGCTGTACCCAGTAAACCAACGATATCGGCAAAAATACTTTGCATAAAATTCTCATTAACAAGCAAAAATGTTCGTCCAAATTGCTGGCCCGATCCGTGGGGTGGACGCTCTCAACTGCAAAGCAGCATTCCATGAGACAGCTTGTTAGCGGCATATAAAAATGCGGGCGTAATCTAACAGAAAACGCCCGCACATGCATGAATATTTTTTAAACAAAAAACAAAACGTTTTATTTCAATATATTATGCTCTACGAAAACTGCGAAGCACTAATAGGGCTACAATGGCTATGCCACCAAATGCACCGCCACCTGAGCTTTCTGGTCGAGCAAGTGCTGCTTTTTGTGAACACAAAGATGCATTGCTACGCTCTTCAGCAGTGCTGTTTATCACTTCCGTTATCCAAGGTGAAAGCTGACCAACATCTACGTAAACACCGGGTGTATTTTCACAAAACTTAGATCCCCAACTCACTAAGCCAGCTAGCTTGTATTGAGTTCCTTCATCAATAAATATTGGGCCACCGCTATCCCCGGAGCATGAGTCTGCGGTAAAACTCTCGGCACAGAACATCTGAGCAGTAAGCTCAGCACTGCCCCAAACTTCGGCACATCTATTCTGAGCCATTAAGTTCACATTTGCTTGCTGTAAGTTATCTTTAAAAGTGGGGTTATCAGGGTCGGTATTAGTGCGACCAAAACCTATCACTCTTAAACCAAAGCCTGGGTTATAGTCTTGATGAATAGCCGATTGATTGATTGCAATCGGCGTCACTGAACTTGGCTCAGCCAAGCGCAGCAAAACGATATCATTATCGCCAATAACCTGATTAGAGCCCTCTTCAATCGAATCAACAAAGTTAGGGTGCTGACACACTTCACTAACTGCTTCGCCGTCCTCTTCGAGGTAAGAAAAGACATCGCCGCCAATTTTCACTTTAATCTTTTCTTTCGGAGCATAGTGACCAACGCTATATTGGTCGAAGGTACAATGAGCAGCACTGAGCACCCATTGTTGGTTAATCAATACTGCACCACAATAACTACCATCAGCTTTAAGCTGAGTCATCCAAGGGTATTCGCCAACGGGCGCATCTTCGCCCCCAACGATAAAAGGAACAGCCACTTCAGAACTCGCCAGCGAGACATTTGAAGAGACAGCGATTATAGCTGCAGCGATACTTAGTGCGGAGCGAGGTAACATTAATACATCCCTGTTGAAGTTACTTATTCAGCGCTACTTTCACACCAAATAACGATTTAATCAACAGTATCAGATCAATCAATAAGTTGTTTTTAGGCAAGTATCCCTCAACGCATATCAGCTTAACTGATTGCTTAAAAAGTAAAGAGTCTTGAACTTAGTTATTTTGACTAAATGGGTAGCATGTTGGCAGCCCAAGTGACGTTTTAGCGGAGATGACCAGCTCAAGCTCCCTTACCAATGATTTCACTTTAACCAGCAAGCTTGGCTGAGCAGTACTTACCTCACTCAATAAACCTTCAATGTCTTCAACGAATCCTTCAGGCACAATAAGGCAATGCTGCTTAGCATACTCCAACATGCGCTTTTCACCTGGGTGTGCTAAAGCATTTATAGCAAATAAAATATCGAAATAGCTGGCTAGAAACTCAGCACAGCGATGATTAAGGCTTACTCTGTCTTGCCGTTTTAGGGCTTTTTCTAATTGGTAATAATAGGCTGGCATTTGCGCCGTTAATAGCGGGAAGTTTTTGTTCACAATGGCTTGCTGCAACGGGGCTGGATAAGCCACATTAAAACGCTGCTGTAGTTGCGCCGCTTTTCCATCTGCATCATACAAAATGCGAGATGCCAATAAATTGGCCCAGAAGCAGGTGCTATACCCCACCTTAGCTTGATACTGCTCTACGACTTGATGCAACTCCTGCTCAAGAAACGCGAAATCTCGATAGATTAACTCTACCTCAATACCATCAAGCAAAACGCCATCATCTTCGGTTTCCCAAAACTGATTGTTCAGCTCCATGTACCGACAGTGTTCATTAGTGATGCTTTGGCGCACATCAATACTAATTGGCGCATTAAGATAAACATATACGTCGTAATCAGAGTGGCCGTCGGCGGTGCCGGCCGCTCTAGAGCCTGCCAGCAAAATAGCATCAACTTGGGCTAAACATGCGAAATCAGCCACTAAGGCCAAAAAGTGCGGAGATTCAGACATCAAAAAAACTCAAAAATAGATAATCTATCTACCTTAAGCAAATACACATTTCAGGCCAGTAGCAAGCCTAAGAAATGCGCTTTCAGACAAACTTTACTTGGCTGGTTGGTCTTTTTCTTCGTCTTTTAGAAAGCGAATGTCGCTAAAACCTAAGCGTTGAAACTCTTTAAGGCGGTATTCTTTTAGCGTAGCGGTGTCTCGCGTAGACATAGCTAATTGCTTTTCCATCGCTAGAAAACATGAAATATCAACACCTTCGGCTGCAGCAACTGCCTCATGAATGTCGTGGTACTTATCAAAGGAAAAATTAATCACTTTGTTTTGTTTTTTGTAGGTATAGCTTACTTGGCGCGCCATAAAAACCTCTGGGCTGTATTAATGCGGCTAGATGATATAGCAAACACCCTATCTATGTTGTGTTTATTTCTCGCCATCATTGCAACTTGCCGGTGACAAAAAAGTGAGCTTGCCAGCTTAAGCTAAAAACCACCGCTAATTAGCAGCAATAAAACCTCAATTTCATTTAGAAATCCCGATGCTAGCACCTACTATTTCTGAGGCTAACTTTAGTTGAATAAGGTGTATATTGACCGCTTGCATATTTTAGTAATTACTAAAAAATAAAACCAGCGTCAAAGAGGCGTTTTCGCAGGACGCGTCTAGTTAGCATCCGCCAACTTTATATTTGCACGAGGCAAACAGCTCTCTTCGGCTATTTGTTCTGCATTGATGTAAAGTTTGAGGATAGTTTCATGGTTTTTTCCCGTATTAAAGTGCTCGCCTTAGCCCCTGCACTTTTGTTGCTTAGCGCGTGTAACTCTGCCGACGTATCTCCTAATCAAGTAAGCGCTAGTTTGGTGAACGCCGAACCCGTTAAAAGCATCCATTACGCGCCGTCTCAGCAATTTATTGGTCGCATAGAAGCCTATAAAGATGTTGATATTCGCGCTCAAGTTAGCGGCTACTTGCTGAAACGTCACTTCGAAGACGGACAGATGGTGGAGCAAGGCCAACTGCTTTACGAGATAGACCCTACCCGCTACCAAGCAGCCGTAGCACAAGCCAAAGCGGCCTTAGCGCAAGCCAAAGCTAACTTAACCAATGCAGAAATTAACTGGAAACGTGGTGAACGTTTGTTGCCTCAAAACAACATTAGTCGCTCAGAGTACGATCGCTTAACCGCAGAAAAACTGTCTAGCGACGCCCAACTCGAGGCCGCCGAAGCGCAGTTAAGCGCCAGCTTAGTTGATTTACAACACACTCGAATTGTAGCGCCCTTTGATGGCCGCATTGGTCAAAGCGAAGTGAGCCAAGGTGACTTAATTGCCAGCAGTAATGGTCGACTGACTAACTTGGTAAGCCTAAATCCGATCCGTGCTGGCTTTAGAGTATCTGAACGTGAGCGTTTAAACATGGGCTTAGACCAAGTAGACGCCCACTCTAGCGCACAAACCGACGACGCCCTTGTGCAGCTAAAAATCAGCGATAGCCGAACCTACCCAGAAAACGGCCAGTTAGATTTCATCGACAATCGAATTGATTTGCAAACAGGCACCATTGCCATTAGCGCTCAGTTTAACAACCCTCAGCAACAATTGCTGCCAGGCCAATATGTTGAAGTAAAACTGACGAGCCACGCATCGCTTGAAGCATTAGTCATCCCTAGACGTGCAGTACAAAGTGATTTAGAAGGCGAGTTTGTGATGTTGATTGGCGCAGACAACACCGCAGAGCGCCGCAACGTAAACATTGGTCCGGTATTGGAACAAGGTGTCGTCATCACTAGCGGCTTAAACGGCAACGAGCAAGTGATTACCGCAGGTTTGCAACGGGTACGCCATGGTGCGCCAGTGCAAGTTGTAGAACAGCAAGCGGGTTAATTAAGGAGTCATCATGTTAAGTCGCTTTTTTATTCAACGGCCAAAATTTGCTTTGGTGATTTCGATTCTGCTGTCATTAGCAGGCGCGATAGCCTTAATGGTATTGCCCGTTGCAGAGTACCCACAAATTAGCCCTCCCTCGGTAAGTGTTTCCGCTTACTACACCGGTGCCAGTGCCGAAACCGTAGAGGAAGCAGTGGCCGAGGTGATTGAAAGTTCGGTGAACGGTGTGGAAGACATGCTGTACATGAACTCGAAAAGTGCCAACGATGGCTCTTATTCGCTTACCGTAACCTTTGACATCGGCACCGACCCTGATATGGCACAAATTAACGTGCAAAACCGGGTCACCCAAATTGAGTCAAAGCTGCCTGCAGAAGTTCGCCAAGTTGGAGTAACGGTGCGTAAGCGTTCGCCCGACTTACTCATGGTGCTTAACTTCTTCTCGCCTGACGGTCACTACGACGACACCTTCTTAAACAACTACGTTACCTTAAACGTTGAAGACCAATTAGCACGTGTGCAAGGCATTAGTGATGTACGGGTAATTAGCTCGGCTGAATACTCGATGCGTGTTTGGTTAGACCCGCTAAAACTGGCCAACCTAGGCCTTACCACTAGCGATATTCGCAACAGCCTAGCGGAGCAAAACGTGCAAGTGGCTGTGGGATCTATAGGTGCGCCACCTTACGAAGCCGCTAACGATGTGCAATTTAGCCTTCTCACTAAAGGGCGCTTAGACACCGTAGACGATTTCGAGAATATCCTATTAGTCGCCAACCCAGGTGGCTCACGTGTTTACTTAAAAGATGTAGCACGTGTAGAGCTAGGTAAACGGGGTTACGCCGCCTTTGGTGAGTTTAGAGGGCAACCTTCGGTATCGGTGATTTTGTCGTTGCAAACCGGGGCAAACGCACTCGACAGTGGCGACGCAGTTTTGGCATTGATGGAACAACTTAAAGTTAACATGCCAGAGAAAATGGATTATGAAATTGCCTACGACACCACCCAGTTTGTTGCTGAGTCAGTAAAAGGCGTAATAAAAACGCTGATAGAAGCGATTTTATTGGTTATTTTAGTCACCTATTTATTCTTAGGTAACTGGCGTGCGACGCTTATTCCGGTTGTTGCTATTCCGGTTTCGCTAATTGGCACCTTTGCGATAATGCTAGCCACCGGCTTTACCATCAACACTATTACGCTATTTGGTTTGATTCTGGCGATTGGTATTGTGGTAGATGATGCCATTTTGGTGATTGAAAACGTCGACAGTAAACTCTCAGCCCACCCTGAGCTAAGCCCACGACAAGCCACGTTAAAAGCCATGCGCGAAGTGACCGGCCCGATTGTTTCCTCTACTTTGGTATTGCTTGCGGTATTTTTACCCGTAGCGATGCTGCCGGGTATCACCGGGGTAATGTATCGTCAGTTTGCGATTACTATTTGTATCTCGGTAGTTATTTCTTCGATTAATGCATTAACCTTATCGCCCGCAATTTGTTCCTTAGTGCTAAAACGTGGTGCACAAAAACAGCCTCGCTGGTTTGCTTTGTTTAACCGTGGTTTAGTCACAGTAACCAAGCGCTACGGCCAAGCCGCAGGCATGTTGGTAAGGCGCAGCTCTGCCTTAGTGGTGTTCTTCTGTTTAGCCATTGCCGCTGTAGCATGGATGAATCACAACACCTCTAAAGCCTTTGTCCCGCAAGAAGACAAAGGGGTATTGCTGGTAAACGTTCAGCTGCCAGATTCCGCTTCGCTTAGCCGTACCGCCGAAGTGTCGGAGCGTTTAAGCCATATCATTAAACAAGAACCAGGCGTTGAAGCGGTGAGTTTAGCCAACGGTTACGGTTTGCTAGCCGGCGCTATTCAGTCTAACGCGGCCACCATGTTTGTAAAACTCAAACACTGGGATGAACGAAACGCACTAGACGGTGACCATTCATCGTTTGCCATTAGCCAGCGCATCAACGAGCAAGCCTACGGCAAAATTCAAGATGCCATGATCTTTGCTTTTGGCCCACCTGCTGTTCCGGGCATGGGTACGGCATCAGGTTTTGAATTTGTCTTGCAAGATGGTCTTGGTCGCTCGCGCAGCGAACTGGCAAAAGTGATGCAAGATATCACCATTAAAGCCAACCAAGCCCCAGAAATAGGCAGTGCTTTTAGTACTTTCCGCGCCGATGTACCTCACTTTTACGTAGACATCGACCGCAGTAAAGCCAAGCAATTGGGTATTCCGCTGGGCGACTTATTCACGACTTTACAAGCCAACTTGGGCTCGCTGTATGTGAATGACTTTACCCTTTACGGCAAAAACTTCCGAGTCACCATGCAGGCTGAAGATGAATACCGCAGCCGTTTAGATAACCTAGGTCAGTTTCATGTTCGCAGTATCAGCGGCGACATGGTGCCACTGAGCACCTTAGTCACCATTGAACAGCAGTTTGCCCCAGACGTAGCCTGGCGTTACAACTTGTACCGCAGTGCGGTATTGCAAGGCCAACCGGCGCCCGGTTATTCATCGGGAGATGCTATCGCCGCCATGGAGCGAATTGCCGCAGAAGAATTGCCAAACGGTTACCAATTTGAATGGACAGGTATGGCTTACCAAGAGATCCAAGCAGGTAATATGGCGGTATATGCCTTTGCCCTCGCCTTACTGTTTATCTACCTATTTATGGTGGCGCAGTATGAAAGTTGGACCATTCCGCTGGCGATTATTTTGGTGGTTCCGGTAGCAACTTTGGGGTCGTTTGTAGCGCTATCTTTAGCAGGCTTACCCATGAACCTGTATGCACAAATTGGCTTAGTTTTGTTGATAGCCTTAGCTGCCAAAAATGCGATTCTTATCGTAGAGTTTGCACGTATGCAGCGTGAAGACAATGACATGCCTATTGACCAAGCAGCCGTAACCGGTGGAACCTTGCGATTTAGGGCGGTGAATATGACCTCTTGGTCATTTATCTTTGGCATGATACCGCTAGTACTGGCAAATGGTGCTGGCCATATTAGTCAAAACTCGCTGGGTATTTCTCTGGTTGGTGGCTTGCTTTGTGTATTGTTGGTAGGCACCTTCTTAATACCTGGTTTTTACGCCATGATTCAACGGCGCCGTGAAGTGCACCATGGGGGCTCTACCAAGCTAGAGGAAATAGAAGAAGCTTAAGCTTTCACATTAGCCACACTAAAAAGCAAGCTTTAGGGCTTGCTTTTTTATTGAAAAATAAGCTCTAGAAGTCGTCTCGATGTCGCCTAATGGCGCGATTTATTTCATCTAAATGCGCTAAGCAGGGAGAAGATTTAGACATCACCATAAAAATTTGTTGTTTGCTAATACTGGGTTGCATATCCACCAACATATCGGCAAATTCTGTTTCAGCAATTTTCAACCGGCCTCCATGGGTGGCGTACAAGAAATAGTCAGCTCTTTTTAAAGCGATGAGCTTAATAGCCCGATCTAAGTCTGCCATTTTAGAGATGGTAAGATTTTGCTTAGCATAGCTGTCAAACTGGTCACCAAAGCTACTTCCTAACAGTTGTAATCCGCGTTTACCAACCAAGCTTTCTGCGCCGCGGTAAGTATCACTATGCTCTTTATGAATAAACGCAGTGCTATATTCCACGCCAATCGCTTCGCTATAAACAAATTTATTGCCACGCTGCTGATTGTAAAAAGCAGCAATAATCACATCTAAATCGCCAGTTTCTAACTGCAAAAACTGCCGCTTCCAAGGCACCATCGCTTGGTAATCAACCTCAATGCCCACCTCAGCAAAAACTCGATTAGCTAAGTCGACTGCCAGGCCTTGCAAAGGGGCGTGAGAGTTAACTCTGTAGGACACATCAAACCAATTATGTTCGCCATTAACTTTTATTCGGTCACAGTTCGCTAGCACCGCAAAACTCGATACTATTAATAGGGCAAAACACATCAATCTAAACACTAATTTTTTACTCGTAATGTACATATACTAACGGTAGCGAAAGGCGCGGTAAATGCAAGCTTATCACCCTTTAACGCTTCCACATTTAGAGGCTTTTAAATCAAACAGTGAGCCCCACATTACAATCAATATGCCCTTAAGTAAAAGGCCAACCCAGCTAAGCAAATTTATTCTAGGTAATTCTAGTTAAGCCAAGTAAAACACCACGTTCTTGAACAAATCCCCTTTAATTTCCGTGTTTTATCCACAAAACTGGTTACTTCGTAATATTTGTTGATGATTTAGCTCAATGATTTAAGAAAATGAGCTAGGGTTTATCAAACCAATCGGCTAACCTTGCGGGCAAAATACACTAGCCACATGCTGGGTATTAAGTCGTTTAAGCAAGCGTGTAAATACTGAGCGTAATTCGACAAATACTCACCACAGGGCGAGGATAGAAAATGAATTCAAAAGACCAACCTTGGCTCAATAGTTACCCCGAAGATGTGCCTGCAGAAGTCACTACTGAACAGTTTGAAAATTTATTAGAACTGTTTGACCACAGCTGTAAGAAATCACCTCAGCAGATTGCCTTTGTGAATATGGGACACAGTCTTAGCTACCAAGAGCTAGACCAAAAGTCTTTAGCCTTTGCCGCTTATTTGCAACAAGAACTAGGCATGCAAAAAGGTGAGCGCATCGCATTAATGATGCCAAACGTACTGCAATATCCTATCGCGCTATACGGTGCTTTACGCGCTGGTTTAGTGGTAGTAAACGTTAATCCGCTTTACACGCCTCGCGAGTTAAAACACCAACTTTGTGATTCGCAAGCCACTGCTATTGTTGCAGTGACCAACTTTGGTAATAGCTTGCAACAAGTGATAAAAGAGACCCAAGTTAAACACGTAATTCTTACCAGCATTGGTGACCAACTTGCCGCACATAAGCGCACCTTGGTTAACTTTGTGGTGAAGTACGTAAAAAAAATGGTGCCTAAGTACAACCTACCCGGTGCGATTTCTATGCGTAGAGCCTTAACACAAGGCAAAACCATGGCCTACCAAAAACCACAAATTAGCGGTGACGATATTGCCTACTTGCAATATACCGGTGGCACAACTGGCGTTGCTAAGGGTGCCATGCTCACGCATCGCAATGTATTAGTTAATGTGATTCAAGTGTTTTACCACTTCTCACCACGTACTTTGCTAGATAAAGAACACGCGGTCACGCCGCTACCGCTGTACCATATTTTTGCCAACACCGTGAGCATGATGTTCATTTTGTATATTGGTGGCAAAAACCTGCTGATCACCAATCCTCGTGATTTGGACAGCTTTGTAAACGATCTCCGCAAATATCCGTTCACAATGATTTTCGGCCTGAATACCCTGTTCAATGGCTTATTGAATCATGCTGGTTTCCGCCAACTGGATTTCTCCAAAGCACGTTTTACCATTGCTGGCGGTATGGCCACTCAAAAGCACATTGCTGAACAATGGCAAGAGCTAACAAAAATGCCAGTAATTGAAGGCTATGGCTTAACCGAATGTTCACCTGTTGTGGCTGCAGGTACTCACCAACAGCAGGCTTTTTTGCCGTCGATTGGTGTGCCTATGCCTAGCACGCAAATAAGAGTGGTAGACGACAACGGCCAAGAGCTAGATGCAGGAGAAGTGGGCGAGCTAGAAATTAAAGGCCCACAAGTAATGAAGGGTTACTGGAACCAGCCTGAAGAAACCGCCAATGTGTTGAGTGAAGATGGCTGGATTAAATCCGGCGATATTGGTCGCATGGACGAAAAAGGGTATTTCTTCATTGAAGACCGCAAAAAAGACATGATTTTAGTCTCAGGTTTTAACGTGTTTCCTAGCGAAATTGAAGAAGTAGCAACGCTGCACCCAAGCATTGTTGAAGCGGCCGCCATTGGCGTGCCAGATGATGTGACGGGAGAACGCATTAAGCTATTTGTAGTGTGTAATGCGCGACTAAATCGCGATGATATTAAAAAGCACTGCCGCAAACACTTAACTGGCTACAAAATGCCTAAAGACATTGAGTACCGTAAAGAGTTACCTAAAAGTAACGTGGGTAAAATTTTGCGCAGAGAGTTACGCTAAATAAAAAAGGGGCGCAGTTAACGGCTGCGCCCAAAACAAACTCAAGATAAGGGGGTATCCATACCGCCCTTTTTACTTCAAACGGTAATAATTACCACCACGCGTCAAACATCAAACCTACGTTTGTTGCAGGTGTTTTCTTGTCACCAACTTCAACTTCACCGTGAGTAACAAACAAGCGAAGCTCTGGGCGCGACCATAAGAAGCTACCCATAGACATATTTTGCTGAATACTCACCTTCCAAGCACTTTCGTCTTGTCCATTGTTGAAATCCATGCTGTCGTAACCAAACTCAAACGACGTTGAGTGGATTTCAGACCAACGGTAATGCGGCTTAATAACAAACTGATTCCAGGTACTTTCGTCACTATTGTCTAAATCAGATTGTTCAAAGCTGTAACCATAATCAATGGCAAATGAATCACTTAAACCAATGTTACCAAACCAGTAAGCGGCAATTGAGCTGATATCGCTTTTAATCTGTCCTGAAGACAGCAAATTGTTATCGCTAACATTTTCGTTGTAACGAACCGCAAATTCATTGGTACCCATGCTCCAACCTACTTTATAGAAAGCAGCAGCTTGAAGTGCCGTAACATGTTTTGGATCGAGCTCTTCAGATTGATCACCAAAACCATAGTTAAAGTTAAAGCCCATAGAGCCTGGTCCCACTTTAATGCTATGTAACTTTGAAGTTACCGCGTAACGGCCATTGTTGCCGTTGTCGCCAGAAACCACGGCAAAATCAACCTGACCAAAACCTAGATCCAGGTTATCAAAACCGCCACCAGCACCATCGTTCATAAAGTAGAAGTAATCGTTCAAACCAAATTGAGCACGGCCATTAAAGCGCTTACCAGCCCACACATACATATCTGGTTGAGATTCGAATAAGTTACTACCACCGGCAAACGCTTGCGCCATTCTCAAGTTATAAGTTGTGGCATCGTCGTGATCGCGTTGCCAGCCATAGCCATCGTCAGCCATGAAGTAAATATCCCAATTACCCGCATTATCGCTCTTTTGATGGTAATTAATGCCTAATTCCATACCTTGCCCTTCATTACCAACACGACCTGGTTGTTGTGGGCTACTTGGGGCTTTAATAATCACGATGCCATTTCGTACTGCATTGTACGCAAGTCCATCGTGGTCACTATTGTTCTTTTCTGTGTTAAAGCCAGCTACCATGCGGGCATAACCATTATAACTGATGCCTTCTTCCTTAGCTGAAACCGAACCACTAAATGCCACTCCGGCACTGATCATTGCAACTGTAAGCGCTTTCATATTCATGTAAACAACTCCGTAGAATATTTTATATTTTTATAAGTTTATGCGGCTGATTCATTCAACCGTCGAAGCCGAGTATAATTTCACCAGTCAAATTAAATTGAGAGTAATATCACGTATAAGAACGCAAACATCGTCACAGCTCACAAAAAATAGAGCAAAAACTGTAAAAAAATAAACAGCCTATAATTTTAATTGTCTCATATAAAATATCGTAAAAGGCAACAGATACAGATCAAAAGACCAAGTAAATGTTATTTTAAGAGAATTAATTAGTTGCAACAAAGTGGTGAATTGTTATTACCCATAGTGCATCTACGATATATCATTGCAAAATATAAGGATAAAAATCTGTTAAGCCCCTACAGAATAAAACCACAAACATTGTTAATAATAACAGTTAAAGACCAGTTTTATTAAATAAGCATCAAAATCATATATATGGAATATCTATCAGCGTGAAAGGTATGAAATAAGTGAAACATTTGTGATTGGAATACGTAAGCTAGAAATAAAAAAGGACGTAGCAAGGCTACGTCCAACACTCAAATACACAGATTATGAAATACTAAACAATCGGAGAACCGGTGTTTACCACCAAGATTCGAACATTGCACCTAAAGCTAAGGTATCTTGTTTTGCGGCTATAGCTTCGTTACTGCGAACTTCGTTATCGGCTTGCCCTGCTGTTGCATAAAAGCGCAACATTGGACGAGCATTACCAAAGGCATTAACGACCACATTTTGAGAAAGCGTTACTTTCCAAGCGGTATTCTTACCACCCGTGTCGTAATCAACTACCGAATAACCGGCTTCTAGCCAAGTAGAGTGCGTGGCGTTCCAATTATACATTGGACGAACAATAGCACTGTAGTTGGTACGGTCTTCCTCAGAAGATTTGGCATCGTAGTTATGGTAAGCACCTAAATACTCTAGCGCTACTTGCTCACTAAAGTTAACACCGCCTTCTAAGCTCATGTATAAAGTGGTTAAGTCTTCCACTTTGTTGAAAGTACTTGTATCCGTGTTATCAGCGTAACGCATAATAAGTTGATTGCGACCCATCGACCAATTTTGATCAAACACCGCAGCCACTTGGTAAGCGGTTAGCTTATCATCGTTAGTCTTATCTCCATTTTCATCATATTGATCGCTCTCAAACCCGTAGTTAAATAGAACGCTCATATCAATTGAATTGGTGAGCCCTATGCTGTGCAGTTTTGAGGTGAAAGCATAGTTACCATTGTCTCCAGGGCCGTCAACCTGGCCAACAACCGAGAAATCTAACTTAGCAGCAGATCCCAACTCTAAGTTGTAGATACCCCCCCCCTGACCATCGTGCGTCATCCAAAAATAATCATTCAAGCCCTGTTGTGGACGCTGATGGAAATCTCGACCAGCCCAAATATAGGCATTAGGCTGCGAGGCAAACACATTAGTGGCACCTGCGTAGAACTTTTTGAGTGCAATATCACCGTACTCAGAAATCTCTTCACCACTTTCTAGTTCAGATTCGTATTTCCACCAGTTCTCTAACATCACAACGACATCCCAAATAGCACCATTCTCGCTTTGGAATGCTTTAGCAAATTGAAATTCACCGCCGTTAGATTCATTACCTAATCGACCCACCGCTCGGCCAGCTAATTCACCTTCGGCTTGAACATACTTTTCAAGATCATCTGAGTAATGCAAACCATAGCGGGCATAGCCAGAAAAAATCAAACCATCTTCTACTTGAAACTCAGGGTCCAATACCACTGGTTGAGAATCTTTAATTTGTTGGAACTGATCGGCATTCACCTCTTCTTCTTGGGCGTTTGCAAACGGTGAGCAAGACAAAGCAATTGCAACTGCTGATGTAAGCGCTTTCTTATTCATTTAAAACAACTCCTGGAATAATAACTTTTTATAATTATGTATGGCGAAAGTCTAAATATCGCCAACCAATGAAATATAACGCTAAAAAAGTCTAACTTTATAGACCAATATCACGCATGAAAACCTTATCACAATCACAAATCACAAAAACAAAAGCAATTACTGAAATAAAAATTATCAACCAAAATATGCATATAACCTGAATACAATCTCAATATGCAGATACATTAAGAAACATGTTTCATAGTTAAGAAAAAATGCCTATTAAAACAGTCAATTGCACTGTTTAGATAGGGAATATTTAGGTGGTAACCGCACAGCTATCGAGCACCCAAGCTGAAAAACGCATCTAGCGATAAGTTCATAAGGAAAATGTAAGAAAGGATATAAATATTATTTATGTCATTAATATCATCAAGTTATTAAACCCTCTCAATTTAGAGCAAAAGGTCTAAACCCAAGATCACAAAAACTATTTCCTATAACACAGGAAGTGATTTTGGTAATCGCGTGAGAGCGCTTCATTCTGTTTTAATGCTCTAGATCGTGCAGCAAAGTAGTGCTCACCCCAGCGTTGTTAACGCTAACAATTAATAAGGATTTTTTATGCGCATTTCATATTCTGCCCTGCTACCTTTTGCAATAAGCGTAGCTTTGAGTGGATGTGGTGGTTCTTCAAGCTCTGAACCACAAGAGCCTATCCGTATCCCTCAAGTAGAAAGCCTGAAAAAACTCAGTTCTATTTATATGGGTGCTGCTGTGCCTGCTGGATATGAAGGCCAATTTAATAACGGCATTGAAACGCGTCCTGATCTACAAGATGTGGTTAATCAACATTTCGACCAAATCACCGCAGAAAACATCATGAAATCAGCCTACATTCAGCCGCGTGAAGGCGACTTCACTTTTCAAGATGCTGACAACTTAGTGGACTGGGCTATCGACAATAATATTACCGTTCACGCTCATGCGTTAGTTTGGCATTCACAAATGCCTAGCTGGATGGAAAATTTTTCTGGCGATTGGCTAGCGATGATGGACAACCACGTCACCACCGTAGCTGAGCACTTTAAAGGCCGAGTGGTTAGTTGGGATGTAGTCAACGAAGCGTTTAACGACAATAACATTAATAACTACGCTACCTATCGTGATACCGATGCCAATAGTGGTGGCAGTGGTAGTCCATGGTACCGTAATTTGGGTAAAGATTTTATCCCTCAAGCGTTTAACCTGGCTCATGCAGCAGACCCAACCGTTGAGCTGTACTACAACGACTATAACATTGAAGATGGCGGCGCTAAGCTTAACTCGGTATTAAGGCTTGCCGACGAGCTACTCGCGGACAGTGTGCCTATTGACGGGATCGGTTTTCAAATGCACGTAAACTACGATTGGCCAAGTGCTCAAGCCATTGGCGAGTCTTTTGCTAAGGTGGCAGCAAAAGGGCTTAAGGTAAAAATTACCGAATTAGACATTAAAATGAACCCTACTGGCAACAACAACACTTTTGATAACGCCCGTGCAGAAGAACAATTGCAGCGTTACCAAGACATTGTTGAAGCCTATTACAGCAACGTACCAGCAGCTCAACGCGGTGGTATTACTATTTGGGGTGTGAGTGATGCAGACAGTTGGATCCCAGGCTTTACTGGTCACAACGACTGGCCATTATTATTCAATAACCAACTAGAGCAGAAGCCAGCCATAGAAGGCGTTGCTAACGCACTTAAATAACTGATAAAGCTAGTCGCCATCAGTGCGGCTAGCTTTCACTCTGCAAGCAAAACTTCGTTCATCTCACTTCTTGCAACCCACAGCGTTGCCCCTCTTGCGCTAGCCAAGTAAAGTAATTTCCAAACAATGTTTACCTTAGGCCACACAAGTCATGCCCTACCAACATATTCGTGTCCCCAACGGCGGAGAGAAAATCACGGTTAACTCGCAACAAGAGTTAGTAGTGCCGAATAACCCCATTATCACTTACATTGAGGGCGACGGTGTAGGCGTAGACATCACTCCGGTGATGCTAAAAGTGGTCGATGCGGCAGTTGAGAAAGCCTACGGCTTACAGCGTAAAATAATGTGGATGGAAGTTTTTAACGGAGAGAAAGCCGCCAACATGTACGACGGCGATTGGTTTCCGCAAGAAACCCTCGGCGCCATTCGCGAACATAGAGTAGCGATAAAAGGTCCACTCACAACTCCTATTGGCGGTGGCTTTCGCTCACTAAATATTTCATTACGCCAAGAAATGGATTTGTTTGTAAACATTCGCCCAATTCGCTGGTTTAAAGGTGTCCCCTCACCACTTAAAAACCCTGAACTTACCGACATGGTGGTCTTTAGAGAAAACTCTGAAGATATTTATAGCGGCATAGAATGGAAGGCCGGTAGCCCAGGCGCAGAGCGAGTAATCGACTTTCTTCAACAAGAGATGGGCGTAACCAAAATGCGCTTTACTGAAGATTGTGGAATAGGTATTAAACACATTTCGGAACAAGGCTCAAAGCGGCTAATTCGCCATGCTATTCAATACGCGCTAGACCACCATCGGGATTCAGTCACCCTAGTGCACAAAGGTAACATTATGAAATTTACCGAAGGTGCGTTTAAAAACTGGGGGTATCAACTAGCTCAGCAAGAGTTTGGCGCGCAAACCCACAGCAACGGTTACTGGCTGGAGATCCCACGTGAAGGCCAAGCGCCACTGGTAATAAAAGACATTATCGCCGACAGCATGTTTCAGCAAGTTACCCTGCATCCCGAACTTTACGATGTGATTGCGACGATGAATCAAAATGGCGACTTGTTAGCTGACGCGCTGGCTGCTCACGTAGGGGGGATTGGTATTGCTCCTGGCGCAAACATGAGTAGTGACGTAGCCTTTTTTGAGCCCACTCACGGCACAGTGCCGCGCTTGGCTGGCCAAGATAAAGTGAACCCTTGCTCGATTATTTTATGTGCCCAAATGATGCTAAAACATATTGGGTGGATAGAAGCTGCAGAACTGATTAGCCAAGGCGTAGACGGTGCTATTGGCGCGCGTACTGTCACCTATGACTTTGCCCGTATGATAGAAAATGCCACTGAATTAAGTTGCTCAGCCTTTGGTGAAGAAGTGATTAAGCACATGCACTAAGCATTAAGGTTTCGCCTAATGCTGTAATTAATAGTCGATATTTAACGGCTCTCAAAAGCTTTATAGCGCTGGGTTAATCACTACCCTTATCTTCCAACACCAGCTTTGGCAGCTTTGGCAGCAGTGGTAACGCTTGGCTTAATTGCTGTTGCGATAAACTATGCATAGTAAACCATTGCCAGTCATTGTTAATCCGACTAAAACGGCCAATACCTACATCACCATTGGTAGTCCACTGTTGCCAACCCGCTAGCTTGTTTAGCCAATAATCAGATCCCACACTCATTAGGTATTGCGCTTGGTCGCGGTTGTCAGGCCCCGTTGGGTCATCCAATACTAACCGAGCCGCCACTACAGAGACCACGCCGGCAATACGTGATTCACTAATTCCTTTGCGCCCACTGTGCTTAGGCCAAAAATGAAAGTTGTATCCACCAGTCATCGTCACCGAACTGCCAAGAGTTTCCGTTCGTAAATCGGCAGGTTTGTTTACATCATCAACAAAATCTTCACGATAATGACGTCCAGCAACATCGCTCGACGACTGCAATACATACCATTGCATATCTTGGCTATCTAATACGTAACTATTGAGATGGGCCATTTGTATTCGAACATTATCGACAGGTTCCGTTCCCGCGGCCAAATAAGCTTGTCCCCAGCTAAGAAAGGCTGAAAATTCTCCTGGGTAATTACCAAACCCTAGTCGTGGCACTTGAGACCAATCATAGGTATTTGGTACACCGCTCGGTAACATTTGGTGAGGCAAACTCATATCATCACTCAAACGCTGGCTTAGTGCAGGTTGAACTGCCACCTCGGCCGATGACTCTACGTCAAGTACCGAATCCTCTACGGATACCGCATTTTGTGACGAATTACATGCTAACAAACCGCTACTCACAAGGCTTAACATCAGCAGTAACTTCACCACTGAGAAAATAGAATTAAATAATGAATGTTTCACTAATGTAGCCCTCACTTAAGTCCTTTAATGCGCGTCGGCCATGGTTAATATTGGCTGTCAGCACACTAGATATATAGATGGTGCTTTTTGGGTTAATAAAACAGCTTGTTTCATTACCGCGCGCACAAGAGTCCCAACGAACAGCCACTAAATGTTTCTTTAAAGCCGCAAAAATTAGAAAACGCATCCTTCAATTATATAGCAGCCAGCCAGTGCAATATTCATACAGACATTTGCAGTATCACTGACTTGGCAAGGCTTTTAAAGCAATAAAAAAACATATCTATTTAATTTTTATGGTATTTTTTACCTTATGATGTTTTATATCATTAATTTATTAAGTAGTATAAAAGCTCTAAGGGCGTAGATATCGAAGAATTGAACGCCAATCAATAGGGACATTAACGCTTTACGGTAATCAACATATCGTAAGTAAAAAAGGGAATATAATGAATAACATAGTGTATCGCAGCCTAGTATTGTGCTGCCTACTCCTTAGCCTATCTACTCATCTTCAAGCCGCCCGTTACGCAGGTGGCGTTCCAATCAACATCGACCAAAACATCACCTTCAACTTCGGTATCGCCAGTCAAGGCAACCGCACGGCGACAGTTTGGTATAGCAACAATATGGCCATTGCCATTGAAGGCGCCACGGCCAGTACCTACGACCGTGCAACCATGGAAAAAGTAGTTGCCTTAATGGCGGCTTCTAAAGCCTCTTTCGAAGAATTTACCGGCATAAGAAACTTGTCGTTAAATGGCTCATATAAAGGCTTACCTACCATTCAAATCCCCCGCGATAACAATGGCGCTGGCGGTTTAGCTGCTCACGGTGTATTTGGTTTGTCGGTGGGAAAAGGCTTATTTGACCCTTTTCACGATCGTGTAAAAGCCGGCGATATCAGCATCGACCAAGTGTGGTTGTATGAAATGAACCGCAACTTCTACAAAACCGGCAGTAATGGCTGGAACGCTTGGATAGACTGGGCGTGTGATGGAAACAACTCGAACTACGGCTATTGGACAGTAGGCTTTAACAATGCCGCCGCTTTTTGGATTGTTGATGACTTAGGCGTTGGCCTTTATTACTTTGGCAGCCGTTACGATAAGTTTCGTGCAGACCATAAGTCAGAGTTAAATAAATACCTAGACAATACCAGTTACAATTTTGATAACGTTTGGGGCACCAGCAAACTGCCGTGGCGCAACGGCACCATTAATACCCTAATGTCAGCAGTGTTACTGGAGTGGTATGACGCCTTAGGCGGTAAACCATTTATTCAGCGCCTGTATCAGCAACTGGATAACAACCCAAGATTAAGTAACCGCTTTGATCATCAAACTGCACGTGACAACTGGTATCGAGCGGTAAGCCGCGCCAGTCGCCAAGACCAACGCGATTACTTCGAAAAAACCTTACGCTGGAGCATTTCTTCAGCCGCTAAATCAACCATTCAAAAAGAACTGGGTAATGGTGGCGGTGGCGAAGACGATTCGGGCATCATTGTACAAGCCGAAGATGCCAAGCTTTACGGCGTGTTCACCCTAGGTTCAGACAGCGCAGCCAGCTCAGGTCAATACATCCATTCAGAATATACCGGCAGTTATTACGACAATAACATTGAAGCTAATCGTGCTGAAATCACCTTTACCACTAGCCAAGCGGGTTTGTATACCCTAAAAGGCACCACTTACGCACCTAATAGCCAAGCTGATTCGTTCTACATAAAAGTGAACGATGGCACGCTGCAAGTATGGGATATTAACAATACTTCTTATTATGAAGAATTGAACGTTAACTACCGCAATGAAGCTGACCAAGTAGACCTTGATATCTCAGCGGGGAAACACACGGTAACCGTTTATGTGCGCGAAGATGGTGCTCGATTAGACCGAATACGTTTAGTACGTATTGGCGAAGGCAATGGCGGTGCCGATGACCCTATTGGTGGCACAACTCCGGGTGACGGAAAACCTAGCACAATTACATTGGAAGCAGAAAGCGCCACCTTAACTGGTTTATTTAAAAAAGGCAGCGATAGCAAGGCCAGCGCTGGAGGATACATTTATTCTACCGATGCAAATAAATACTATGAAGGCACCGCCAAAAACGCTAACCGAGCAGAATTTAGCTTTAACGCAACAGGCGCAGGCAGCTACCAGCTTAAAGGTACCGCTTACGCCATCGACGGCGGCGCAGATTCTTTCTGGATCCAAGTAAATGGTGGTGATGTTTACCTGTGGGACACTCATGCTCAGCCCGTTTATTTAGAGATGGACGTAAATAATCGCGGTGTTGCAGATCAAATAGAGGTGGAGCTAAGCCAAGGGCAAAACACAATTACAGTGTATGTTCGTGAAGATGGTGCGCGATTAGACCAACTTCGCCTTATTCCGCTAGAAGGAGATAACGGTGGCGACAATGGCGAGCCACCATTGCCCGAACCCGAAATCAACCTCATCAACAACGGTGATTTTGAATCAGCAAAAATCAGCCCTTGGGTTGCGGCTTATACCGGAACCGCAAGCGTGACCAGCTCAGCTTACAGCGGTAACTACGCCTTAATCAGTAAAAACCGCACAGAGTGGTTCCACGGCCCTAAACAAAATGTGTTGAGCGCCTTGCAAGTAGGTAAAACCTACCAGCTTAGCGCAATGGTTCGAATGGTTTCAGGCTCTAGCAGTAAAATTGAGGCACGTATACTCACCCAAGATAGTAGCGGCCACACCTGGCACAAACTCGGCCAGGTGACAGGTTCAGCGACTTGGCAGCAAATCAACGCCGAGTTTACCGTGCAAGCTACTGGTAGCCTCAACAACGCTGATTTGTATTTGTTTGGCCCGCATGCGGGTAGCGAATTTATTGTCGACGACGTAGTGCTGATAGAGCGCTAGCCTCAATATAGCTAAACGTTAGCTCTACTAAGCAGCATTTGAAACTCAAATGCTGCTTATAACCTCCCCCAAAAAACTAACCAAGCATCTGCCACTTTAAGCAGTTGTTTAGCAAGGTTTAAACATGAATAAAAAAACGATTTTGGGCGGCGCTAGTTTACTGGTGATTAGCCTATCTGTGCTGTTTAACTTATCTGACGATAAGCAGACTTTAACGCCAACCATAACAAGCGCTAAGCTCCCTCTCCCAGACAGCGTTGAACCAGTGCCGTTAGCGCTAGTAGCCACACCAGAAAAATCACCCAGTAATGCAACTGCGCCCCTTCTGGCAAACAAAACGGTTCAACAACACCCGAGAGCAAAAACCAACTCAAGCAGTCCTCAAAACTATCAGCCCAATGCTCGAACCGAAGGGCGCGTGCCCTTAAAACAAAACGCCTGGCAGGAGCTTGAAAATATTCCAGAGCAATTTAACCAGCTACGCAATGACGGCGCCGATAGACGCTATGTTGAGTATGTCAATTTAAGCCACCAAGACTTACGCATTGGCGATATCGTGAATATCAACATTCCACAATTGGCGGAAGACTTTGCCACTGAGATAGTCAGCATTATGCCGCTTCAGCAAGGTGGGAAAGACATTAACTCACGCTTTATTGGAAATGATGGCCAAGCCTACTCAATCACTCTTACCACTGGCGAAAATGCTTTATACGCCACCATTGATACTCCAAGTGATACCTACTTCGTGCAGGGCCATAACGGTGAAGCATGGGTAGTTTCCAGTAAAGAGCAAAGCTCATTGATTAATTGGAATGAGCCCGATCACTTAATGCCTCACCACGAACATGAACATGACGCGATACCTAAACCTATACAAGATTAAGCCCTTTATTGATTAACTAATTAAACAAATAGAGACACTATGAAAATATTCTATGGAAAGAAGAAAAACCTAGCAAAGCTCGGATTTTGCGCTTCAGCCTTATTAGGTTCATTGGCAGCAAACGCTTATGAAACGGTTGATGTAATGGTGTTATATACCTCGGCTGCAAAAAGCCAACAAAATGGTGCCATTGATACTTACATTAGCCACTTAATCAGTACCACCAATACTGCCTATGAAACCAGTGGTATGAATATTCGTATTCGCTTAGTTCATAGCGGCGAATACAATAAATCTGGCGCTACCGCCATGACCGGCGATGCCTTGAACCAACTCCGTATCGACCCTAACGTAAGCAGCCTACGTAGCCAATATGGCGCAGACATAGTGACCTTGCTAAACAGCCCGAGCGGAGGCGTATGTGGTTTAGGTTACGTAGGAACAGGGACTAATGGTCGCTACCATAGTTATGCAAAAGATTGGGCCTACAACATGGTAGGTGCCCACTCTAGCTGTGGTTTACTCTCCTTTGGCCACGAGCTAGGCCATAACATGGGTTTAGGCCATTCGCGTAAACAAAACAGCCTGGGTGGCGTATTCGACTATGGCACCGGCTATGGGGTAGACGGCGTATTTAGTACCATTATGGCCTACCCACAATCCTTTGGTACCTATACACAATTACGTCGATTTTCCGATGCCTCAACCAGCAGTTGTAGCGGATATGCCTGTGGTGTAGATAAAAATACCGCCAATGGCGCTGAAGCAGCCGACGCAATTAACGCTGTCGCGAGCCAATTAGCCGCTTGGTACCCAACCGCAGATAATGATGGAGATACTGGCGGTGGTGACAATGGTGGCGGAGATAACGGAGGAAACAGTAACGACCTAATACTTGAAGCAGAGCAAGCAAGTTTATTTGGTCTATTTAGGACCGGTTCAGATGCCGCAGCCAATGGCGGACAATACATTGATACCGCCTATCAAGGTCAATATTATGATGACAGCGTTAGCGCTCATCGCGCTGAGCTAGCATTTACTCTAGAGCAATCGGGTATCTACCAGCTAAAGGGTACCGCCTACTCACCCAACAGCCAAAGTGATTCTCTTTGGATACAGGTAGACAACGGGCAGCGTCACCTTTGGGATACGCTAAGTACCGCACGTTACGAAGAAATGGATATTAATTCACGTAACGTAAGTGAAACGATCGAGGTAGATCTTAGCCGTGGCGAACACTTTATTACCGTTTACGCACGTGAAGATGGCACTCGCCTTGACCAAATCCGCTTGGTTCGGATTGGCGATAGCGCTGGCGGTGACAATGGAGGAGACAACGGCGGCGATAACGGAGGCGAAACGGGCGGAGCACCTAGCCTAATAAGCTTAGAAGCGGAAGATGCCAAACTATATGGCTTATTTAGAGCAGGCAGCGACAATGCGGCTAACGCGGGCGGCTACATCGACTCAGCAAACAGTGGCAACTATTATGAAGGAAACACCATATCAGCCAACCGCGCTGAGCTCACTTTTACCGCTAGCGGCGCTGGTCAATATACCGTAAAAGGCACAACCTATGCTCCCGAAGCCAGTGCCGATTCTTTTTGGATTAAAGTGAATAATGGCGATACTCACCTTTGGGATACCCACAACCAAGCGGCTTACCAAGAAACCGATGTAAACTCTCGCGGTATAGCAGAAAGCTTAACCGTAGCGCTCACGGCGGGTAAAAACACCATAACAGTATACGTTCGTGAAGACGGTGCACGTTTAGATCAACTGCGTTTAATTCCAGTTGACGATAACACTGGAGGAGACAACGGCGGTGGTAGTGGCGAGCCGCCACTACCAGAGCCCAATCTTCTCACAAATGGAGACTTAGAGTCAGGTAATGCGCAAGGTTGGGCGTCAGGCTATACCGCCACAACCACCATCACAAATACAGCCCATAACAGTAACTATGCCTTAATTAGCAAAAATCGCAGTCAGTGGTATCACGGCCCTAAACAAGATATAGCGGGCGTGATTAGTGCTGGCAAACGTTACCAGTTAAAAGCAATGGTACGTATGGCATCAGGCAGTAGCACCAAAATTGAGTCTCGCTTACTGATTCAAGATAACAACGGATATACTTGGCATAAGTTATCTCAGGTGAACGGAACCACTGATTGGCAAGCACTTGAGGCGGACTTTACTGTTCAGGCTAGCGGTGCAATTACCCGCGCCGATTTGTACTTCTTCGGCCCAAGTGCTGGAACTGAGTTTATTCTGGACGATGCTCAGCTTACCGAGTGGACCGAAACCTTGCCCCCCACAGACCCAACCGACCCGACAGATCCCGGTAACGGTGGCGATACAGACAGTGTCTCGGCGCAACTATTAACAGCAGTAAACCAAGCGCGTAGTGTTGCTCGCAACTGTGGAAGCACCTATTACCCAGCCACCACAGCCGTTACCCTGCACCAGTCGCTGCAGTTAGCTGCCCAAGAACACGCCAGTAACATGGCCAACAATAACTTCTTTTCTCATACAGGTTTAGATGGTTCAGACTCCAATGCCAGAGCCAAAAAACATGGCTACAACAAAACGTGGGCCGGAGAAAATATTGGTGCGGGTTACGGCTCGGTTGACGACGTGATGAACGGCTGGCTAAACAGCGAAGGGCATTGCCGACATATTATGAACCCAAGTCATATTGACTTTGGCGCAGCCAAAGCCGAAAACGCTAACAGTAGTTACCGTATTTACTGGGCCTTGCTGCTTGGCTATTAATATCCGCTATTAATTATGCGGCGTGATGATGTCATCACGCCGCCCTTTACGCTGCTAACACCCTTAACGGCCATTCATACTCCTGCCTTTCCGATAAACTCAGAACAGCTGTTCAATCACCGTAATCAGGATGCCCACCGTCTATAAATTAACCTGATAAATCACTCTAAAATGCTTGAATACAGACCACCATACATAGTGCCGCAAGCCAAAGCCTTAACGCTTATTGATTGACCCAATCAGCTAGCTAGGCTAGCCACATTAGTGGTTTTTCGGCAGCACAGATTAACGTAATTTAGGGAATCAAGGATTTAGCTGAGAGAAAATGGATAGCAGTAAAGAAAATAATCCCGAGCCATCTCCGGCCTCATTATATTGCTTAAGCCATCCTGCATTAGCGGCCACCTCACACAAAAAACATCTAAATAGCTATTAAACAAAAAAAATAAATGAAAAGCCCAAAACCTTAATTGTTAACGTTAACAATAAGAACTATAACTGCCTTTCATGCTGTCATTCCGCACCGGAATAGTTGAGTACATAACGGAATTTATGTATGGAAATAAAGGGCATTTTTTTATCTAAGCAACGTTAGATAACTACAGATTATTTCTATATCAACAATCACCCGCTTTAGGCAGCTAAAATGAATATAGAAAGCACGACAACACACCATAGGTTTTCACCTTCTACACGCGTCGAAAAAGGCAAACCCGCAGCAACTCGCCTTTCCAGCCCTTCACTTCTAACAATGGGCAAGCTAACTAGGTTTACAATTTTTCTCTCTATATTTGCCCTCACCTTTTTTTGTTTCACCGCAAAGGCGATTGATATTTACGTGTCGCTAGAAGGAAATGACGCCAACAGCGGAACCCTGCAATCGCCCTTAAAAACCCTAAAAGGCGCAAGAGATAAAGTAAGAGCTGAGAAAGATGGCTCTCCAAGCACGGTGCATTTTCGAGCAGGTACTTACCCCATTACTGAGCAAGTCACCTTTTCAGCAGCCGATTCAGGCTCGTCGGCTGCACCAGTAACATATCGCTCTTACAGCGGAGAAACGGCTTTTTTTGACGGCTTAGCAAAAATTGATGCCTCTAAGTTTCAATTAGTAGAAGGTAGCCTGCGTAGCCGTTTGCATAGCACTGGCGCAGGTAAGATATGGTCTCAGGTTATTAGCGACCAAAGCCTCATCAATCTCCTTAAAGAGCCAGGCGCAGGGCTTAGCTTTAATACCCAACCGTTAATCACCACTCGTTCACCCAATATTGGTTTTTTCAACGTTTCAACTATTAGCTCTTTAGGAACAGGTAACGGCACCCACGATGCCCCCTTAGGTGACAGGTTTCGAATGCATGAAGAGATTGACTACGACAAGTTTCGTATTGAATTAGAACGAAATGGAAGACAAGCGTATATCGATGGATACCTCAGTGCCGATTGGTTTAGAGAGCAAATACCGGTGCAACGTTTTGGCAGCACCGGCAGCCGACTCTTTGTAATGGTAAACAAAGCACGTTACACCTTAAAAGGCTCTACCACCGCCCCACGTTTTCGAATTAAAAACATGCTGGCCACCTTAGATGTAGAGAGAGAGTGGTTTTTTGATAAAACCGACAACCGTTTATACATATTCCCGCCCAATGGCACGATGTCAGGCAACGATACCGTTGGGGTTTGGGCTGGCCCGCAAGCCATTTATGTCAATGGCGCTAACCACCTTTCTTTTGAAAAGATTGTATTTCAGCACTTTGGTAAAGGAAATAGCGAAGACGGTGTAATTACCGTTAATCAAGGCGACAATATTAAGATTGCAGGTTGTACCTTTCGCTACACCGCGCTGCCGCTAGCCCCGGTAAACTTAAGAGACCGCGCCACAAATTCTAGCCTTATTAGTTCAGATCTCTATGACAATGGCCGAGGCAGCCGACTGCGAGGCGGAAGCTATAACGCGAGTGGAATAACCCATGGTCGAAATCGTTTTGAAAACAATCACTTTTCACAAGTTAACCTTCCCGATGGGCGTGGCGATGTAGTCGGCATTGCCGGTGCAGGGCAAGTATTCAAACATAACTTGGTACACAACAGTAATGCGCAACCCATTACCTTTAGCGGGGTTGACCATACCCTTGAATACAACGAAATATTCAATGTAGGTAATGAAGAAGGCGATGGAGGCGCTACCTATACTGGTGCGAATATTTTCTCTTTTGGAAACAAGCTCCAATACAACTTTGTTCACCACCTAATTACCACTCCCGGCTTAGTAGAACGAGCGGGCTTTTTCTCCGACGACTATGACGCTGGCGAACAATACTTGTATAACACGATGTATAAAGCGGGCTCACAATCCATAAAAATGAATATGGGATCTGGACATACCGTTCAATACAACTATTTGATGGACACACGAAAAGCGGTAGATTTACTAGGCAGAGACGCCACGTTCCAGAAAGCGTATAACACCTCAGTGGCATTTCTAAAAGACAACCCAAACTCAACATCAAAAAGTAATTACTTGGGCCGAGCAGAAAAAGTATTAGGCGATTTTGTTAACAATCAAACCGCAACTTACAACTTGTCTTGGGATAACTCCTACTGGGCCAATCGATACCCTTACCTCAAAACAATGCTAAGGGACTCAAGAGCTAAATTGGGCATGTTTCCTACCGAAATACGCATTTACGACAACTTGTTTAGCAACACCGACATCAATTTTCAACACAGTCCAGGCTATGGCACAGAGAGAGGGAGCATTAGCCTAGACACTTCGCACTTTGTTGACCCCGGGTCACTCAACTTCGAATTAAAAAGCTCTAAACCCAACAGTTACCCCGACAATCGCTTTAAGCAAATTGGTTTAAAAACCGACGCTTATCGCTCAACGACGCCGAATAAAAACAGTTACCGCAAAGCAGTAAAAAACCGTTGGCTGAATAGTGCATCTTGGGGAACCGGTTCTTACGATAGAAGTACTTTTAATGGCCGTGCTTATTATAATTCTGGCAAGCTTATCGTTCCTACTTCTCAACAGGGACTGGGAGTAAGAGAAAGCGATGCTAGCGGCAGTTCTTCGCCACAGCAAGACGCTTATGTTTCTCAGAGCATTCCTGGTCGAATTCAAGCGCAACATTACGACCTTGGAGGAAACAACACCGGTTACTTTGATACTACCGCCAATAACAACGGCAATGTGTTTAGATCTGATGATGTGGATATCCAAAGTACTACCGACACAAGTGGCAGTTATAATCTAGGTTGGGTAGCAAACGGGGAATGGCTAGATTACACCTTCGCTGATGTTAAAACCGGAGTCTATGACATCAATATTCGCGTTGCCGCCAATGGTACTGCTGCTCACTCGATTCAGTTACAACTCAATGGAAACAACCTGGGAACGGCTAACTTTAGTGGAACAGGCGGATGGCAAAACTGGACAACGGTAACGCTTGAAGACGTCACCATACAAGATGCCAGCAGTAATTCTCTGCGGGCTAATATCTTATCTGGCGGCTTTAACCTTAACTGGATAGAATTTGTAGAAACGTCGACCACTACTCCTAATCCAGACCCAAGTCCTGACCCTGAGCCAGAGCCAGATCCGGAGCTAACATCAAACTGCAGCTATTCCATAAACCAAGACTATAGCAGCGGTTTCTCCGCAGATATTACCATCACCAATACCGGTAGTTCGGCAATAAATAGTTGGGAAATCCAGTGGCAACTTAACGATGGTTCAACGGTAAGCAATAGCTGGAATGCAGAGTTTAGTGGCAACAACCCTTACACCGCCAAAAACCTCCCATGGAACGGGAATATTGCTGCCAATGGGTCTGTCGTTATTGGTGTTCAAGTGGATAAAGGAAGCTCAAACGCTAAGGCTGAAATCGTAAATTTAAGTGGAACTGTTTGTAATTAGTCACCGTTGAGAATAGTAACAAGCTCGGCTAGCGTCTATACGGCCGAGCTTTCTTACCCTGCCGCTAAATCATGAGAGTTATAGACAGTGAAGTACTAGTCTTAGTTTCGGGCTTACACCCTCTTTGTTCAGTACTTAAGCAGATATTTATCCACTTATCTGACCTTGTCATTCCTAAACAAAATAACCTACCCAAGATATTGTTTTTCAAGCGGCTAATTTCAAGGCATAACCGCAAGATTTTTTTAATACACCGAACTTAATCACACATGTGCAATATACGCTTGGGCTAAGTGGCCAGAGTTTGCTAAGTTTAAAGGACGTAGTGATAAGCAAGGTGTAATTATATGAAAGTGAATATTCAAACCCAGCACGTATCCTTAGGCGAAGAATCAAGAACTGAAGTTGAAAGAAAATTTGAGAAAATATCGAACCACTTTCCACAACTGATAAGCTGCGACATCATCATCACAAAAGAGCACGGGCAACATCACATAGAAGTTTTCACTAATTATGAAGGCGTGCGAGTTTCAGCAAAATCGACGAACGCAGTAATGTATCCAGCCATTGCAGCAGCACTAAAAAAACTAGAAGCCGGCCTAGCCCATCGCAAAGGAAACTTGAAAGCCGATCTTCATGAGAAGCCAACCAGTACCAAACCAGAGATAGCCTCAGACATCATCCAAGAGATGAAATTAGTTTAAGCAAAAACTTATTCAGCAAATTATAGAAGCCAGCATCGATTGCTGGCTTTGTTCATTCTAAGCCAGCGATTTCTCCACCTACCGCCTCCATACTAAAAACCTATTTAGCGCCAAGCCACCGCACATCCAAACACTTAAGCGCCCTGCTCATAACGACTACATTTAAGGCTTAAGAACTGCAGACTGTAACCTGCTGAACAAGCCATCCTAGGTGTTTTATCAATCTTTAGAGCGAAATGTTCACCCAACTATTTTTTGTAACCTTTCATTGAAGTGTTTTTTTAGTCTGCAATGTAATAACCATAAAATCTTATTAAAACAAAAAGATAGGCAACACTATTTGAGAAAAACACAAATACTTACAACACTCCCGCCCATCAAAAACTCAAAGAAAACCCAAAAGAAACACAACAGGGTTTCTTTTGGGTTTCTTTTTTGTATATATTAAATCTCGAAACAACAATAGAACAAAGAAAAATTTACCCGCTAATGGGGTAACAAAACCTAATCAGCAACGAACTTTTTCCTGCGAGCACACCAGTCAACAGGATAAGAACCTTAGGCAAAAATTAAGTAAGCACTATGAATTCAATACTGAATCAATGCGAGTTAATGCCTAAATACATCCCGCCAAGGACGGCCTTACTTTAGATTGCGCCTAGCGCAAAAAGCTAAAACGAGGTCAACATGAATAACACAAGACTAAACACCGGTATTGCCTTAGTAGCCATTGCCATAGCTCTACCCTTTATCGCCGTTCCTATCATTACAGCTAGCCCTTTAAGTACCGCAGTAAAAGCCACCGCTATTACCTTTGCGGTAGCGGGTTTACCTGAAATAATGCTGTTCTTTGCTGGAATAATCATGGGTAAAGACAACCTTAAAGCCCTGCTAAGTAAGCTGATAACGTCACTTAAGCTTGGTTTCGCCAAGTTACTGGCTTGGTTTGGCCACCCACCAGCCAAACCCACACAGGAAACTATTAAAAAAGTTACATAGAGGTATACTTTAGGAATCCTTAAGTACCTAGAAGCGAATCAAATGAACGAAGAAAAAATTATGCCGGTCACTTTAAAATTCACTAGCTCTTTTTTGAGTGAGTTTGAAAGCCATCTAAAACAGTTCAATGAAAGCCATGGTAAAAACTTAAAACGGGCTTCCTTAATGAAGTTTTATGTGGAAGAGAACATGGCTTTATTCACCGGTGATACGGTCACCCAATTTGCTGCTGCAACCTCAGCACTAAAAGCCAATCCCGATTTATTGGAATTAGTAAAAGTATGGATAGCTCAGCAAGAGAAGCAAAACCAATAAGCCCTAGCTTTAATGTCCAAATATAGCCAAGCATCCGCTTGGCTTTTTTGCATCAATCAAAGCCACCTATTTAATGCTAAGCAAGATAATTAGGCTTATCATTATCTGTAACGCCACCTCAACAAAACCTTTATGACACCCCAACTAAAACAAGCAAATGCCAGTGATGCTGAACAACTGCAAACTATTGCCATACAGGCTTTTAGTAAAGATGCAGAACAATATGGCGCTTACCCTCCAGGTATTGAGTCTCTCCCTTGGCATTTCGAGCAAATAGCTAAAGGTCACTATTACACTATCGAATACAACGGCGAGTTAGCGGGCGGTATGTTAATGGTGCCGCTAAGCAACTCTGAGATGGAAATTAAGTACTTTTTCATCAGTGATTCTTTCCAAAACAAACGGATTGGTTCTGCCGCTATGGCGCTTATCGAGCAGTGCTACCCTACCATCTCTGTTTGGCATTTAGTGACGCCATACAAAGCTTTTAGAAACCAACACTTTTATCAAAAACTGGGTTACAAAAAAGTTGGCGAAATGCAGCCTAGACCGAACGATCCTTTTACCCTGTTTGAATACAAAAAAGTACTGTAGCGCCTTATGCAGCTTGAATATCAATGCGGAACAATAGAGCAAGTATTAGAAGTGGACGCGCAAATCCCAGAGTTTGCCCATAAAACCACTAAGGCCAAGATCATTACGCGCTTAGCTGATGCCAACTCTCTCATTTTAGTCGCCAGCCATGAGGGGAAGCCGGTCGCTTATAAGCTTGGTTACCAAGTATCAAAAGATATTTTTTACAGCTGGATCGGCGGTGTAATGCCAGCTTACCGCAAGCAAGGCATTGCTTCTCAATTACGGCTACGCCAAGAAACCTGGGCGATTAAAAATGGCTATAAACAGCTAACGGTAAAATCAATGAATCGCTACCCTGCTATGCTGCAGTTACTCATATCAGCGGGCTACCAGATATCCGGCTACCAAGATGAGGGCGATCCCAACAACAGTAAAATTATGTTCAGCAAGTGCTTGGTGGCTAAGCCCTACTAGGCGCTCGATAAGTTAAGAGCTTAAGGTAACTCCAGCTCAAAAGAAAAAGCCAAGCATTGCTTGGCTTTTTACGCTCTACATTTACGATCATCCGTGGCTTACCATTGCTTGAGGCTCTGCATACTCAGCACGTTGCCGCGCTTGAGCGATACAAGCTACATTATCAACCGGACGAATCACTTCTATATGTTGCTTAGTAAGGCCCATTAAATCATGAGCGCGTTTAAACACGGCTTCCATTAGCTCTGCTTCTTCGGGGTTACTGGTACTTAACGACAACATCATATCTTGCTGCTCGGCAATCATTGTGGTGGTTAACACATCGAGAATACAACTTGGAATAGCACAACTGTATTCATCTAAAATTGCTTTACTGCTGCCACGACTAATATTGATGGACGTTGGCGCTTGAGTACTTTTTTGGCATTGTTGTAAGTGATCTTCGCAGGCCATTTCGTTATTGTTTTGGTTAAGTCTGCGATAGGTTCCACCAAATTCTTCTACCAAGACAGACAAGGCCTCAAAAAACTGACTTGATGCAACAGAGCTATTAGCAAGCAATTGCTGCTCAATAAATGTCAGTAACGGCGCATCAATAAATAGGTTGTCTCTGTGTTGGTAACCTTGACCGCTATGTTGTGATGTATTCATGGTCAATTTCCTTCTGGTGGTTTTTATTATTGTTTTGTTTGCTTAGCTAAACCCTTAACTAAGCTTCACCTTCAAGATAGCGCGCCACCAAAATAAAATGAAATTGTAGTTTTCAATACAAACTATAGATTTTGTGAATAGTACTAAGTTTTGCTGTTATCTATCGGCCACCGAGGCAGAGAATTCAATCAATGAGCGGCGTAACCATTGGTGTGCCTTAGAGTGCTGCAGCAAAGGGCTCCAAATCATTTTAGTTTCGATAGGCACAATTTGAAAAGGCACCCGAACAATGCGTAAGTCTTGATTATCTTTGTACAACATCGCTTGTCGGCGCGGTAAGGTGGCGATCAATTGTGGTTGAGCCACCAGCAAGCCCGCTAAGCCATAATGGCGTGTATAAACCCGAATATTTCGGCTTTGGTCAAGCTGAGCTAAGGCTTCATCTACCCAACCCAACTTATGGCCACTGCTTTGGTTAGCCACTGCTGTTTCTGCTCCCCAGCCCGCGCGATTCACCCAAACGTGTTCGCTGTCTAAATAGCTATCTAGGCTAAGCTGCTCGGTATAAGCGTGGTCTTTATGCAGCAAACAACAAAAGTTGTCGCGCCAAATGCTCGATTGATGAAAGGTTTTAGGCAAACTAGTAAAACGATTAATGGCTAAATCTATGTGTCCTTTTTCCATATCACTCAAACGAATATCGCCAGGGCCAAACAAATCAAAGTTAATTTTGGGCGCGCTGCTCAATACACTTTGAATGAACGGGGCCAGTAAGGTCGCTTCAATATAGTCGTTACACATAATACGAAAAGTCACGCTACTTTGTTCCGGCGAAAAGTCTTTGTCTGGCTGGGTTATTTTCTCGGCCAAACTTAACAAACTCACGATTTCAGGTTTAAGTTTGGTGGCTTTTTCGGTGGGAGTCATGCCTTCGGCAGTACGCACTAACAGCGGGTCGTCAAACAATTCTCGCAAACGTTTTAAGGCATTACTCATAGTAGGCTGCGTTAGTGCTAGCTTGTTAGCAGCCTTAGAGACATTGCGCTCTTCCAGCAATACGTTTAAGTAAACCAGTAGGTTTAAATCCACCTTTCTAATATTCACGAAACTTATCTTCTTTTCAAAAACTATTAGTTTTTTTATTTAATCGGTAGGAGATTACCGAGTAAAGCGCCGAGCAATAAAAACGTGACTGGCTTAGCACCCAGCTTACAATAACGGGGCAAGATCATTTTAGCTTGATAACTTTGTTTCTATAATATGTTGGTACGCTGCCACTGCGGTGCTCATCCCTGTTTCATAAAAGGATTATCTATGTTCGGATACTTTAGGAATACTCATTTAGCCAACAAAATTCGCCTTCCCTTGCTGGCGGTACTTGGCTTAGTGTTAATTTTGGCTATCAACAACTACTCATCCCTTAAGCAATTAAGTGATCAGGCTGAGTACCAAAATAGCGTTATCACCCACTCAATGCGCTACTTGTTAGACGCTGACAAAGATCTGTATCAAGCTAAAGTGGGTGAGCTAAGCCTAATTTCGATGTATCGAAATGGCGAAGGCGATGCAAAAAAACTAAAAAAAGTACTCGATAAACGTAATCGCGATTTTGGCCAAGCCAAAGACAGAGCAAATACCGCTGCTGCGGCATTAGATAGCAACGATTATCGTCAAACATTTACTACTTTTAATAGTAACTTAAGCAAACTCATTAAGTTATCAGACAAAGCGATTAATGCCGCTAAGGCTGGCAATTATCAAGAAGCCGACGAAATTAGTATCACTGGCAGTAAAAAGCTGTTTGATTCGGTGCGAGAACCGATGGATGACGTGACTAGTGAGCTCATGCAACAGACTAAAGATGGCACCATTCAAGCAGAACACTTAGCCGATAGAGCCAGTACTTCAATGTTGATTATTATTGCCATTGTAGTAGGCATAATATTTCTGATTATCCTCCTCCTTCCCAAAGCCGTAGCGACTCCGGCCAAACAATTACGCGATGGTTTGGTTGAACTTGCCGATGGAGATGGTGACTTAACTCAACGCTTAACAGTATCAAGCGAAGATGAATTGGGCCAGGTAGCCCAAGCCTACAATCAATTTATGAGTAAGTTGCACGCCTCTATTTCTCGCGTATCAAATAGTAGTGAAATTTTGAAACGCAATACCGACTCGCTAAGCCAGCTAAGCGAAGAAAACGAATCATTGTCACTACAACAACATGATGCAATTGCAATGATTGTGACTGCAGTAGAAGAAATGAGCGTGGCTGTAAGAGAAGTGGCACAAAACGCTGAACACGTAGCAAATGCAACCCGTGACATAGCGCAACAAGCCGAGCAAGGCGCCTTAGTGATAGAGTCTTCTGCCGATAAAGCCACGCAATTAGCGGTACGCATGGAGGAATCAGTAGAGGTGGTTGGCACTTTGGAAAAAGAAGCCGCCAGCATTTCATCGGTAATGGATGTGATTAGAGGCATTGCCGAACAAACTAACCTATTAGCGTTAAACGCTGCCATTGAGGCAGCGCGCGCAGGTGAACAAGGTCGCGGTTTTGCGGTAGTGGCCGACGAGGTACGTTCATTAGCCGGGCGAACCCAGCAATCAACCGAAGATATTCGCCAAATGATCGAAAACCTAGGCAGTGGCGTGAAAAATGCTGTTGAAAGCATTGAAGCTGGCAATAACCACGTAGACGCGACCGTAGAAGATGTGAAGCAAGCTCAACAAGCCTTCAACAGTATTAGAGGGGCGATTGAGCAAGTTAATGATATGTGTTTACAAATAGCGACAGCGACGGATGAGCAAAGCTCTGTGATTGGCAGCATTAGCGAAAACCTCAACGATATTGATACCAAATCGAAAACCACCTCTGACAACTCCCGTAAAGTCAGCCAAGAATCCGACAACGTCAGTAATGAAACCGATCAACTCTACCAAGTAGTAAATCAGTTCAAACTGTAAGCTTTATCACTCGCAGCTAAGGCCTTGTTAGCTGCGAGTGCTTATGTTCAAGCTTAGCAACCCTCTTCCCCAATTAGGGGTTATCGTATCTGGGCATTTTCATTTAATGGCGATCAAACCAACTTTCTTATGCAACTAAGCAATCGAGCCACTATTGAAAGGAGGCGATCAAAGACTAAGTGTTGTGAAACTAATGACTTATCTTAATCACCACTCCTTGTTATATTGCTCAACAATGTTTCTTAGCTCAGCTTTCTTTCATGTATAAATTTGCCAGCATTTTAGCCCTACTGTTGTTTAGTTTTATCCTTTGGGTAATTTATTTGGCCAATACTGGCGCCAGTAGCGTATTTTTCAATGTGGTAGGATCCCTTCCCTATGGTGACAAACTAGGCCACTTTGGTTTGTTTGGCACGCTCACCTTCATCTGCGTATTAGCGACCAAATTCAGCGGCCTACGCATTGCCAACATTCCTATTTACTGGGGAGCAATAGCGGTGACTGTTTTTGCACTAGGCGAAGAACTTAGCCAAGCCTATATGCCAACTCGAACCTTTGATTTAGTAGATGCCTCTGCCGACTTACTTGGTATCGCTGCAGCTTGCGTTTGTTGCTATTTCATCAGTACCCATTTAGCCAAGACAAAGGCTGCTCCTTTGCCCAAGGGTCACTAAAGAGTTATGAATATTACTCAGTTGGCAGAAAAACTGATGGGCATGGACGAACGTAGTTGGCGCCGCCATGCAAATCCTTGGAGTGTGTACAGCCGCTTTAGTATTTTGCCGCTAATATCACTCGCGTTTTGGTCTCGGCAATGGCTCGGTATATATGCAATAGTGCCCATTCTGCTGTCTATTGCTTGGATATGGGTTAATCCCCGTTTATTTGGTGAACCCACTAACACCCATAACTGGGCCTCCATGGGTACCTTTGGCGAGCGAATTTATCTTAAACGTAAACATGTCAAGATTCCTCGGCACCACCTACAACCCTGTATCATTCTGCAGGTATTATCTGGCTTAGGTGTTCCGCTATTTATATACGGGCTTTACCAATTAGATATCACAATACTCATAGCAGCTAACTGTTGGATCATGGCATTTAAAGCGTGGTTTGTAGATCGCATGGTATGGCTATATTTGGATATGAAGGACAGCAGCAGCGAATATTCCCGTTGGCTAAAACCCTAGTATTTAGTGACCCAATCATTGTCTAGCTTATGCCATTAAGCAGCAAACGCTTCCCCCTAACAGGTTCGTTCTACATTTAACTCTTAGCATAAGCTTACCGCCAAACAAAATACGGGGCCTCTCTAGAAAACAAGCTCCCCCATGACGCTAAACCAAGCAATTCAAGATTTATAAAAGTAGCGCTTTTAGCTCAGCCACAAGCCTTTCCAGCCGCTTTCAATAAACTGACATCTTACAAACACCGCGCCCCAAAAGCGTGATTAATCCGCCAAGCTCGCGGTCAAAAGCACTAATATTAATTTTGCCAATAGTTTACCCAGCTACACTTTGGCTAATTACGAAACAATATTTTGCGCGTATTTATTGCTTGGCGTTCTGGCTTGCGCTTAGTGAATGCCGCTAATGATTTAGGCACTGCACATTTAAAGGACGGTAAATGAGAAATAATCAACCCATTACCCAGCAAGAGCAAAAATTCACGTCCAAAGAAGACTTAGTTTCCATCACCGATTTACAGGGTAAAATTAAGTACGTTAATGACGCCTTTGTAGCCATTAGCGGCTTTACTCGCGAAGAACTCATTGGCCAAGACCACAATATAGTACGCCACCCAGAAATGCCTCCTGCAGCTTTCGAAAGCCTTTGGTCAACCGTAAAATCAGGAAACCCATGGCGTGGATATGTAAAAAATCGCTGTAAAAATGGCGACTATTACTGGGTAGACGCCTTTGTATCGCCTATTGTGAAACAAGGAAAAACCGTAGGTTATCAGTCGGTTCGTTCTCAACCTAATGACGCACAGGTAAGCGAAGCCGAAAAGCTCTACGCAAAAATGCGTAGCAATAGCAGCATCAAGATTCCTAATGCACCATTATTTGAACGCACCTCGATTAGCACCATTAATATGATGTTTAACCTACTGCTATTATGCCTGTGTGCAGCCATTGTTATAGCGTCAGAAAATACCACCATAAAGCTGCTCGCAATAAGTGGCGCAGTGGTTCAACTGATCTACTGGTTCTATAGCCATAAACACGTATACCAGCGAATTCGCTTGATTCAGCAGCACAATAGAGACTTAGCCGCCGGAGACTTCACCCAAGCCATCACCGTTGATGGCAACCTAGAAATGCTGCAAGCCTTGGCGTCGATTAAGATTGTGCAGGCACGCTACAAAGCCATGTTTATGCAAGTATCTGAGTCGGTAAAAGCGATGATAGATACCGCCGATAGCCTTTCTGCTACCAGTGATGACGTATTGCAAAGTATGCGAACCCAAAGTAGCCATACCACTCAAATCGCCACTGGCATGAATCAAATGTCGGTGACAGTAGACGGCGTAAGAGAGAATGTGCAAAACACTGCCGATACGACTCAATACTTAAGTAAAACCGTTGAAGAGGGAGACCAAGTGGTTGCTGATGCACTGGAAACAATGCAGCAATTTAGCAGCGAAATGGCCGCCACCACCGACAAAATCAAAAATCTAGCCCAAGAAAGCCAACAAATTAGCTCAATTACCGACACCATTAGCAGCATTGCCGAACAAACTAACCTGTTAGCGCTGAACGCCGCCATTGAGGCCGCACGGGCCGGAGAGCAAGGGCGAGGTTTTGCGGTAGTAGCAGACGAAGTGCGTAATCTGGCAGCTCGCTCGCAAGAAGCCACTAAAGAGATTCAAACCATGTTAGAGCATCTCTCTTCGGGAATTAGCAGCTCGGCCAGTACCATTGACCAAAACAATACCTCGGCCAATGAGGCTCTAGAGAAAGTTAATTTATCGCGAGAGAAGTTTGTGCAAATTACCGAAGGCGTAGAGCAAATAAACCAAATGAGCTCGCAAATTGCTACCGCAGCCAGTGAACAAAGCATCGTCGCCAATGAAATGGCCAGCAGCATTGAAAGCATTAGCGCTCAAGCATCCAGCACCGAAGTTGAGGGTGAAAAACTGCAACATAATGCAACGCAAATTAATCAAAACTCTCTTCATCTGCAAGTGCAAATAGATGAGCTAGAGCTATCACAAAAAAACTAAGGGGAACAAGGGTAGATGAGTGGCGTTAAAGAGCTAGCACTTTTATTAGGTTCAATGAAGCCAAAGCTACTAGAGCAAGAATTTGTTTTTTGTACTCAGCAAGGAGAGCTAAGCGACTATTTGTCGCTTAAGCCCTTAGCCAGCTTTGTAGAAACCGAAGGCCTCACCTTAATACTAGAAAAGCAGCAAGCACTGCTAGCAAACTTGCACTTTGACAGTAGCTTCAAACAAATTACCTTAACGGTACACTCTAGTTTAGAAGCGGTTGGCTTAACCGCAGCGGTAGCCACTAAACTGGCTGAACGAGGTATTAGTGCCAATGTTGTGGCCGCGTTTTACCACGACCACATTTTTGTTCCCGCTCATCAAGCGGAAATAGCACTAAGGGCCCTGCAAGAGTTTAGCGACTAAAATAGGCCAAAACACACTTTTAAGGATAACATCAGCGCCATTATGCTTAGTGCTTATCCTTAATTTTCAAAACAGATTTAGGTGAATCCAGCTAGATAAGCACTTTGCTTGCACAGCTTATTTCACTTTTTCATTAGCTCGTTTTTATTGAATTAAAAGTGATAAAAATTTAACGCTTTTAAGACCTTAATTACAAAGTGTTAGGGTAAGCTAGCGCGCGAATGTTGCCCATAGGTCTTGTATGTATCTGACTCCCTTGGGCATAAAACACTACTCAACACTTCGCTTTGTGACGTCGATCTGAGGATTTCGCGAGAAATACTTAGATTACAGCTATGCTTTTTATATTGAACCACTCAAGCAATGTTGAGCATATTTATACTGTTTTGCGTTAACGCTCTGTTAGCGCTAAATCTGAACGAGTAGTCAAATACTATAAGCCCACTATTTTGCTTAGGTATTTGCCAAGGTAATAGTTATCGACAATATCGAATTGAAGCAATGTACCCAAAGAGATGCTGCCCAGTTGTTATACAACAATGCATTTTCTGGAATACTTATTTCCATCATTGCTTCTAGTTTTTTAGTGTTTGCCTTCAACACCGCTGAGATGCGCCAGTTTAAACACGCTTGGTGGGTGTTAATGACTAGTTTATTACTTATTCGGTTAGTGGACTGGCATTTATGGAAGCGTCGCGATATTAACCAACAGCTGAATGGTAGCAAAGCGGTACTACGTTTTATCTCTGGTGCTAACCTCACTGCTTTATTGTGGTCAGTTTATATTCTAAAAGTTGTCGCCAATCCTAATAGCACCGACATTGACCTAAGCACCCACATCATCATTATTTCAGCCATGGCTGGTGGGTCTGCCACTGTGCTGGCAGGGCATAAACGTACTGCTATGTTTTATGCGTTTATCTTATTGGGTCCACCCTCTATTGGTTTACTGCTATCAGGTATTTACGAGCGCCAGATGCTAGGCATTTTAGGCTTTTTATTTGGCATTGTTATGGTGGTGATTGCCAAGAAAAATGCTGAATTTACCGCTCAAGCCATTTTACTTAAAAATGAAAATGCCCTGCTAGTGCACCACATGGAAGAAAAAGTAGAGCGCCGTACTCATACCATTTACGAGCTCTCTAATCTTGATCCCTTAACCGGGTTGTTTAATCGCACCGCCTTTTTACAAAACTTGCAACAGCAATTACTTGCCGCCCAAAAAAAACAGCAAAGTTTAGCGGTATTGTTTATTGATTTAGATGGTTTTAAAAAGATTAACGATGCTATTGGCCACGATACAGGCGACCAAGTACTAAACAATACCGCTCGCCGATTAAAAGACATAAGCGCTAATCACCAGTTGCTTTGCCGCTGGGGTGGCGATGAGTTTTTACTCGCCATAGAAAACTGCGATGAGCAGCAAGCAGTGCAGCAATCTGAAGAGATTATTCAGGTGCTATCTGCAGCCTACTCGTTCCAAAATAATCGATTATCGGTAGGCGCAACGGTAGGCATTGCCCTTTATCCTCAGCATTCAGAAAATGAACACAGCCTTATTCGCTTAGCCGATACGGCAATGTACGCTCAGAAAAAACGCTCGCCCTGTACCGTGGGAGTATTTTCCAATCAGCTAGAACAAAAAATACACCGTGAATTAAAGCTAAAAGATGGCTTAAGCCAAGCCATAGAAAAGCAGCAGCTTAGCTTGGCATTTCAACCCATTTTGCGCGCTAAAGATTGCCAAGTGGTGTCTTTTGAAGCTTTACTACGCTGGCAACTTGACGATGAAATGATCCCCCCAGATGAGTTTATCGGCATTGCTGAGCAATATGGATTAATTCGAAAAATTGGCCTGTGGGTATTAGACAATGCATGCCAAATTGCCAGTTCGTGGCCCCAAGAACAGGCGTTGTCGGTATGTGTGAACGTATCCGTCACCCAATTAGAAGACCATGATTTTGTAGAAATTGTAAAACACGCGCTGCATGCCAGCCAATTACCTCCCGAGCGTTTACATATAGAAATGACCGAGTCAGTATTTAGCAGCGACATACTGTTCTTGGCTGAGCAAATTAAAGCGATTCAAGATATTGGCGTACAGGTATCTATAGACGACTTTGGTACTGGCTATTCTTCGCTTTCTACCATGCAAGATTTAGCCGTAAATACCGTAAAAATTGACCGTTCTTTTGTGCAACGTATTGATACCAACGGCTACCCGATCATTACCGCAGTGATGCATATTGCTCAGGCATTAAATTATTCGGTAGTGGCAGAGGGCGTTGAAACTGAAGCGCAAATGAACACGCTGCGCAGTTTAGGGGTAGATTTCTTGCAAGGGTATTATTTTGCTAAGCCCTTACCTGAAAGCCAGGTCGTTGCCTTTATCAATGGCGGAGCTGAAACCACTTCCCAGCAAGCCTAACATTCTTAAGCCATTAGAGAGCGGCATAGCTGGAACCTAGCCCCTTCCTTGGGCGGTTCGAACAATCTATTGCTGCAGGGTAAGCTCACTAATCGTTTCTTCTACCTTACAATTGTTACTGCTCTTGATAGACACAAGGTACTCACTGGTATTATTACCTTGGCTTTGCAGTGCATCTAACATACCTACGGTGTAACCCGCTTCTTCGCCCACTAGCGTCATAAAGGCAATGGCTTCGTGATCGGGTTGCTGCACAGTGCTAATCATTCCCGCTAACCCAGCACGAACCGGCGCATCGTTTTCGTGGGCATGTACCGCTAAACAACGACCTAAACGTTCGGCCTCTTCAACAACTTGGCGCTGCTGATGAGTGAGGATGTCGTCATTTTGCTCTGGTGCATTCGCCAGTGCTACAGAACTGGCAAACAAAGCGCTAAGTGATGCAGTAAGCAATAGGTTCTTAGTATGTTTCATATAAACTCTCTTGGTTGTAAAACGCTGAGTCTCCTGAAAGAGACTTAGCTCGTTGGTGAACAACCATAGACTAACCAAGAAAGCTAAGAAGATTGAGCGGCAGCCGCGAGTTATATTGTTCCATTTTTCGGAACAGTGAAACGGGCGCCGTACTTAATCTGCATGACGAAACAGCCAAAGGCCTTACACCGCTTCGCTCAAAGCACTCACTGCTGCGCGATTACTGTAATATTGCTGAGCAATATCCCTTACCTCTACCGATACCATTTTCACGCTAGGTAATAACTCACACACAGCTTTAGCAACCGCGTCGGCTAAGTGCTTTTTCTGTAACTCACTACGGCCACTTAAGATATGCACTGAAGTATGCACATAAGGCGCGCGCTTACCGCCTACCCTATAGTGATTAGCCAGTACTAAACGAGCTTTTACATCACCATCAGCAAACAAGCCGCTAGCTTCTACTGCGTCGTGAACGGCTTCCACTAAAACATCAAAATTAACAATTCGGGCTAAATCTGCAGGGCATTCAATTACACAATGTGGCATGGGCTTTCCTTAGTCTGGGTAGTAATCCGATACTGGTTTCCTGCCTTTTATAGGCAGGGATCGCACATTTGTTCGCTTTGCTTGAATCGTAAATACTTCTTCCATAGAGTAGTTTGCGTTATCAAACATATGACAAATGCTCTAGGAGTAGCAAATAGATCCCACTTGGGCTCTATTATTAAAGGAAAATTATGACAGTAGAAACCATTCATAAAATTATTCTTCATCCTTTCATTCAAGAATCTTTACAGAGCCTTAAACTCATGACCGGTTTAGACGGCACTGCCGACGAACCCTTCATTGATAAAGTAGAAGATTTTCGCTTTAAAGGTTACGCGGTTTGTTCTGACATGCAAGGGCAACTAGACGGCGTGGTTTTAATGCACCACTACCAAGAAACGGCCGTAGCAATAGGCCAAGCCGTTCAACAATCTTTAGTCGGTGAAGCAAGCAACAGTGATAGCCTAGACGAAGAGTTGGTAGCCGCCTTAGAAGAATGGGGGAATACCATTGTTGGTCGCGCCACCCATTTATTACAACAACACAAACTCGGATTCGAATTTTCTAGCCCCCATGTTGCATTAGATTTAGCTGACATGAGCCGCTACCTAGAGGGCGTACAACAAATTGTTACGGTACCCGTGCATGTAGAAGGCGTAGGCCGCTACTACTTCAACTTATTGGTGCGTCAGCTTGACCAACAAAACAGCTATCAAGAAGCGGTAATTAACAGTGACGCCTGTATTGTTGCGCCGCCAACAGAAGGTGAGCCTCTAGCAAAAGATGCTTTAATCATGACGGTGGATGACAGCCCATTAATTAGGAAAGCAATGCTTCGGATCTTAGCCAGTATTGGTTATCACAATGTGATTGAAGCAGAAGATGGCGATACCGCCGTAGAGCAATTGCTAAACAAGCAGCCTGATTTTATATTTATGGATGTGGTGATGAACCGCCTTAACGGTGATAAAGCCTTAGCAAAAATGCGCGAAACTGACCAAAGCACGCCCATTGTAATGCTGTCTTCGGTTACCGATGCCAGTGTGGTAGATGCTTGTCAGAGCCAAGGTATTCAAGGTTTTATCTTTAAGCCTTTGAATGTTGATAGTGGTGGTGAAGTATTACAAGCTTACCTAAAACGATAAGCACCTGTTTGTATATTGCCTTTTGTAAAAACGAGCCTTAATCGGCTCGTTTTTTTCGAAGGATAATCAAAGCCGCTAAGGCAAAAATAAGCAAAATAATACTTGCTGGCTCAGATACGGCAAAGGTGGCTGCGCTAAAGCTACTCACCGGAATCGCCTCCACGTAAACGTTATCGATTAAGTTGCCTAGTGAACCGTTAATCATCGAATCCAACCGGATCCTCGACCAGTTATCGTTTGCTACAAAGGTTCCGCTAAATTGACGCCACGAATTATTATTATGATCGGCCAATAACTGCGAATACACCGTATTTCCTACGCTATCTTCAATACTTACCTGAAAAGACTCATTTCTGTTAGTTCTCGCTCGATAAGATAAACCGAAACTGTACTGCTGCCCTTGGTTACTCGCAAAGTCTTGGTAAATGCTGTATTTACCCGATTGGCAGGCTCGCGAACCACCACCAGAACAATGGGCGTTAAGCTCAATAAATTGATCGCCCTCAACCGCATTGATGTTGAATAAGCTATCCCAAATCTCAATGTTGTGCCCCTGCCAACCTTGAACGTCGTTACTCGAGAAGTAGCTCCAGCCACCACGACGAACATCATTACTCTCAAAGCTTCCGTTAGCAATAATCCCGGCGTTGGCAAACAGCGGTAAACAACATAACAATCCTAATAATTTTTTCATTTTGGCCTCTTCTAGCAATTTGCAAATTCACTTGATTTACTGATGACTCAGCAAGCTTTAGGCCAAAGGAGAAATACAAGCGTAACCCATTGATAAAACTAAATATAAACTATCAGCCGGGTTGATTTTCAGATTGCGAAACCCTTAAAAGCCCAAGGCTTAACGCTGTGTTTTTTCACAATATTCGATCTAAATGAAAAATAATGGCGTATTGTTAAACACAGTCTTTTGCTCTTAGTAGGTAGCAATATTAATAGCCCTAAACACTCTAAAGCCTCAAAGGTACCCAGCGGCCGCTTAGCTCGGCTTGGTCGCCTTGGTTCGCTGGCTTCACGCGTAGCAGGTGGAATGATTGCCGAAGGAGCGGTGCAACTCGCCGCTGGAAAACGCCCTAAGCTTAATGAGGTATTACTTACCCCAAATAACGTGAAACGGGTAGCAGACCAACTGGCTAAATTGCGCGGAGCCGCCATGAAAGTTGGCCAATTAATGTCGATGGATGCGGGAGAGATGCTACCCAAAGAAGTGAGTGAGTTACTGGCGAGATTACGGGCCGACGCCGACCCCATGCCGATAGGCCAGCTAAGCCAAGTACTGCTTAAAGAATGGGGCGAAGATTGGCAACAACAATTTCAGCAGTTTTCACTACAACCGATTGCGGCCGCATCTATTGGCCAAGTACACAGTGCCTACCTCAGCCAGCAACAGCGGGTTGCCATTAAAATTCAGTATCCTGGGGTAAAAGACAGCATAGATAGTGATGTAGATAATGTTGTTAGCTTGCTTAATATAAGCGGCTTGTTACCGAAGCAGTTTGATTATCAGCAAATCTTACAAGATGCCAAACTACAGCTGCATCAAGAAGCCGATTACCTGCAAGAATCGGAGTATTTACGCCAGTACCAACAAAAATTAGCGACTCACCCTGAATTTGAATTACCACAGTTATTTGACCACCTAACCACCAGCAACATTCTCACAATGAGCCATCATGATGGTGAGGTTATTGATCAGCTAAGCGAAGAGCCACAGGCACTGCGCGACAAAATAATGCATAACCTGTTTAAGCTACTGATGATGGAGTTGTTCGAGTTTGGATTAATGCAAACAGATCCTAATTTTGCCAACTATCTCTACTCCAAGCAGTCTCAAAAAATCATATTGCTTGATTTTGGCGCAACCAGACAACTTCCCTCTGCACTCTCAGCTGGTTACCGACATTTGTTAAGCAAAGCCTTAAACCAGCCTTTTTCCTTAGATTTAGCCGCGCTCACTGATTTAGGTTTTGTGAATGACGACAGCACTGAGCGACAAATTGCCACCTTAGAGTTAATGCTGTCAATGGTCATTAAGCCACTGCAATTTGACGGTGATTATGACTTTGCTCAATCTCCGCTAGCTAAACAATTACGCGAAACCGGAATGACCTTGAGTTATGAGCATGACTATTGGAACACTCCCCCCATTGATGTGCTGCTAATCCATAGGAAGATTGGCGGTATGTATTTGTTAGCCAGCCGCCTAAAAGCTAAAGTGAACCTGAAGCAAGTATTTGAACCCTATAGATTATAAGCCAAAACTACCCTCTGGCGTTTAGCTCAATCATCACCGCAGCATGATCGCTAGCTTGGCTATCGATAGAAAAATCGGCATGAGTAAGATGGCGGTCGAAGCAGTGATAGGCGCTTACCTCTGCCATTTGTTGCTGGTAATCCGCTGAAAACTCACCCGACAATATAATGTAATCCAATACATTCGCCTGACCACCGTAGTAGTGAGTAGCAGGTCGAGGCTTTTCTGAAGAGCTCAAGCTGTATGCGTCATGTAAGCGCCAAGCTTGTTCTACATCATCGTGGTGTGGCTGGGGTTCATCAAATAAATGCGCTAACGCCCCTTTAGATAAATCATCATTAAAGTCACCCATTATCATTAAGGGTTCAAGTTTGTGCTTGCGACAACTCAGTATATCTTGCATCAACAAAGTGACCTCTTGATTGCGCAAATTGTCTGATTGCCAGCGCCCCATGTATTCATCAATATCACTAGGCTTGCCTTGAATATCTTCATCCAACATCGGCCGTTTAGATTTAAGGTGCACAACATAGCACTTCACCCAGCCTAAGGAACCAAGCTTAACCTTAGCCACTAATGGCTGGCGACTAAATAGATCGATATTGCCAGAGTTATACAAGGAACCGCTACGTAGAGGGTATTTGCTGGCCAGTGCTAAACCGGGTTTGCGATACACATAACTCGATTCATCTAACGCACTGGGCGTCGCTAAGAAATAGGGATAACCCAAGGCCTTACATTGTTCAGCTAAAGCCTCGGCGCTAAACACTTCTTGAAAAGCCATCACATCAGCTTGAGCTTGGTTAACCATGCGGCTTAACCACGCTTGTTTTTCTTGCCACTGCTTGGCATCCAATATGTTATCAAATTCATAAGCGGCATAAGGAGGTGCTAAATAATTCAGCAAGTTTAAACTAAGTACTTTAATTATTTACTCCTTACACCACTACTAACACATTGTTTATAAAGTCAATGTGCGCTAAACACCGCTGACTAGCAAGCTCATTCTACAGTAATGGTTATTTTCTCAGACAGGATAGGCGGTTGGTGTGGAATATGATGCATATCGCCCAGCAGCAACTGCAAACTATGCTCGCCAGGCGTGAGTTCAATGGTGACCTCGGTTTGTCCGCCACCAAAGTGCACGTGCTGAGCATCTGCAGGTACTGGCATTTCTAAGTTTGGAAGTTGCTTCACGTCAATCAGCAAATGATGATGACCGGTGTTTTCTCTATCCACACCCGCTGGCGCAACCCCCATGCCCTTTAGGCCAAACGCCACCGTTAATGGGCTACTAAGCACCTCACCATCTTTAGGCGAAATAATGTAAACCGATGCCCCTTCCGGCGCTTTGGTAACGGCCGCACTTGGCAACGCTACCATTCCGACACTTGCACTAAGCAACATGCCCATTGTTAACAATTTTCTAAGTCCACGCATTTAAACCTCGTTAGTCACTGAACAGAAAGGTTGACTTAAAAGGTAGTAACGAACTTAAGACTAAGCAAAGGCCGAAGTATTGAACGAAATAGAATTACCTTACGTATTCTTTTACTATAAAACAAAAATAGCTCAGTAAATCAGCCTTAAAGCGGTAGGTGAACATGTTAAAAGCAATAACAGCAGAGTTTGTAATTAAGGTAGACGGGATTCGCGTCGAGGTCACTAAGGGTCGAGTACCAGAGTATTTTTTGCACGAGATAAAGCTAGTACAACGCACTAGCCAAGCAGTTACCGGGAAAATATACGGTATGAAACGTGGCCGCCAAGTGACCCTAGAATGCTCTAAATCTATCCCCGAAAATGTATTACAGCGCCTGCGTAATGTATGGAAGCCTAATCCAACGCCAAGCAATGACGGAAACTTAAAACGCCGCTAGTCGCGGCGTTTTAAGCAAGCATTAGTGAATTAGCTTTCTTCTTACAAATACCAGCATAAGTAAACTAATACTAGCGAAACCAAAGCTTCCACCTCCGCTAGATGACCCATTGGTATCAGACTCATTTGGATCAAGTGATTGATAGTGCAAGTTAGAACTAAAACTACATTCGATTTCAGCTTGACTTGATTTTTCCTCACTTAAGGTCAAATCTGTCAACGCTAGGTGTAAATTTGGTTCAGCGGGGCTAGCTGTAATCGCATTCTTGTTGCTAGCTTCAACTATGCCCCCCTCCTTTGATTGATAATCAAAGTCGATTTGATGTGTACCCGCTGGAACCACTAGGACTATAGATTCTGCACTGCATTTACCCGAAAACTGATATTGATGTATATTATCTACCATAACTTTCAGGCGGCCTTGCCCACTAAAGCCATCATATTGCAAAGCAAAAGATAACCATCCAGGCCCTTCTACTTCACCACTTATCAACTGCCTTATAGTTTGATTGTCATTACTAATAAGCACTCCAGCATCACCGAAGCGACTAAAATGGCCTGCATTCCCACCAACAGACCATTGATTGAAAGGCGCTAAAGTGTTGGCCAGCACATCACTAGGGCTCATGCCTATCACACTTAACTCTATCGAATAATTAAACCCTAGAGCTTCAAAGTTCAAATATGACTCAGCAACAGCTTGATTAAGCTGGACTTCCAATTCAACAATACAAGACTGACCAGCCTCCAGACTTAAACAAGTGCTACTATCAACAATACTAAAAGGTTCGTCATCGATACTAAAAGGTTCGTCATCGATACTAAAACGCTCAATGCTAAGGTTGTCACCACTCTGATTACTAAGCTCAATATTTAGACGATGAAACTCTACCTCACCATCCACTTTCCATAGTTTTTCCTGAACAACGCCGACAGGCCCCAATAACGCTAATTTGGTTGCTTCGATCCAGTCTAGATAACGACCGATCCGAGTGAAGATCCCCATGTAATTATAACCATGTGAGACTAAACCTGCGTATTTAGCTTGTCCATTAACGTAGATGAAAGCAGGCGTTCCACTGTCACCCGGAGCAGGTCCTAAAGTACGCTTGCCGGCACAAATAAAGTCTTCATCAGCAATTTGATGTGGGGCATCCACCTGAATTTTCTGATTACAAGTATCAATATCAACAATTGGAGTTAAAGCGCCTTGTAGCTGGAAGGAAGGTTGATAGTTTTCGTAGGCTGTGGAGCCTAATCCAAGAATATGTAGAATGTCGTCGGGCTTAATTTGACGGTTTTCAGCGTAACTGATCAGTTTAACGCTCGGGTAATCACTTGGGTAATCACTCATTTGATAAATAGCTATATCCTTATCATACCCATCTGCGTAGTCAGGATGTTTCACACTCTTTTCAAGTGCATAGCAGTTATTTTCCGCAGCTTCGCCAGACCCACCTAAACATGCGTAGGACTTTCCTGCTGGTGCTAATGCTACACAGTGAGCAGCAGAAACTATCAAGCCCTGCCCTAGGTATGCGCCGCCACAGCTATGATTCTCTATTTTACCCGAAGGGGTGACATACCTTAAAGAGACTAACTCTGGCCACTTCTCGTCAGCTTCTGTTTCTCCTCCAACTACAGCGTTAGCGCTAGTTCCACTCAGACACAATAAGGCACCAACAAGTATCCGCGTTCTCATCTTCCCATCCTTAGGATTATTAACCTTTTTAGGATGTTACATATATTTACAATTCACTCAATAAAAGTATAGAGGATTTGTGAAGCAATACTTGCTAGCAACTTTTTATGGTATTACTTCCTCGCGCGGATCACCCTAAAACGATCGAACCGGCCGGTTCCATCTTCATAAGCTGCAAAAATGGTGACGGTATCCGAGTTACCACTATTAAAATCTACAGTGATTTTTTCCCAATCGGGATGATAATCATCATCTGAGTAAGTTTTCATCGTAAGCGTTTGAAATTTGTTTACTGCTTTTTGTTTCTCGGTTAACTCAGCGACCGTATTCACACCAATTTGACCAGAGCCTTTCATAAAGGCCATAAGCGTATAATCAGTATTCGGTTTTACCCTAACATCTTGTTCTACACGCCCTGATTCACCAGTGATTTTTGCTGAGGACTCATCGTCTCGCCCATGGTCAGATATTGCTGACGGGCCAGACTTTTTCCAGCCATACCAGCCTTGCTCAAAATCAGCATTAATAACTTTAACCCTAGCCGCGTATACATTGCCGGCTAACAGCGAGATTACTAAACCACACAGCAAAAGCGAAGGTTGCTTTAACATGTTCAATTTCCTTATTTTTCAGCCAAAGAAGCACGCCGCAAAAGTAACGAGATGAGCTTACTTGCAGCACGGGAGTTGCGATTACGTGCCCGCTTAAAATAAGTAATCTTATAACACAAATTTTTTAAGCATAGATTCCTCAGTCTTTGCTGAGATAATGGTTGCTTAGGTCTTCCCAAACCCTTTCATTTGTAATACCAAATTACTTAAATGGCATTCTCAAGTTTATTGGTTTATAAAAACAGCAATAGAGCTGATTTTTGTGAGCAAGTTCAAGCGATTAATTGATATGAAAGTAACTTTGAGAGGGATTTTATGAAAGCAATACCACGCTTAGTGATAAAATAGTTAAATTTGATGAAAAGTGACCGAAGTTTCCATCAAAAAGCTTGCAACCTAGCACGCTCTAAATCCCGTTGGAGGCGTGTAATATCGGCATCATCTAAAAAGCGGGTAAAAGCACGGACTGCAATATGCTCAAATTCGGCGATCGTTTCTCGGTCAAAGTATTGAGACACTCCCAATGACGCTTTCAGCATATTGGCCGCCTCTTCCACTTCAGAATGCGCCATTACGTGGGCATTTTTAGAAGCAGGAATATAACTTAACCCTTGTGCAAGCTGCGTTTGAACCTCTGGCCTAGCCATGTATTTAATAAATGCTTCTGCTTGTTTAACATTCTGAGTATGACGAGCAATCATAAAAACGTCAGTGGGGGCAACCTCATAGATAGGCTTACCTAATAACAACGGAAACTGCATAAAACCAATGTCGTCTCGTAACTTATCTGGCCACTTTGTCGCAACAAAATTGCCTAATAGCAAAAAGGCACTACGCTCGCGGTAAAAATGCGGCAATACACCGTCCCAGGTATATTCGTGATGATCAACATTAAAGTACTTCTGCTCAATTAAGTACGCCCATCGTTCGAACACCGTTCTCAAACGATCATCGTAGAAAGATACCTGGCCACTCAGTACCTGCTGATGGAACTTCAAATCGTTAAAACGTAAATTTAAATACTCAAACCAAGCCGCTGATGGCCAGAAGTTTTTGGTTCCAATGCTTATAGGCGTTATTCCGGCTTGTTTCAGCTTTTCACATTGATCGACAAAACCTTCCCAAAAGCGCTGCGGCCCGCCAAATTCTTTAAGCAGTGATTTGCGATAAAAGATCCCCCAATGATAATAGGCAAACGGCAGCGCATAAATCTCCCCGTTATCGCTCACTCCGCTTTGTAAATGGGCAAAGCCCTGATCTAGCCTTAAATCTTGCCAAAGCTTAGTAATTGGTCTCACCAAGCCCTGTCGAGAATAATGAAAAAGACGCTGCGAGGCTTGCCAGTGCATTACATCTGGAGCATTGCTCTCGCCATTTAGCCAAATAGGTAGCTGCACCTTATAGTCATGATCGTTATGGGTGATGGTGGTTATTTTAATGCCGGTTTCTTCGGTAAAACCTTTAAAAGTGGAATGAAATGCATTGCGTTGTTTGGGCGTTAATAGCAGCGACACCGTTAGCTCTTGAGCAACGCTGTTCCAACTCATTAACACTATTACCATCCATAAACATCTTATTTGCATTCTTCTTCCTAAAGAATATTTTCTAACTCACTTAGCTAGAATATCTAAAGTGTAGTCCTTAATCATATTGTACGCGTTTAGCACATATTTAATGGGAGCATAAACCAATAATTTAGCGGTAAATCATCACCCACACCTAATGACTTTAGGTATAATATGAGCACTACATTTGCACTTGGCAATAACATGTCTTTCCAGCAACTTTCCCTAAACCAAATCCTAGTTAACAACCTTAACGATGCGGGTTACCAGCAAGCGACACCTATTCAACAACAAGCTATACCCGAGATTTTAGCGGGGCGAGATCTTATGGCTTGTGCGCAAACCGGTACCGGTAAAACAGCCGCCTTCAGCTTGCCTATTTTGCACTTACTTAGCCAAGCTAAGCACTGCAAGCCTAAGCAAATTAAAGCCTTAGTATTAACCCCTACTCGCGAACTTGCCCAGCAAGTACATGCCAGCCTGCAAACCTACTCCAAACACTGTGAACTAGATTCTGTATTGCTTTATGGTGGCGTGAGCATTGAACAACAGCAGCAACAACTTAGCGCTAGTTGCGACATATTGGTCGCCACACCTGGGCGCTTATTAGATCACCTCAATCGAGGCTCTTGTTCATTAAAAAACTTGGCATTTCTAGTATTAGATGAAGCCGACCGAATGCTAGACATGGGATTTAAAGACGAGCTTAAAGCACTATTGAGTTTTGTGCCTAAACAGCGACAAACCTTGTTATTCTCGGCCACCTTAGACGACAGTATTTACCGCTTTGCTAAACCCTTGTTACGCAACCCAAAGCAATTAGAAATAACCAAAGCCACTAGCAAGGCCGCTAGCATTGAAGAACGAGTTTACAACGTAGATAGCGATAAAAAAACAGCCCTACTCTGCCATTTAATTAAGCAGAAAAACTGGCAACAAAGCTTAGTGTTTTGTCGAACCAAACAAGCTGTAGATAAACTGGTTAAGCAGCTTACTGGCCAACAAATTAATGCCGCGTCTTTTCATGGCGATTTGTCACAAGCGGCGCGAGAGCAAGTTTTAGCCAAATTTAAAATTGGCGAAATTAGTGCGCTAGTGGCTACCGATGTTGCTGCCCGAGGTTTAGATATAGATGAACTGAAATACGTGATAAACCTAGAACTACCTTTTAAAAGCGAAGACTATATTCATCGCATCGGCCGAACTGGACGCGCCGGCCAAACGGGCACAGCCGTTACTTTATTAAGTGTTGAAGACGAACACCTATTAAGCGAATTAGAGGTGCAATTAGATAGGCGCTTACCTCAGCAATGGTTTCCGGGCTTTGAACCCGATTTAACTAAACCTGCCCCCACTAATAAGCGTAACTCTCGCTCCGCCCAAAAGAAAAAAGCGCGAAAAAGAGCCTTAAGTACTACCAGTAAAAATCGCAGATCTTGAAACCAATCTCTGGTAACTTTTGCCACTTGGTCACTAACAATAATTTTAAGGTTAAGCCGCATCATGATAAGCCTATCCCCTCAGCTTAAGCGAAGTCTACGCGACATTATGTATTTCTGTTTATTGCTAATACTGGTTCAAGGGATTAATACCATTAGCTTAGGTGCAGTTTCAGCCTTAGGCATTGTGCCCCGATCCATATCAGGCTTAATAGGGATCCCCTTAGCGCCGCTTATTCATCATGGGTGGTTACACCTATTATCTAACTTGCTGCCACTGGCGATATTAATGTTCCTAGTGGCCCAACTTGGTCGCGTAATCCTATGGCAAAGTACCTTAGTTATTGCCTTGCTTGGTGGGGCATTAGTTTGGCTGTTTGGCGGAACCGGTGTTCATGCAGGTGCTAGCAGCCTTATCTTTGGTTACTGGGGATTACTGTTAGCCAATGCTTGGTTTAGTCGCAGCATTAAAAGTGTGTTCATTGCAGCGATTGTATTACTGGCTTATGGCGGTATGTTCTGGGGCTTATTTCATTTAAAAGCTAATGTAAGTTGGTCGTCACATGCTTTTGGTACAGTGGCAGGCATTGTAATGGCGTGGGGTTTAGTTAAGTTTAAAAAGCTCAAATAGAGGCATTTTAAGGGCTAAACTTCGCTGTAGAATCCACCAAGCAATAAGCCATGCCGGTTCATTTACCGCTTTTGGGTTATATTACTTGCGTATAGGCTCAACTTGCGCAACTATCCCGAGCTAACAACTACGGAGCAAATCATGTCTACATCAGAAACCAACCTTTCAGCCTTTAGTAAAGCGGTTATAGCAGCCGGTGAGCTGTGGGTATTGAGCGCCGATGAGGAATTTGTTGTGGTTGACTCAATTGAGTTTGAAGCCACCGATGTCATGCCGTTATTCTCTAAACAAGCGAACGCTCAGGCTTTATGCATAGAAGACTGGGCAGATTACCAGCCAGTAGCAGTAAAACTTGAAGACTTTTTTGAAGAGTGGCTACCGAGCTTAGACGAAGACAAAGTGCTAGTGGCAATCGATTTAGATGAGAATCTAGTCGGTGAAGAAATCGAAGCCTTTAGTTTAGCCAAGCAACTGGCCGAAGACGACGCCTAAAAGAACAGTCGTAGAGCAAAAAAAAGCCACTGAACTCAGTGGCTTTTTTATTTACGCAGTGTCATTACTAAGGTGACTTACATGGAACTTGTTTGCTCGCTCTTCTAAGCGCTGCTTTAAGAAAAACTCGCCAATTCAGAAAGGCAGTTGTCTAACTGTTTTCTTTCGTTGTATTCATCAATTCTACGCCGCGTACGAGCCCCATTTTTAACTTTTTTATGCTGTTTAACGTGATGGGCTTTATCTTCGTCATCCCATTCATCAATATCGTCAAACCTTGAGAATTTCATACTCTATACCTACTCGACTCAATAATATTACAGACATTTCTTTGCCAGTAACTAAGCTAAAACAGCACTCGACCAGCCCGTTAAATTTGCTATAAATTAGCCATTAGGTCAATCAAAAAAACAGGCATGAAAAAACACACAAAAATCAATCATAAACATTTAAAATCAATGAGTTAAATAAAATAAGTTAACGAATAGATATATCAAAATATGTTTATCGTTTCGACAAATATACTTTGTTTTACCCTTTCAAAATTTGTTGGCATTATCGCGCGGCTTTAATCAAAGCACATTCTTTTAGTCGCACCTTAATTGTTGGTAAGCCATGCAAAATATTACTGTTACACCTTCGCCTGCAAACGGAATATTTGCCCCCTTATTGGGTTTAGCTTTGTTTGCTATAGCCTCTGGTTACTTTATGAGCTTATTACCCCTCGCATTAGCAGGTTTGTCTCTACCTCTAGGCTTAAGCGCATGGTTAGCGAGCGCTTATTACACTGGCCTGCTTGGAGGAGCGTTAGCCGCCCAAAAAGTCATTTCTAAAATGGGTCACCGACGCGCCTTAGCATTGTGCCTTGCAGTCATATTCAGCTGTGTGGTGTTAATGTGGCAATTGCCTTATACCATTAGCTGGTTAGCCTTACGGTTTATCGCAGGCGCTGCAACTGCAGGGGTATTTATTATTGTTGAGTCTTGGTTGTTATTGGTTGACGATGACAAACAGCGCGCAAGCCGCTTGGGGATATATATGGCAACCTTGTATGCGGGAAATGCTTTTGGGCAACTGCTAATAGAGCCTTTTGGTACCAGTGGTTCGGTACCATTTTTAACTGTAATGGTGTTATTAAGCTTGGCTATTTTGGCGCCCCTGCTTAGCCGCAGCAATGCACCAACTCAAACCCAGCATCATGCTTTGTCATTTAAGGCGTTTTCAACATTAAGTAAACCCGCCATTATTGGTTGTATTGTTTCTGGCTTAATTCTTGGTCCGATATACGGCTTAATGCCAAGCTATTTAAGTAGTTTAAGTGTTTGGGGTAATAACGTAGGTAAGTTAATGGCTTGTTTGGTGCTTGGCGGCATGTTAATTCAGCCCTTAAGCAGTTACCTTTCTGCGCGATTTAGCAAAACATTGCTGCAAGCTATGATGGCCAGTATCGGCGTGCTAGCCGCAATAGCGGTGGTGTTAGCAAAAAGCTGGCTGGGTTTATCAGTTGCATTGTTTGTATTGGGCGCGAGCACGTTTTCGCTCTATCCAATTGCAATCAGCCAAGCCTGTGTAAATGCTCAGTCAGACAACATTGTGGCCATTACCGAGTTCATGCTTATCAGCTATAGCATAGGCTCCATAGTTGGCCCCTTAATCGCTGGTTATAGCGCAGTATGGGGCAGCCAACTGCCGCTTTACTTAGCGGCTATTTTGGCCAGCACCAGCCTATATATGTTATTGGTGGCAGTGAAAGAAAAAGATGGCAGAGGCCACTTACCGCCAACCTTTGGTATTTAGTGGCCTAGCAAGCATTAAGCGTTATGCGCGATAGTCTTGAGCACAATACAGCTGGCCACTGCCTGCATCATCGCTCAGTAATACTGGTACTAAAGCACTAGGTATTACTGAGTCAGGATGATCTGGAGCATGCTCGCCACCCAAGTCTGTTTGCAACCAGCCAGGATCCATCAAGTTCATCAACACGCTAGTGTTCGCTAAACTCGGTAACATGTCTCGCACATAGCGATCTAAAGCCGCTTTAGAGCAGCTATAGGCCATCAATTGCGGCTGGTCGGCAATACCAGAAGTAACATTTACGATCCGTGCTTGTTTTTGTTGTTTCATTTGCGGCAAGAAGGCGTCACACAAGGCAGCGGGGGCAATACAATTCACTTGAAAGCTTAAGGCGTAATCATTGGCAGGTACTATGCTGTCCTCTCGCCAAGGTGTCATTATTGCTGCGTTGTTGTACAGAACCGCCAGCGCGTTATCAGTAATCAGGTTAACCTGTTCAATTAGCTGCGCAATAGCGGCATTATCGCTAAGCTCGGCAGCCACTGCCACAGCATGGCCCTGCGCTGCGGTAATTTGCCCAACCACTTGCTGCGACGCATCTAAACTACGGCTATGCACAATCACTTTAGCTCCTTGGCTGGCTAAGGCCTTTGCAATTCGCAAGCCCACACCACGACTCGCTCCCGTTACCAGTGCCCATTTACCTTGTATTTGCATCAACTTGCCTCTTCAATTCAATAATTGCAGCCATTAAGCTACAAACAGCTATGGCATATAGTAAACCGAACCAGTCAAAAATAATCTCCAGCTCATCGCCAATTCATGGAAGATTGAAGTAGTTCAAATGCTGATGAAACCCGGTGAAACTGTCCGCTCAGCCTGAGCGTAATTGTGCTTTGTAGCCCTGCTGTTTCACACATGTTCCAAGCAGTAAAGATGACTCATCTCGCGACTGTATTGATGCAGCCTTATTAGTGCTGCTTGGCTAGTGCTGGTAGACAAAGCCACCGTACAAGTACTTGGTAGCCTCAGCCCCCAGCACCAATACCTGATCGCCACGCTCTAAGGGCTTGCTTTGTAAGAGCTTGGCAAAGCTCAACCAAATGGCTGCCGACCCTAAGTTACCTAACTGCTTGGCATCATTAATAATTTGCGACTGTGGGTAGTTAAGTGCCTTACTCAGTAGCTTGTCGATATGGCCATTTGCTTGGTGGGGTAAAATATAGCGAAAGTCACTCAGTTGATAACCGCGATCTAACACGGCCTGTAACCCCAGCTCAAACAGCTGCGCCCCAGTTTTTCGCACACCGTGGATATTATGATGAAAACGCGCCATTTGCGCTTCTCCCACGCTGTCGGCTCCGGAGTCTAAATAAAACCCTGGCGCTTTTTGGTGGCCAATTTGCCCTAGGTAAATGTCTTTGATTAAACGCTCTGGCTTAGTGGCTGGCGCAACAATTACGCCGCCGCTGCCGTCGCCCATTTGCACAAAATTAACCAGTTGTTGCTGGTCAACAAACTCTGGCGACAAATCAAAATACACCGAGCCGGTTTCACTCCCCACAATAGCAACAGGCTCTTGGTCGGCGGCACACAAAGCACTGGCCATTTGTAAGCCGTTGGCAAAGCCTGTACAGGCTTGGCGTAACTCTAAATAGGCGCCATGATAAGCCAATTCATCGGCTAACCACGCAGCATTAGGCGGTACTTGAGTATGTGGCGTACAGGTATGGCTCAGTAAATAATTTAGCTGGTTCACCGACAGACTCGCATCGTTTAAGCACTGCTCAAGTACTTGTTTTGCCATGCTAATACCATTTGGCGAAGCTTGGCTGCGAGGCTGGGCAAAACTACGGCTTAAATAACGCCCTTCAATACCCAAGCGCTTAGCAATAATTTTTGCTTTTCGAGTCATTCGCCAGCCACAACGCTCGGCCAAGTGATCGAGCAATTGTTGATTACTCACCGGCTGATTAGGCAAAATATAATTTGCCGCCAGTAAATTCAAATTGTTGGATGCAAACTTTACCGCCATTTAAACTCCAGTCTCTGTTGTAACTGATCAAGGTCTACACCAATAATCTCGAACTGCTGAGCTTGGCTACTCAACAAGGTCATGAGTTTTTGCAAAACCAATAAGCGCTCTTCAGCCATGTCTTGCACACTGGCACCAAGGTCTTGAGCAAAGTGTTTGCTCACGTAAACATGTTTTGCTTCATCTTTTTTAATCAAACCACACAGCTGCGAAAATGGATGGTTTTTACCGATAGTTCCTCGCTCAATCATTTGCATCAGCTGAGTAACACAGGCATCTAAACTGGCAATGCGAATAAACTGTTGTTGCAAACTTAAGCTACGCCCCAAGCCACTATAAAATCGCTGAGCTGAGCGGCGTACTTTGTGTTGTTGTGCCAACTCTGGCAGCTGGCTAAATACCCATTGCAGCGCTTCGTCGTGCCAAGCTTCGTCGGCTTCAACTTCGTTCAACGCCTTAATAGATAATGCGTTGCTGTGTTGTTCCAAGTTTTTAGCTTGTTGTTGAAACACCAGTTGAGCAGATTGCTCTCCACACAGTAGTAAGGGCATCAACAAGGCTAAGGCCTCGCTGTGTTTATCGCTAAACGATAGTCTATCGGGTGAGTATTGCTGCGCCCAACGAGCAATAGCATGCTCTGGGCTAAGCACCGCAGCTTGAGTAGCAAAACAACGCCCCATGACATGGCGTTCATCAGGAAAAAAGCTCATCAATGACCTCCAACCTGTTCAATCGCGGTATTAACTTTAGCGTTAGCTTTGCCCTTAAGCGGCAAGCATAAAGGCAGCAGCACTAAATCAAACAGTAAAGCGATAGCCAAGCTTAAACCCGACAACAAACTCATTTGTTGAATCGGTAAAAAATCAGACAAGCCACCTAAAGAGAAACCCACAAGTAAAGCGCCAGAGGTAAGCAATAACGCTGGGCTAATGCTCCCCATTCGCTGCTGTAAATCGGAAACAGTATTAGCAGGGTGTACCTTAAGCAATATATGTAAGCTGTCATCAACAATAATGCCTAACATCATGCCCATCACCACTGCGCTACCTAAACTAAGGTGTTGTCCGCTCCACTGCCACAGCGCAAACACCCAAAGTAACGGTAAGCCATTGGCCAACAATGCCAGTAGCATTAAATAAACACTGCGGCGTAATACCAGTACCACCAATGCCACCAACAACAACGCCACAGCAAACGACAGCAACATGGCCTGGCCATTAACCCGATTGAACTTGGCGAATATAAGCTGGCTACTGTAAGCAGCAGATAACTGTATTTGCTGGCTGGCTGCCCACTCAGCAACCCGTTGCTCAAAAGCGATCAGTTGCCGGTTACTCAGCGGAGCTAACCATACATTCAACAGCGCTTTTTGCTGACTAAGATCATCACTCTGCGGCATGGCCATTAACTTAACTAAGGCGCTAGGATCCTGCGCGATCCAATCTAGCCAATCTTGAGCACTATTCACTTGGCGAACTTCGTCTTGTTTAACCAAATAACGCAGTATTCGACTTAGGTCATCAGCGACTGTTAATGGTTCAGAAGCCTCGTCATCGAGAATTTGATAACGTAGGCTGTGCATGCCCAAAAACTGCTGTTGAAACTGATCACGACTCTGAGAAAATGCATTATCGTCGGGGAAGTAACCCAGAGAGTCATCATCAAAAGCAAGGTTTTTAACACTCAGTAAGGCAACCGAGCTAAGCAGCGTAACCCCAAGCAATAGCAACTTTCTGTGTGCTAATAAGGGCGTATAAAAAGAGCTGGTGTTAGCTTTAGCGGCTTGTTTAATTAAACTCTCAGCACCAATTTTATTCACCCATAGAGGCAAAATAGAATAGCAAGCTAAGGCATTTATCATCACTGCAAAAGCCACTATAACGCCAAAATCTGCAATCGGAGGAGATGGGCTGAAACACAGTAACAGAAATCCTACCGCGGTAGTAACTGCACCCCAAAACAACGGCGCTAACTTATGCCGTAAAGCTAAAAGCATTGCCTGAGCAGAACTAATAGCCTCTCCACCTTTAGTGTATAAAAGACTTCGCCAAGCAAAAAACAAGTGACTAGAATAAGCCATTGCCAAGCTGATAATAACCAAAGGTAAAAATGCACTAATTGCCGCTAGTTTCAAACCTAGCCAAGCCGCAAACCCCAAGCTAATTGTAAGACTAAGCACTGCACAACTCACCATACCTAACAACCAACGAGCTTGATGAATAACCAATACAAACAGCAAAGCAAAACTAAACAGCAAAGCTGGCACAAACCACGCTAAGTCATGGCGTAGTACCGCTAAATACTGCCGACTTAAGGCCAGTTCGCCAGCATACAAATAAGTATATGAATTCTCTGCTTGCTGGCTAAGCCTACTCAATTGGCTATCTAAGGAAGTAAAAAACTGTTGTAGAGCCTTAGCCTTCTCCGCCACATTTGTATCAACATTAATCGCAAAATTTATACTCTTGCCATCTTCGCTGACAAACTGTTTAGCAATAGTAGGCGGAAGCGTGTCGTTCAGCGCCAATAAGGTAAAGGGATTAATCGCTTCTACACCTTCGACAAGGCGAAGTTGGTCTACGGCTTGTTGTGCAGCTAGGTACTGAGTACGATTTTTCCAGGACGTATCGCTAGATAGCAGCAGTAACAGATTTGCGGCTGGGGCGTGCTCATCTTCAAATTGTTGTAGGGCCAATACTTGCGGGTCATCTTTAGCAAAATAAGCTTGAATACTTGGTTGCACTTGCAGCTGTGGCAAGCCTGCTGCGGCAACGAGCAGTAACAATATCCACACACCTTTAAGCCAAGTTTGCTGCAGACTCACTAAAAGCGGTGAGCATTCCCATTTCGCCATCTACTCTACATCCTTTACCCAGCTTATTGATTTCCTTGATTGAGTAGACCCAGTGACTAGCTATTTGCATTCACCTAAGCACTATTTTTATTTGAAAAAATTGAAGACGCTAATCCCAGTGTGCGTCTTGCTCGAACATTTCAAAGGCGACAGCATTACCATCTACGGTGAGTTGTTTAACTGATTTTGGAGAACCATCGGTATTCAATTCAAGTAAACCAATGCCAGAAGCATTAAGTAAGCGCTCTCCTTTTGAGGCGTTTTCGGGACGATGTGGCACTACTCTCATTCGGCGGCGCTTAGTAAGCCAATTTAACGGCGATTTAGGCGAATATAACCAACGGTTTGCTCTGTCTAAGAAGTTGAGCAAGCTTTCAGGGAACTGGTTTTTGATGCCACTACTGGTAATTTGCCATATATCGGGTCCACCTTGGCGGCCACGCAATTGAATATGGTAGGCAAAAGAGTAATGAACATCACCAGAAAGAATAACAAAATGCTGCGGCGTTTTAGGGTGACGAAATAGATTGAGCAAAGCATTAGCCGAGCCTGGATGCGCCATCCAGTTTTCTGCATCAACTAATAAGGGTTTGCCAAACCAAGTAAATACGCGTTGTACCACTTCGATTAACTTCACCCCAAAGATGGGGGCTGGAGAGACCAATATCACCGCATCTTTACCTAATAATTGCTGTTGTAAATCAGTGAGTGACTCCCAGTCCATTAAGCCTGATGGAGAGTTAAGGTTACGCTCAGAACGCCAGCGATGAGTACGTGTATCTAGCACCAATAGCGGCGGTTGAGTATCCCAGTGGTAATGCCATTGCGGATAACTCAATAAGGTATCAATCAACTGTTGGTGTTTATCGTTGCCGGGCTGTTGCAAGGCTTGCTGTAATTGCTGAATTAACGCTTTAGAGAAATGCTCAGGCGCATTCCCCCAACCTTGACACAGCAAGTAACCAACCAGTGCATTGCCAATAATGCGTTTAGAAAAAGCATGTCCGTAAGCACTTTGCTCCCACGCAGCAGTGAGGTTCCAATCATCGGTCACATCATGATCGTCAAACATCATGGCCGTGGGCAAATGCGCCATTAAACGCTGCACTTTGGCTAAGCCTTTACTAAAGCTAATGATGGTTTCACGCTGCTTAAGGTATTCGTCTAGCTCATTTAAGCTAAGCGACTCTGGAGGGCTTAACTCCAAATTCGTCCAGGCACCTGGTGACCAAACTAATAGATACATCGCCAATACTTCGGCAAGAGAAATCAGGTGGTTATTAGCGTTGTCTGAGGTAAAAATAGGTTTGCGTACGCTACTAAATAAAGCGCTTTGAGCCAGCTTAGCGCCTTCCATAGGCAGTAATTCTTGACGTGACAAATAATGAGCCTGCGCATGCAACTCATCGCTCCCTGCTACCTTTGCATCGCTAAAAGGTTCATTGGGTACTCCTAGCTGCTCAACTAAACGGTGAATGGCCACCAGCATTGGCGTAGCAACATCATCGGCATATATTTGATCGCCGCTCAGCATTAACACGCTCGGCCAATCCTCAACTGAGTGTTCGGCTAAATGAGCGTCTGCCCTGACTAAACCATCGGCACTAGGGTGATGGGGTTTTCGACAAGAACCGTGAAGCATTTTTTTCACCGCACCCGGCACGATAAAGCCCGGCAGGTTGCGCGGTGGGTACACCAGTTCTGGCGCCCATTCCTGCCAGCTTAGGTCTTTAGTCTGGTTCGCTAGCCGTAATTTCAAGTCATACCCGACCCAAGTTGCAGCAGGCAAAGCTTCTTCCAATGGGATATCGATGAGCTGATAAAACAAATGCTCACCTGCAGGTAACTGTTGGGTGTAAAGGCCCATTGTCTGATGGTCAAACTCACGCGCAGCCAATCCTTCTGGCTGCAAACTCAAACTAATATCAACCGCCTGAGAGGTGGCAAGCCAAACAGAAAAACGTTGCGAGCTAATTTGTCGCAAGATAGGACCCGCTAACACTAAGGCTAAATTTGTTCTGCTCATAACAAAAGTATACAAGTGAGCGAACAAATAACCATGTTGAGTTTACAAATAGAAAAATTCAGCGACTGGCCACGCTAGGTTACAAGCCCAAAACTACCAGCACTACTGCAGCGAATTATTTTTAAACAAAAAGCTAAAAGCCGATACCTTATAGGGCATTTAATTCTTCTGCCAAAAATAAACTCTTCAGTGCTTTGTATTAAAAAAAATAAACTTAAGCGCTTTCAGCAACATATAACTTAGACAAAGTCGTACCAGTTAAAATGAAATCCTTTTCAATCACAAAATGAAGATAAATACTTGATATAGCACTCACTTTGCTCATTTTTGCGACTATTTTTTACTCGACTAGATTAAGGTCGCGCAAGAAATGACCACCAAGAGTCATTTTATGTTGGCTAACACGTCGATAAGCCTAAAGGGCTATCGCAAACAAACATTCGAATAAGGAAATGACATGAACAAGGTAGTATTACTTGGTTTGTTAACGGCCTCGCTTTCTGCGCAAGCAGAATGGGAATTCCGTGGCACACCAAATGGTTGGCAAACCACTGCCATGGAACAGGTAAGCAGTACCCAGTTTCAAACCTGCCAAACTTTTGGAAACGATGACCCACGTTTTAAAATAGACCGCTGGGGAGATTGGCAAGAAGCCTACCCTAATGCAGACTACCGCGTATCGGCCGGTAGCCAGCAAATTACCTTTTACAGCGATAGCAAAAACATCGACGTAGTATCGGTAGCCAGCTGTAATAGCAACCAAGCGCCTACTGCGGTTATCTCGCCCGCTAATGCGCAAACTGTAGATGCTGGTACTAGTATCACATTCTCAGGCAACGGCTCTAGTGACCCAGACGGCAGTATTGCTAGCTACGCATGGAGCACCGGTGAAACCACTGAATCAATCAGTGTAACCTTCAGCCAAGATCAAACTATCACTTTGCAAGTGACAGATGATCAAGGCGCAGTAAGTAATACCGCCAGCGTAGACATTACCATTGCCGGTGCAGAGCCAGCAGTATGGTGTTTCCGTGGTACCGCAAACGGTTGGGGCCAAACGCCACTAGTACGTAACGCGGCAAGCGGCCTTTACGAATTAACCCAAGCCTTTGCTGGTGAAGAAAGCCCAGCACGCTTTAAAGTAGCGGCTTGTTCAGATAACGGTAGCTGGGGCGAAAACTACCCTAACCAAGATTTCCAAGTGCTTGATAACACCAACTACAACATTAGTTTCAACGCGTCTAGCAAAGAAATTACTGCTGAAGAAGTGATTATTGCCACTAAACCTGAGTTAGCGATTAACCCAGGCAGCAGCGACTTTAGCACCGACACCCTAGCGGTAACCTTGAGCTACAAAGGTGAAAACATCACTTCTAGTAGCTACATGTTAAGCACCACTGGCGGCACTCAAGGCATCGACTTTAGTAACGACGACATCATAAACATTGGTGGTGAACTAGCCATTGGTGAGTCTGTTGAGTTACAGGTTTATGTAGCTAACCCTCAAGGCTCGGTTATTCAAACTTTCACTTACAACAAAATTGCCGTTCCAGAAACTGGCTTTATTGTTTACTTGAATGCTCCAGCCGATTGGACCCCGTCTATTCATCACTGGGATGCTCTTCCTGCTGGTTCTACACCAGATACAGGTTGGCCTGGCGATAACATGGCAGACCTTGGTGAAAACTGGTTTGAGTACAAGTTTACCAACAGTGATTCAAGCAAGCTTATCTTTAGTAACCAAGGCAACAGCCAAACCGAAGACTTGTTCCGCGACAAGAATGGTTGTTACACCATTAGCACTCAAAGCTGGACAGATACTTGTGACATACCATCAAACGATGCAAAAGTGAGTATCGACCCTGCGGTAAGTACCTTCTGGACTAACGAAGTAAGCATTACTTTAAACGCTACTGGCGATGACGTTACTGGCGGTTTATATACAACCGACGGCAGTGACCCAGTAAACGGCACAGCATTTACTAGCGGCGCAACAATTTCGGTAGGTAGCAACCTAGCAATAGGTGAGTCTCTACAAGTATGTTTGTATGCAGAAAACACCAGCAGCAATGCTAACCAGTGTTTCACCATCACTAAAGTTGAGCAGCCTACGGCTTCTGACTTTACTTGGGATAATGCCAACGTTTACTTTGTAATTACCGACCGTTTCAATGACGGTAATTCAAGCAACAACAACTCTTACGGTCGTCCAAGTGTTGATGCAACCGGTAAAAATATTGGTACTTTCCACGGTGGTGACATTGCAGGTTTAACCGCTAAATTAAATGAAGGTTACTTCACTGATTTAGGTATTAATGCCATTTGGTTAACCGCACCTTACGAACAAGCCCATGGCTTTGTAGGTGGCGGTAACGATGGTGATTTTGCTCACTACGCTTACCACGGTTACTACGTACAAGATTACACTAACCTAGACGCTAACATGGGTACGCCTGCAGAGTTTAAAGCCTTTGTAGACAAAGCGCATAGCCAAGGTATTCGTGTAGTCATGGATGTGGTGATGAACCACGCTGGTTACAACACCCTAAAAGACATGGACGAGTTCAGCTATGGTTCTGACACTGCGGGTCCTAATTGGACACCAAGTGCAGGCCAAAACTGGTTTGGTTACCATGACTTTATCAACTATGACGGTGATGAAAACCTATGGTTGAAATGGTGGGGTAAAGATTGGGTACGCGTTGGTTTACCTGGTTACGACCCTTGTGGTAACGACGACTTAACTAAATGTTTGGCTTTCTTGCCAGACTTTAAAACTGAGTCAACTCAACAAGTGGGTATTCCACCGTTCTTAGCCAACAAGTCTACTTTTGGTCAAGCTTACTTGAGCGATTACCAAGCACAAGGCAACAAACGTGTACGTGATTGGATCACTGAGTGGCTAGTACAATACGTGAAAGACTACGGTATTGATGGCTTCCGTGTTGATACTGCAAAACACGTGACTAACGATAACTGGGCATATTTAATTAGTGAGTCTAAATCAGCCTTAAGTGAATGGCGTCAAAACAATCCAAGTGCGCCAGGCGCAGATTGGAACGACGAGTTCTGGGCAACGGCAGAAGTATTTGGCCACGGCCTTGGACAATCTGATTACCATACTCAAGGTGGTTTTGATTCGGTAATTAACTTCAGCTTCAAAGGTGCGATTGATGGCATGGTAAGCAGTGCCGACACCATGTTGAGCGTATTTGCTAGCTACGCAAGCCAAGTAAATGCTTCTACCGACTGGAACTCACTAAGCTATATTTCTAGCCATGATACTGGTGCAGTATTCTACAACGGTGACGATACTCGTCAAAAACGAGCTGGTACCGCATTGCTGTTGTTACCAGGTGGCGTGCAAGTGTTCTACGGTGATGAGCTAGGTCGCGTAAATGGCGACGGTGGTTCTGATGCAGACCAAGGTAGCCGTTCAAGTGTAGATTGGAGTAAGTCTGGCAACAGCGTTCACCAACACTGGCAAAAAGTGGGTCAATTCCGTCGTGATAACCCAGCGGTAGGTGCTGGTCAACACATCAACCTAAGCGGCCAATCTAGCGGTAAAGCGTTTGCCCGTACTTGGACCAACCCAATCTCCGGCGTTAGCAATAATGTAGTCGTGGTTGTAGATGGTTCAGGCCAAGTAAACATCAATGTAGATAGCTACTTTGATGACGGCACTAGCGTGCGCAATGCTTACGATGGCACCATCGCTACAGTAAATGCAGGCAGCGTAAGCTTCTCTGCGGGTAGCGAAGGGTTAATTTTGCTCGAAGCGCTATAGTCCAACAGCCTTTACTTTAAAAGTTTGCCGCTCAAGCGATTGAGCGGCTTTTTTGTGTCTAGGCTAACAAGGCCCAATCAATGGTGATTATTGGCCGTTCTCAAACCAATGAATGTTCCACCCACTGGAGCTGCTAATTTGGAATATCAACACTGCTATAAACCCTCGAACCTCCTGCTTTCTCAATTTGTACCTTGGCGTCGCTAGGACTTGCGACTCAATAAAATCGTGGATTATGGACTTAAAGAACCATAATGAATGGAGAGAACAGGTCTTTTTCTCAGCATGGCAAGCTCGTAAACTGCGCTCATTGAAATTAATCTCTGAGGAAATACCTAATGTCTCATCCAATCATTAACGATCTAAACAGCCGTTACACTGCTAAAAAATACGATTCAACTAAACGTATTTCTGCAGACGATATGACGGTAATTAAACAAGCGATCCGCTTATCAGCCTCTTCGATTAATTCACAACCTTGGAAGTTCATTGTTATCGAAAGTGAGCAAGCTAAGCAGCGGTTTCACGATAGCTTTGCCAATATGCATCAGTTTAACCAACCGCACGCCAAAGAAGCCTCACACGTTATTTTGTTTGCACATAATCCTCACTTCAGCAAAGACGACTACCGTAAAGTCGTCGATGCAGAGGTAAGCTCAGGCCATTTGCCAGCAGAAATGTACGACAACATGCTAAACGGTGCATTTGGTTTTGTGGAGGCAAATACCGACGAAAGCGGCTTTAACGGCAACTGGACCAAAGCCCAGACCTACATAGCGGTAGGAAACACTTTACATGTACTTGCTCGTTTGGGCATAGCCTCCACACCGATGGAAGGCGTTGACTCAGCACTGCTTGGCGAAATATTTGAGCAAGAGCTTAATGGCTATGTATGTGATTTTGCTTTAGCCATTGGTTATCACTTAGATGGTGAAGACTTTAATTACGGCTTACCCAAAGCTCGCCTTGCGGAAGAAGACATTATTACTGTTTTATAAGCGCCAAAACACTCAAAAAGCTGGCTGCATTGCCAGCTTTTGTGTTTCTTTCCCCGCACTTTTCACTCGATATAAACCTTATCTGCTCACAAGAACTTGTGTTTCATTTGACACCAGCCTAGCTAGCCAACTACATTTGCACACAGCAACGACTCAGTAGCTAGCGTAAGCCGCTAAACTGTAGTTTTATTCATCATATTTAGGAGATTTTTCATGCCAAGAGCAAGTGCACGCCACATCTTAGTAGACACAGAGCAACAATGTTTAGATCTAAAAAAGCAAATTGAAGGTGGAGCAGCATTTACCGATATCGCCAAGCAACATTCAAGCTGCCCATCTGGCGCCAATGGCGGAGAGTTAGGCGAGTTTAACAAAGGCGATATGGTGCCAGAGTTTGATACCGTGGTATTTAACGAAGCATTAAACACCGTGCACGGCCCAGTGAAAACTCAATTTGGTTATCACTTATTAGAAGTAACTAGCCGTAGCTAGCCTGCTTGAATCAAGTGTTGCTTGGCAGCACTTGATTCATTTCCAACCTTGTCGCCACACGCTAAGATCTTTTAACTCTCGCCAATCCAGCTCAAAATCTTGCTTGTTATAAACAGCCTGAATCACGCAACGCTGTACAACTTGAAACTCATCAAGCTCCAATTCCGTTACCATAAAATGCTTCATCTTGTTTATAACTTCACATTTGGTCCACTTACTATGCAGTAAGCGCTTGGGGTTTATTTGATTTTTCATAAGATTGATTCTTACTCTAAGGCCAGCAAAAAAGCCTGCGGTGTCTACTAAAGCTAACTCTTAAGCCCTACAAAGCGATCACTCTTTCACTAAAATAGTGACTCAATAAAGCCCTGCTACGAATCCACCATTTGCTGGTATACTTAAGCCAGTGAAGTTTTATAGCGAGAAGCAATGATGTTAGATAACCTAAGTATCCCTGAAGGGATCGAAAAAGAGCCTGAGCTACCCGTTCCATCGATGGAAGATCAAAAAAAGATCGTAGCAGAATTAAAACGTTTGGAAGAAGCGGGCGAATTAACACCAGAGATCTTAGAAGAGTTTATGACAGGTAAACGTAAGCCTGAATAAACCAACAGCCCAAATTACCGTAAAAAAGCAAACCAAACAGGTTTGCTTTTTTGTTTAAGCTTTATTTCTCGCAAACCAACTGTATGCTGCTTTTTTTATAACTCAATGCAAAACCTAAACGGCCTTTCTTAGAACCACAGATTAATTGGCTAAAGGTTTTACCACTGTTGCTATCCCAACTGGCTTTTTGGTCTCCTTGCTTAGCGACTCTTTACCTAGCCAACTTAAGCGAGTTATTTTCCTTCATGCTTCTCAAATACAGCATCAAAGCCTCAATATTTATCAGGTAAGTGGCTAAACTATAAACTGATGGTCAGGGGCATTATTGCGTTGTTTTTTTGTGTCTTAGCTTACTAAGCATCTCAGCTGCAATTTTTAGTGGGCTTACTAGGTCTTAGTTCTCGGAGAATAAACTCAATTTACCCATTCATCATTCACGACTAAGTGGCAAAGGATGCCGATGAACAAATACTGTTTTACCCTACTTTTTGCACTTCCTTGCATGTTAAGCCAAGCGGCAGAAACTTTTGATTATGCAGTACAGGTGAATAGTCCAGAAAACAGTCCAGTACAAGACGTGGTGGTTTACCTTACGCCAATAGGTCACCAACTCCCACACATCAACCAAGCAGCAGTCACCATTGGCCAACGCGACAAAGCCTTCGTTCCCTACATTAGCGTGGCGCAACGTGGCAGTAAGGTTGATTTTAATAACGATGACAATATTACTCACCACATATATTCGGCAGTGGGAGAAAACAAATTTTCATTTCAAATTAAGGCTGGTGAGCAACACAGTAAAACCGATTTTAATCACAGCGGCGTAGTGCCTATGGGTTGTAACATTCATGATTGGATGGGCGCTTACTTGCTGCTGGTTGATACGCCTTTATTTAATAAAACAGACTCACAAGGCCGGGCTAACTTTGAACAAGTAAGCGCAGGGGACTACCAGTTTACTGTATGGCACCCCGAGCTAAAAACGGCAGACAAGCAAATTAGCCAAACCATTAGTATTCATCAAACAGGCACTCACGCATTAAACTTGCCCCATGCCTTGGAAGCTGAATTTGAACAACAAAATCCGGATGATTTTGATTTCCTCTCAGACTACTAATTGGCAGGAGCGCCGATGAAAAGTATTAAAACCAAAATTCTGCTGTTGTTTGTTTCACTGCTACTTTTGCTACAAACGATTTCATTTTGGTCTACTTACGACTCCTTGCGCACAAAAGAACGCATAGCCATCGACTCGCAATTGAGTAAAGCCAAGGCCTTGTTTGATAGTGAGTTTAATCGGCGCGAATTTTACCTCACCAGCTTTGCAGAAACGGTGACCAACGACTACGGCTTAAAAAGTGTGTTTGGCGAAGACCAGCGCAGTGTAGCCATTGCCTTACTTAACCACGGTAAACGCATCAACGCCGACTTAGCCATGGTAGTAACTCCTTCAGGCATAATTGAGCTGCAATTGGTCAATAGTTATCAACACAATCAGAGCAAAAAAGTGGTGCGTGGCGCTCAGCAAGGCCAAGCTTTTGGGTTTATGCCAGCCTTAACACAAGGCCAGTTACCTCCTTATTATGTAATTGACGAACAGCTTTATCAGCTACACCTTTCTCCCTTAAAAAGTGGCCCTGCTATTATTGGCTGGGCAGGTTTTGGTTACGAAATATCTACCCCTTTAGCCGAGAGCTTCTTAACGCTAACGGGCTTGCAGGCCGATTTAATTTTGGAGCAACAAAACCGTTGGTCTTTGTTGGGCTCGAGTAACCCGCTTGCAAATATTACCAGTGCTAAAGCCCTAATAAATCCTACTTCCAGCGATGTTATTTCATTAAAGCAGCAATATAGCGCTGCGGGTGGCGCTAACTTTTATGTGCTGTTGCACAGCTCTCGTGACAACCTTGTGGCGGTGATTCAGCAAAGCTGGTTACAAATTTTACTCATCACCATACTCACCCTCATCATTTCAATGGTCGCGGCATATTTAATTGCTGATGACATCACTAGGCCTATCAAGTTATTGGTTAAACAAGCTAAACGCCTCGCGGCAGGTGAATACCAAAAGCCGGTGTCAGTTAACGATAAAACCGAACTAGGCCAGTTAGCCAGCGAATTTAATAGCATGCAAGAGAAGGTGCTAAATCGTGAACAAGCGATTAAACACCGGCTACAACACGACCCTCTTACCGAACTGCCTAATCGCCACTGGCTAGCCAGTAAACTGCAAAATTTAACCGAACAAAATAGCGCCCCTTTTGCGCTATTTCATCTCAATATCTGTCGCTTGAAAGAGGTGAACGATACCCTAGGCCATACAGCTGGAGACCAGCTGATAAAAGAAGCTGGCAAGCGCTTAACGGCTTTACAGAGCGAGCATTTTTTGTGTCACATTGGCGCCGATGAATTTGTATTAGTATTGCCTAACATTACTCGAGACACTGCCCGTGATGAACTCAATAATATTGCTATGCAAATGCATGAGGGCTGCAACTACCAAGACATGCATTTACAGCTACAAATTCGCGTGGGGGTAGCACTGTATCCTGAGCACAGTCAAGATCCACAAATACTGGTTCAAAAGGCCGACGCCGCCTTAAATCATTGCCGCGAGTCTCGCAGCCACTGTTATATTTACGACCCGAGTACTGATACCAATACAGTTGAACGTTTAAGCCTAATTAACGACTTAAAAAAGGCGATTCAAAGCAATCAGCTCATCTTGCATTACCAACCCAAGTTCAGCTTTGCCGCAAATAAGATTACCCATGTAGAAGCCTTAGTGCGCTGGCAACACCCAGAGTTGGGAATGATTCCTCCCGATTCGTTCATTGAAATTGCCGAACATACCGGACAAATAAACCCACTCACTCGCTGGGTATTTTTAGAGGCCTTATCACAAAGTTTGGCCTGGAAAGTACAAGGTATCGACATCAACATTGCGATTAATATTTCAGGTGAAAACCTTAAAGATGAGAGCTTTTATAGCTTCATTTGCCAGAATATTGAAAGCAAACAGCTACGCGCTGAATCGTTCACCTTAGAGGTCACTGAAAGTGCCTTGGTCGACGACCCTGAAACCGCAATTGCCTTATTGGCCCGATTCAAAGAGCGCGGTTTTAAACTTTCTATTGACGATTATGGCACTGGTTATTCATCGCTTGCACAGCTAAAACGCTTGCCGGTTCATGAACTCAAAATAGATAAATCTTTCGTCCAAAAATTGGCGATTGACGCCGATGATGCAATTATAGTGAAATCGACCATTGAACTGGCTCATAACATGGGGTTAAGCGTAGTAGCAGAAGGGATAGAAGATTTAGCCAGCCTGCGCTGGTTAGAAAAAGCCAACTGTAACTTAGCGCAAGGTTATTTTATTAGTCGCCCAAAACCAGCCAACGAATTGTACCAATTACTCGCTCAGGAGAGCATAGAGTTTGCCAACTAAGGGATTACTACGCGGCGCTATTGCACTGCTGGCAGTAACGCTACAACAAGCCACCATGGCCACCGAGTTTACTGCCAATGGCATACTCGACTTACGTGCCAGCCAGGTAAACAGTACCGATAGCTACCTAAAAGGTGGCTTTGGTAAGTTTGCTTATTCAAACGGCAGTCATTTGTCTATTGCCCAAGCAGGCTTAGATTTAGGCGCGCACTGGGACAATGGCTTTGCGGCAAAACTGGTGTTAAATGGCTGGTTAGATAACGAAGATAGCGCGCTAGGTTTTAGCGAAGCCTTTGCTAGCTACAAAGGCCTGCCCTCAGAAAATGGCCTGCGCTGGTCCTCTCGTTTAGGCATTATGTACCCCAGTATTTCCTTAGAAAACACCGCTACCGCATGGGCCACACCTTATACTTTAAATGCCTCTAGTTTAAATACTTGGGTGGGTGAAGAGATCCGCACCACCGGCATAGAAGCTAAATTAGAGCGAATAGGTAAGTTTTCAGGCTCAAGCCACAATGTATCCCTAAGCGCCATGCTATTTGTAAACAATGATCCCGCAGGCGCATTACTGGCTTGGCATGGCTGGACAAGCAGTTCTAGACAAACCCTTTATGGGGAAACACGGTCTTTCCCAGAGCTAAAACAGCCCGCACTATCAGATCAGTCACAACGTTCAAATCCGTTTAAAGAGATAGACCACCGACCGGGTTATCACACAAATCTGGATTGGAGCATTCATCGCACTGCTTTATTTCGCCTAGGTTATTACGACAACATGGCCAAACCCTACTTAATTGACGATGGCGATTATGCATGGCGAACCCAGTTTGCTCACTTAGGTGGAAAATGGCGCTTTGCCAAACAATGGCAACTTGTTTGGCAATATATGAATGGATCTACTTTGATGCAGTCACCCGATCGAGTAGACGCAGTAAATATGGACTTTGCTAACGGCTTTGCCTTGCTCACCCGCAGCTTCAATAAAAAACACCGAGTTAGTGTTCGCGCCGAGGCCTTTAAGAATACCGACCTAGACAATACCCCACTCGATAACAACAACGAACGCGGCAAAGGGTTTACCTGCGCCTATCAATACCGCGTAAACAAAAACTGGTTTTTAGCTGGCGAGTATCAATGGTTATCTAGCCAGCGACCGCAACGGGTTTTGCATGGCTTAGATGAAAACAGTAATGAGCAGCTGTTTCAGCTAGCCGCTCGATATTTCTTTAGTGCCCTTTAAGCGCTTAACTTACAACGAAGAAGTATGTTTTTTACTGACATTTAATGACAAAGCCTTAAGCATACTGACACTCTACACACTGAGATAAATTGCTAACCCTCTATCATGTGATGAATCGCGTTACTGCATTTAAGGACCCCACATGAATGGAATTCTCCGCCTAGCGTCTGTTAGCTTAATCATACTTACTAGCCTTGGTTTAACCGCCTGCAATACCAGCGATAGACTACTCGATCATGTAGATAAACCACGAACAGCAAAAATTTCTTATATTAACGCCCAGCCCAATGCCACCGGTTTTTATCTTAAAAGTGTGGCTTATAGCAGTGATGTATTTGACTCGCGTTTTAGGGTAACCCAGTTAAACTCGGCTAGCGCCAGTAAAGACCTTACCCACCGCTGGATAGAGAGTAACAATGAAAACCAATTTGCCATTGAAAACAGCAATAGCCGCCTTGAACGAGTAAGAGAAAATAAGCGCTTAAATCACCGTGGCAGCTATTGGGCTGTAGCTTGGCACAATAACAATTTGCCACAATTATCCATATTCGAAAAATCGACTATCCATCAACAACACAACTATTATCTGCGAGTATTCAGTAACAGCCAGCAAGTGTTAAAAGACCAAAGTCGCGACATCAACTTGGCGACGACAGAAGTAGGGAAAGTCACCGACAGCTTTGCCTTTGCCCAATGTAACGACGCAATGTTGGGAGAATACACCTTAGATCTTTGCGCTATTGGTGAGCTGGGCGGTGCATATTTAGTGGTAGCCAATGGCAGCATCGTGATTGTGGAAGAGCCTCAACCCTAAAGCCACTCTCTGTATTTGTTTTTTAGCATAGCGGCTTAAGGGTTTACCCCAGTAACAATCTTCATGTAAACGGGCCAATCAGTACTTATCGCTATGCAGCTAATCTCTTAACGAGTGTCTCGATTATCAAAATTTAATTGAAAGTGATTTAACTACCACCCTGTTTTTCCAACTGCTAGAGTCTACTACACTGAGTGAATCTACATTTTCGCCCTTAATGGAGTAATCAATGAAAGCCGTAGCCTATCAGCAAGCCCTAGCAATTAACGAAGCCTTATCTTTACAAGACATAGAGTTAGACAAGCCCACGGCCAGCGGGAAAGACCTACTGATCAAAGTAGCCGCCGTGTCGGTTAACCCTGTTGATACCAAAATCCGCGCCAATGTCTCTGCCGAGACAGGCCAATGGAAAGTGATTGGTTGGGATGCTGTTGGCACCGTAGAGCAAGTTGGTGACAAAGCCAGCCTATTCAAGGTGGGTGACAAAGTATGGTATGCCGGCGATTTAACCCGCTCAGGCAGTAATGCGGAATACCAATTGGTTGACGAGCGCATTGTAAGCTTAGCCCCTACCAGTATTCCTGACGCAAACGCCGCTGCCCTGCCGCTTACCGCCATTACTGCCTGGGAAATGTTGTTCGACCGTTTAGTAGTAAGCCGTGACCAACACAAATCCATTTTAATTATTGGTGCAGCCGGTGGTGTCGGCTCCATTATGGTTCAACTGGTTAAACAGCTCACCAAACTTAAGGTTATTGCTACCGCCTCTCGACCGGAAACCCAGGCTTGGTTAAAAGAGCTAGGCGCTGACCAAATCATTAACCATCGCAATCCGCTCAGTGAAGAACTGAAACAAGCCAACAACATTGATTATGTAGTGAGCTTAAACAACACCGATGAACACCTAGCAGAGATTATGAAAGTGATTAAACCACAAGGTAAGTTTGGTTTAATCGACGATCCAAGCAGCTTAGACGTGAAGCTACTTAAGCCTAAAAGCATTTCTCTACATTGGGAGTTCATGTACACCCGCTCAATGTTTGAAACAGAAGATATGATCAAACAACATCAGCTTCTAGGTGAAATAGCACAACTGATTGACCAAGGTAAAATCAAAAGCACTTTAGGTGACCACTTTGGCCAAATAAATGCCGATAACCTAAAGCAAGCGCATGCCTTTATTGAGTCCCAAAAGGCCAAAGGTAAAATTGTGTTAGAAGGTTTTTAAGCGCTGTTTAAACTATTTATTGACAGCAGCCAAGCTAGAATTACCCGTGTAATTTAGCTTGGTTAACTGCCAAATAAGCTCCCTATTTGGCCTTACAACTTCATACCTGCAATCAACAATCAAATGACTACTGTTACATAATCAAAATATGATTTTAAACAATTAATATATAAAACAAACATTTATAGTAAAGCTCTTAGGCTTAGCCAATTGGTATAGGAGGCTTTCCTAAGCTCGACTCAGGCTTACGTGCAAAGAGATTAAAATGAAGAAACTGATACTATGGATGGTAGTTGGATTTGCGGCTTGGAATATTTACACACAACAACAGGTACCTGTAATCACCAATGCTGATTTAGTACTGTTAGATGCTCCAATAAAAAAAGCCTCAAAGCTGCAATCAATAATCACACAACAGTACACTTGTGATGGTAGGCAACACTGTAGCCAAATGTCTTCCTGTGCAGAAGCAACCTTCTTCATTAACAACTGCCCTAATACAAAAATGGACGGTGACAATGATGGAATACCTTGCGAGCGTCAGCATTGTAATTAACATCGTATTAGGTATTAATAAGTTAATCTCTTAACCTATTTACACTTCTTTACCTGCGCTTTACGTAACTAAAAATTGGCTTGTTTATACTTTCTCTATGGGATAAGTAAGGCCAAATCATGAGTAAAACAACCGCATCAATTTCACTGTTCATAGCACTACTAAGCCTTTTGTGGCTTCAAGCAGAGCCCAATTTACTGTCCTTTGAAAACTTCTTTCAATGGCGTTCTGCGCTCATTCAATATAGTGGAATGCTAGCGGTAGGTTTGATGAGTTTAACCATGTTACTGGCTTTGCGCTTGCCCTTTATTGAGCAACTCACCAAAGGTTTAGATAAGTCTTACCGCTTACACAAATACCTTGGCATAGCAGCAGTGGTTACGGGAGCTGTACATTGGCTGTTAGCCATCATCCCTAAGCAACTGGTAAGAGCCGGAGTGTTAGATAAACCCGTAAGAGGCAGCGGACCGAATAATCCTGACTCTTTGTACGCGCTAGTCAAACCATTAAGAGAGCTAGCCGAGCATGTTGGTGAATGGGCTTTTTATGGCATTGTTGTGTTGGTAATAGTGGCTCTATTGGGAGTTATTCGCTACAAAGGCTTTCGCTTTTCTCACAAACTGATGTCGGTAGCCTTTTTAGTCATCGCCTTTCACTCGGCAGTATTAATCAAACACAGTTACTGGCCTTACCCAATCACTTACGTTTGCCTAGCGCTGATTTGGGTGGGCAGCGTAGCAGCAATCTACAGCCTGTTAGGGCGTATAGGTAAAACCAAACAACACACCGCCAAAGTGGCTAACTTTAGGCTCTTACCCAAAGACAAAGTGCTAGATTTGCGCTTAAGTGTTCCCAGCTGGCATGGCCACAATAGTGGGCAATTTGCTTTTGTTGGTTTTCCTGGTGAAGAGCCCCACCCTTTTACCATTGCCTCTACGCACACTGGAACTGGTCAATTACGATTTATGATCAAAGAGTTGGGTGACTTTACCGCTAATTTAAAAAGCCGCCTTAGCATTGGCCAAGAGCTAAAAATAGAAGGTCCCTATGGTAACTTTGATTTTAGTGACTCCGCGCCGCAACTATGGATAGCCGGCGGCATCGGCATTGCCGCTTTTACCGCTATTTTGCAACAGCGCCAAACCATGGATAAACCTCCTCTCGCTAAATTGTATTATTGCAGCGAAACCATAGAGGCGAAGTTTATCGAAGAGTTACAGCACTTAGCGAGCGGCGCTCAAGTAGATTTAAAGATTATCGATAACAGCAGCCAAGCATTCTTAAACGCTAACCAACTATTACGCGAAGTCGATGGTTTAATGCAACGAAGCATCTGGTTTTGTGGGCCAAGTAAGTTCTCACAGTGTTTACAAAATGATTTAGCCAAGCAAGGTTACAACCTCAATCAATTCCATAACGAGTTATTTGAAATGCGCTAGGGCCGAATAGGCGAAGAATAGTCATAAAAAACCGACTAATAAAAGTCGGTTTTTAACGATCCAGCTTAAGCATTTAGCGTGGTAACGTTGGCTCTCGCATCATGGAGCTTAAGCCCTACATGCAGCCACTTCCTTAACTCATACTTTAGGTACTTAAAACCAATACCCATATAAGTAACCCGCGCTAACGGCCATGCCCAAAATCACTACCAAAAACGCGGCAATCATTTGGTTTCTGAAAATAGATTTAAGCAAAATAACTTCGGTTAAGCTGGCACCTGCGCTACCAATAATCAAGGCCATTACCGCCCCTAAGCTCATTCCTTTAGCGGCTAATGCTGCACTTAAAGGAATAACCGCTTCAGCACGAATGTACAAAGGTATACCAATCACAGCCGCAACCGGTACTGCCAATGGGTTATCTTTACTAGCAAACTGCGCAATTAAATCGCTTGGCATAAAGCCGTAAATCAACGAGCCAATGGCAATACCGCCAATAAGGTAAGGCAATACCTTTTTAAAATCTTGCCAAGTGCTGTCCCACACTTTTAGCCATTTGCTGCGCTCAATCACTGGCTTACCTGAGCAAGAAGACCCACATTTTTTGGCTTCTGGCTCTAAATAAGACTCGGCTTTTACATATTTCTCAAAACCCATTTTTTCTAAGGTGTAGCCCGCCACTACAGAGACCCCCATCGCCATCACAAAGTAAAATACACTGACCTTCCAGCCAAAGGTCACTGCAAACAAACCGATAATAATCGGGTTAAGCAATGGGCTGGCAAACAAAAATACCATCATGGTGCCAAAACCCGCTTTAGCGCGCAGTAAGCCTTTTAAAAAAGGAATGGTAGAGCAAGAACAAAACGGTGTTATTGCCCCTAAAAAGCCAGCCACGATATAACCCGAACCATTTTTGGCACTGAGAATACTTTGAATTTTTTGTGGCGGAATATACAACTGCAACACCCCCACCAAGTAGCTAATGGCTAAAAAAAGCAAGGTTAGCTCTACCGCCAAAAAACCAAACATATTTAAGGCTTGCCAAGCCATATCACTATTTATGCTAAACATTACATTAATTCCAAATTTCTAGATTATTCGAAATATATACTCAAGCATTGACACAAACAAGTTATTTCTAATAATATCGAAATATAAATTTAACGGAGAAGCCCCATGAACACAGATAGCATTGCCAAAGCCCTAAAAGAACTCGGTCACCCTACTCGTTTAAGTATCTACCGAAGCGTAGTAAGAGCCGGTTATAGCGGTATTGCTGTAGGCGGCTTACAAGAAAAATTGGCGATTCCAGGATCAACGCTTTCTCATCATATTTCAAGCTTGGTATCAGCCGGTTTGTTAAGCCAACGACGCGAAGGTCGAACCTTATATTGCGTAGCCGAGTTTGAACAGCTGCAAACAGTGATTAGCTTTTTACAAGATGAATGCTGTGCCGATGAACAAACTAAAGCTTGCTAGCGAATAAGCGATTCCCGAGCACCCTCTGTACAAAAATCATTCAAAATATTTTTGCTAACTGTGATTAGCGTGGGGATGGCACTAAAAAATAGTTAATCCAACCATTAAATATTGTTCTTATCACTAACGTTAATTCACAAAAGCGTGACTAATGATTGATTTATTATTTACTGGTGAAACCGCCACTTTCATTTACCAAGCTGTTTCATGGATAAGCTAACATCCCTCAACTAAGTTCCCTTAAATAACTCAAGCAACATTACGGAAGTATGTGGTCGTAGTTGCTGAGCTTAATTTGCCACGCCAAGCGTGTTACTCGCTGACGAGGCAAAGCCCGGTTCACCAAGCATATTGGCGAATCAGCGTAAAAATACTAATAATGTTAAGGGAACAACATGACTAACAAACTAATACTCTCACTTTGTATACTTGGCAGTAGCCAAGCCTTTGCCCACGGCTTAATCGTAGATCCACCCTCGCGTAATGCCCTTTGTGGCTTAACCGAAAAACCCGATCAAGCCACTAGCCAACATTGTATCGACGCTTTTGCCAACGATGCGCAAGGTGGTTACAAATTCATGAGTGTACTGACTCATGCTGAAGGGCGTGCAGTGGTATCTCCTTTGCCAGCCAATGTATGTGGTTTTGACAGCGAAACCTGGGAAGGCGGCGCCACACCTTGGGACGCAGCCACGTCTTGGCCGGGCCAACCCGCTCAAGCTGGACCACTCGATATTACCTGGAACATTAGCTGGGGAAATCACTTCTCCGACACGCGAGAGTTTCACTATTGGATAACCAAACCAGGCTTTGTATTTGACCCAAGCAAAGCCCTAAGTTGGGATGACTTTGAAACAGAACCGTTTTGTGTATTGCCATACGACGATAACAACCCCAATGCTAACCCTGCGGTAGTATCAGACAAAGAAGCGGTTACCTTTACCACTACCTGTACCCTGCCAGAGCGCAGCGGTCATCAGGTAGTGTACGGTGAATGGGGGCGTAACTCTTGGACCTTTGAGCGTTTTCATGGCTGTATTGATTTAGCCTACGCCGAAGACACCTTAGGCAAACCAATTGCCGATTCGCAGACCTTAGCCACCAATCAAGACACTCCACTAAGCATTACCTTAAGCGGCAGTGATTCCAATGGCCAAATTGCCAGTTACCAAGTGCTTAGTCAGCCTGCAAACGGGACATTAAGTGGCACTGGTGCTGCACTTACTTATACCCCAGCCGCCGAATTTGTTGGTGACGACGACTTTAGCTTTAGCGTGACAGACAACGAAGATTTAGAGTCTGCCCCTGCGCAAATAAGCATTTCGGTAAAATCGACCGCCAATACCGCGCCTGTCGCAAGCTTTGAGGCAAGCAGCAAAGGTTTAGTCGCCAGCTTTGATGCAAGTGCCTCAAGCGATCCCGAAAACGATGCACTGACCTACCAATGGGACTTTGGCGATGGATACAAAGCGAGTGGCGCATTGGCAAGCCACACTTACGATGCAGCAGGCAGCTACTCGGTGTTGCTCAGCGTATCCGATGGATTGTTAGAAACCACCAGCAGCCAAGAACTGGTGCTTAGTGCATTGCCGCCTACCCAAGCGGGCTGTGAATATGTAGTGGTTGATCAGTGGGGCTCTGGATTTAACGCAGAGATCCGCTTAATCAATACTGGTGAGCAGGCGATTAACGGCTGGCAAGTTAGCTGGGCTTACGCCGACGGCAGCAGCGTGAATCAGCTATGGAATGGCGTACTCAGTGGAAATGGCCCTTATACGGTAAGCAATACCACGTGGAACGGCACCATTGAGCCGGGCCAAACCATCAGTGTGGGTTTCCAAGGAACCAGCAATGGGAACTTAGAGGTACCTATTGTTAGTGGTGATATTTGCCAATAGTCACTACTAATTAAGGTTTAATTATCATGTGAAAATAGCACCGCTAATGCGGTGCTATTTATTTACTTAACCCCGTTATCGGCGCTTAACCACCGCTCGCCTTGCTGCTATGCATACGCTAAGAAGCGCTCTGCGAACGATGATATTGGCCGCAATTTTCACCTCACCAAGTACCACTGAGTAACAATCGGAAAGTGTTCAACATTGCTGGTTAAACAAGCGTTAATTCAATACTTTTTATAAGCACTAAGCGGCCTTTGTAGCCCGTTAGCAAGATCTATGATTGGCCTTAAAAACGAAGTTTTTTATAATAAAACTGCTTATCGTGTTCGCCAATCTCTCGCAGCACTTTACAAGGATTCCCCACCGCTACCACGTTAGCCGGAATATCTTTGGTTACTACACTGCCAGCACCTATTACACTGTTTTCGCCAATGCTAATACCCGGCAATACCACAGTATTTGCGCCTATCCACACATTATTGGCAATATCGATAGCAATGTTAAATTGGGCCGCTTTACGCCTCGGTTCTGGGTCGATAGGGTGACCGGCGGTGGCCAAGGTAACATTGGGCCCTATCATCACCGAATCACCAATATAGATATGGGTATCGTCTACCAAGGTAAGATTAAAATTAGCATAAACATTTTTGCCTAAGTGGGTATGCTTGCCCCAGTTAGCCTGCAAAGGTGGCTCTATAAAACAGTTATCGCCCACTTCTGCAAAGATTTGCTCCAGTAAGTCTTCACGCAGTTTTATTTGCGATGGCCGACTGTGGTTATAGTCATAAATAACTTCTTGGCATTGAGTTTGTTCTGCAAAAATATCCTCATTAAAGTAATACACCTGCTGGCTGTGTTTTTGATCCTCACTATCCATGGCACCCTCTCATTCATGAGCAAAATCTAGTTGCATAATTTGGCACTGTAACAAGGCTTTATCGTGGATTCTTGGCCTAAGTTCATAGTTACTTAAAAGGGATTAACTAAACAGCGCTTTTATACTTAGGCAAGCTTTCAGCAAGTTCGGTGAGACTGGCCACAACTAACTTTGCTTGTATTTCCCAAGGGTCAAACACCGTTTGTTTTGAGCGCTGAATCCATGCAGCCTGCATACCCGCAGAAATAGCGCCGGTAACGTCAAAAGGATTGCTCGAAATCAGCCATGCCTTATCGGCAGTCGTATTAGCTTGCTGTAAAAAATACGCGTATACCGCGGGATTGGGTTTGAATGATTGAACGTCATCGGCGCTCACCACGCTTAGAAATAAGTGGTCTATTCCTGCTGTTTTTAATAACAACTCTACTGCCTCACGCTTGCCATTAGAAAAGGCAAACATTTTAAAACCAAGGCCCTGCAGTTCAGTCAAACCTTGCTTTACATCAGCATGTGCTGGCAACACCTTATAAACATCCAACAAGCTTTGCTTTTGCTCGGCAGTTAAGGCTATTTGAAAAGCTTGGCAACAGTAATCAAGGGCTTGTGCAGTGCATACCGCAAAACTTTGGTAATTTTGCATTAAGCCACGCCGAAACGAATATTCTAGCTGCTTGTCTCGCCACATTTGAGAAAACGCTGGAGCTTGCTCTCCCATCAACGCTTGTAATTGTTGCTCTACACCGCGGGTATCGATCAACGTACCGTATACGTCAAAGGCTAAAGTCATTGTCATTTTGATTGCCCTTTTATCTGGCTACTTATCAAGTAGCAATAAAACTGTAGCGCAAATAAGCGATACAGCACTTAAAAACAGCGTCCACTATAGCTAGACCTGAACGTTCGTTCAAGGTAAAATTGAACAATTGTTCAAAGTTTAACTAGGTGAAGCTAATGGCTAACTCCGCTAAATTTAATCGCCAAGACGTAGTACAAAAAGCCACAGAGTTGTATTGGGAAAAAGGCTTTCACGCTACATCTATGCGTAATCTACAAGAAGTCATAGATATGCGACCCGGCAGTATTTACGCCAGTTTTGGTAGCAAAGAAGGCTTGTTTAGTGAAGCCTTAGATAACTATGCCAACTCAAGCATAGAACAACTTTACGCCTGTAAGGCTGAGGCAGCTTCTCCTATTGCCGCTTTAAAGTTATTTTTAAAAAAAGCACTAATAGATAGCCGAGAAACAGCGCCTAGTGGTATGTGTATGCTGGTAAAAACCGTAGCAGAATTAACTGACGACAATGCCGAACTGCTCGAACAAACCAAAAAGCTGCTGGCGAAGGTAGAAGCTGAATTTACCAAAGTTCTTAATGAAGCCAAATTGGCTGGCGAGTTACAAAACGATAAAGACACTGCCCAATTAGCCCGTCACCTACAAGTGCAGATTATTGGCTTACGCACATACTCGCGCGCCCACGATGGTAATGCCCCCATCGAACAACTCATAGAAGAGTTGTTTGAACACAGCTCATTTACCGCAGCGTAAAAGTTTTTAGCCAGTCCCCCACTGAGAATATTTGTTTATTGTTGTACTAGGAACGTAAATGCAGGCCTTAAATCATTTTTCCCAAACTCGCTTAGCTTGGCTGAGTTTATTGCTATTTATGGTATTTTTTGAAGCATGCGCATTAGCGTTCCAGCATGTTATGGAGCTACCGCCCTGCGTCATGTGTATTTACGAGCGTGTAGCCATGTTGGGCATTGCTGGCGGCGCAATCATTGGTTTATTAAAACCCAACAATCTATTAGTGCGAATACTTGGCTTTGCCGCTTGGGGAGTGAGCGCAGCATGGGGTTTGCAACTGTCGATAACGCATACTGATTTACAAATGAATCCATCGCCCTTTGCCACGTGTGATTTGTTTGTTAGCTTCCCTGGCTGGGCGCCGCTAGACCAATGGCTCCCATGGATGTTTCAAGCCTATGGCTCTTGTGATGTGGTTGACTGGATATTTTTAAGCCTAAGCATGCCGCAGTGGTTGATCATTATTTTTGCGGCTAATCTTATCGCGTTGGTCGTCATGGTAATGGCTCAGTTTTTCACAAAACCGGCACTAGTTTAAGTTCTACACAACTACGGGAATGTGGCAGAGCAGAGATGCTCAGCTTAGCGTTAGACTATAGGCCCATTAAATAAAGTGGGTCGTTCACCATTTAATACGTGAAGGGCTAATCGCTAGCTGCTTAAGATATAGTTCAAACAGGCCCTCTTTTTTCATATCACTCAAAATAGTAGACAGCGGTATTACCAGACTTTGATGCTTTTTATGTAACCATAAATGGCTGCTAACTATTTCCATGGTTCCTGCTTTGTAAATGGGCGTTCCTTGGCTTATGTCTTGGAAGGTTTCTGATTTTAGAAAGTCAGTAACACTATCTTCTGGCTCAACAAAAACGTCGGTTCTCCCTTTTAACAACCTTTCAACTGCACGTTGAATAGAGTTAACCGCAGAGAGATGTTTTGAAGGAACTATTGCCACTAGTTTTTCTGTGCTTTTTTTAATACCACGCCGATACTCCACATTTAAGGTGGTATCTTTCTTGAGACTTTCCCACCCATCAAGCTTGATAGCAGGGTCTGCCGAGAATGCACTAAATACCGATAACACATGGTGCTCTTCTACTCGAATAAGATTGGGGTGCTTTGTGCCATAGTCGAAAACGCGGCTCAGCTCTCCGTCTACTTCACCTTTATCGGAATACAAACTGGCTCTTTTGGCAGGAAATATACGGTAGCGTAAAGTGATCCCCATACGGCTGAAAGCTTCAGTGTAAATGTTAATAAACCATTGTTGGACAGGCTTAACATATAACGGGTCGTTTTTGCTTTGTATCACCGCCAACACTAAAACGTCAGGTTTGCTCACTTCACTTTCAGCCTGTACCGAGCGAACAACGCTAAAGGTGAGCAACAACACAATCGAAATGACTAGGCTTGTTTTAAGCTTGGCTCTCATCCAACTCTCTTCTTCTGCAGATGGCGACTTCGACTTTTTAGAGCGTCGCTGGGTTCAAATTGATGTTCAAGACTTAGACCTAATATTTCATGTTAGCTTTGAATCAGGAAAAATCATTTGTGCAAAAGTACACCAACCGAACCACAATGAAAAAATTGAAAATAATAACTCTCACGTAAGCCTACAGTTTCTGCTCTTTTAACTGGAGACTTCAATCTAACCATAGTGCTAGCCACTCCTGTTGACCTAATACTCATATTCTGTGTGTTTTCGATTTGTGACTTCAGCAATGGGAATCTAGCTATTTTCAAGCAAGGCGAGTTAAGCGCGAACACAGACTCCGACTAAATAGCGACTTCGCTACAACACACTCAGCGTTCCCCTATTTGAAAGTGGCCTTTAAGTTACTTTAGCGATGACAGCTTAGCCTTAGACTTTCTAAATTGTGAGAGTAATTTCCCTATAAACGGGCTTAACATCAACAACACTGCGCCCGCTATCGCCAATTTGTTAGGCACTTCGTCAAACAAGTAATAGCCAAGTAAAATAGCGTACACCATTTTCACATACTCAATATTGGCGACCACGTTCGCTTCACCATGTTTGTATGCGGTTACGCCAAACCATTGAGCGACTGACGACAGCACACCAACGGCTAACAGCAAGCCGAGATCTGCCCAGCTGGGTGTTGTCCAATAAAACCAAGCACCAACGGCTGCTAATAGGCCCACAAAAATCGCCTGGTAAGCCAGTATGTTGGTGGTGGAATCTAGTCCCGATAACTTCTTCACACAAATCACTGCCACGGCAGCGCCTAATGCAGCTAACAAACCTAAACCAACATACAACATTGATGCCTCGGCAAAGCGCGGTTGAATCACCAATAACACACCAACAAACCCCAAACCAATCACCAGTAAGCGCTGTACGTTGACTTGTTCGGCTAATACATACTTGGAAATTAGCGCAACAAATAACACTTTAGTAAAACCCAGTGCCGTAGCATCAGCCAAAGGGATATTAGCCACTACGGTAAAACTTACACTTAGAGCAACAAAAGCGGCGCATATTCGTGCAAAGTGCCAAGTAATAAAGCGTGGTTTTAGTAGGCCCTGCCACCCCACATAAATAGCAGGGCTAAGCATAAGAACAAAGATAAGCTGCCTAAACAGTAAAATTTCAAATACATGTATCCGCTCGCTTAGCAGCCTTACTAATCCGCCTATTACCACAAATAAAGCAGTAGAAACTAGAGCTAAGGCAATGCCTTTATTTTGCACAGCAAACAAGCCAGCGGGCTGCTCTGTAGGATTATTTTGTAACATTAAGAATCACCTTGATTAGTCAGGCGGGGAGTGTAAAGGCTATACTTATAGACGGGTCAAGCCATTAACAACAATCTGAGAAATGCATGTTAAATATTACTGCTTTAGCCAAAAAATACGGTTTGTCTCGCACCACTCTTCTCTACTACGAACGCCAACATTTGCTTGAAGCGGCTTATCGATCTACCAACGGCTACCGTTGGTATGGCAACAAAGAGCAGCAGCGCTTAGAAAAGATTATTGCCTTACGCTCTTTTGGTATGTCGATTAAGCAAATCGGCCAACAACTTAAGCAAAGCGGCAAGCTAGTTGAACACCAAATTTTAGATGGCGTACTTAGCCAGCATTTTCAATCTTTAGAGCAACAAGTGCAAACCCTGCGCTCACAGCAAAAAGCCATATTATTGCTGCTAGATAAAGCCAACTCATTAGAGAACAACACAGTAAGCAAAGCCGATTGGGTTGCAGTAATGCAAGCTGCCGGATTAAGTGAACAAGACATGAATGACTGGCACAAACAGTTTGAAAGTATGCAGCCAAAGCAGCACCAGCGTTTTTTGGAGCTGCTAGGGATTGGCGCTAACGACATTGCAACAATCAGAAAGAAGTAAGCCTCTAATTACCCGCTTGCTACTCCAGTACAGGTAAAACGCAAAAACACCTTTCGTAAAAACTTCCTTTCACAAAAAACACCGCATAATGCGGCTAACGTCAGCGATTATTCAACTTCTCGTGGCTAAGCTGCGCAAACCCTCATAATTAGCAACAAGCCAAGTGAACAAAATTCAAGCATGTTAGCATTTTACTGGGATTTAGAAGATCCGTAGAGATCTCAGATAATACATAAGGAATGTAAAATGATAACAGCAAAACAGTCGATGACTTTGCCATGGCGTTCAGCCCTTGGCTTAGCCGCACTTTTAAGCATCTCAAGCGTACATGCAGACACCTGGCACTTTAGAGGTACACCCAATAACTGGGCCAGTACCGCAATGAGTGAAGTTAACACCCACCTTCACCAAAGTTGCCAAACATTTTCTGCCACTAATGCCCGTTTTAAAATTGACCATTATGGCGATTGGAATGACAGCTACCCTGCTGATGATTTTTTAATAAGCCAAGCGGGTAGTTATCAAATAAGCTTTAACAGCAGCGATAAAACCATCACCGTTGATTCGGTAAGCCAATGTGAAGACCCTGCAACAAGCACCAGTAATCAGCAAACTAATACAACAGATACTCGCTTCTATTTTGATGCCAGTGACTTTACCAGCACTCCCACTATTTGGGCTTGGATTTCTAATGGCAGTGCCATTTCTCAGTTAGAAGGATACAGCTGGAATAGCCAACAAAGCTTGTTGGTAGATAGTGACAGTGGTTATTACTATTGGCGCTTACCGAGTGCTTATCAAGCGGAGTTAGATGCCGGTTTAAAGCTCAACTTTATCATTGATAAGAATGATGAATTTAGCCGAAACAACAGCGGATGCTACAGCGAAAACCGTTGGTACCAAAGTTTAGCTACTTGCTTAGATAAACCCTTTCAACCTTATATAGGGCCTTACCTCACTTTGCTTCAGCCGCAATATTCGGGTGACTACAATACTGCTAGCATCTTAGACCCCAGCAGTAACATGGTGATTAACTACGAGTTAAGCAGCGCTGATAGTAACTTTAGTGCAGCGGTGTTTTACCGCCGAGCTGGCCAAACTAGCTGGATAGAACAAACAGAAGATGAGGTAGCCCCCCTTGGCGAAGGTTGGGGAAAAGTTCACCATATCACTCTCACTAACTTACAAGCCGATACCGAATATCAATACAAGGTAATTGGGCCAAACGGTAAGTTTTCTGCTGAATACGCATTTAAAACCGCTAGTACCAATATGGATTACAGCCGCTTTTTAGTCGTGGGTGACATGCAAGATGAACAAGGTGAGCAGCGCTGGCACGATATTGCCCAAGCCATTAGCAGTGAGCACATGGACGACTTTGACTTTATTATTACCGTAGGTGACATGGTAAAAGACGATGTTAGCCATAGCTCTGAACGCTTTTACTGGTGGAAAGTATTTTTTGATAAAGGCCAACAGTTATTTGCTTCTAAGCCCATCATGCCAGCAATGGGGAATCACGATACACCAGGTAATATCGGGGTCAGTGATTCAGAGCAATACTGGAGCAATGCCGAAGATACCCGTTCATTTAGAAAATACTTTTATCTGTCTCCAGATATGAGCTACCCAGACTATTACAGCTTTAGTTATGGTAACGCTTGTTTCATGAGCGTTAATTCAGAAATCCCGGTTTTTTATGGCCGTCATCCAGAACGAGATAACGGCAACAATGCGGCAACGCAAGCCAACTGGTTACAGCAAGAGGTAAACAAAGCACAGGCCTGCCCTTGGAGTTTTGCTTATTTTCATGTGCCACCTATTAACCCTGCAGGCGGCAAAAGTGAAGTAGCATTTGTCCGCCCATATACCGATTATTTTAATCACAAATTAGATTGGTCTATTACTGGCCACGTGCACGAATACCAGCGCCTAAAACCGGTACATGCAACCAGTAACACTTTAGATTTTAATAAATCGGGTTATGGCCGAACCGCTGATAAAGGTGTGGGGTATATGATTGCAGCTCCTGCTGGTCAATGGCCTCGGAATACTACCAGCAGCAACATGCACCAATTGGCGTTTTACCCGCATAACAGCAACGGTACCGCTTACGAAATTGGCTTTAGCATCATCAATGTTTCGGCCAATAATTTTGAGCTAAAAACCTATGGTATGGGTAGCGTGGGCGACAAAGTTCAGCCTTCTGGTTACCGCTCCGGCGACGACCGAAGCAAGCAACTCATGGATACTCTGAGTTATAGTAAACTGGCCTTAATTGCTAATGCAGGTCCAGATATTAATGTGAATCAAGGCAACACAGTGAGCTTTGATGGCAGCGATTCACAAGCCTTAAGTGGCTCTATTATTAGTTACCAGTGGTCAAACGGTTTAACCGGAGTGTCTGCCAGCAAGGTCTACTCAGAACTGGGCAGTTTTCCGGTAACGCTTACCGTTAAGGATAACCAAGGAAATAGCGCTACCGACAGCGTAGTGGTGACGGTGCTCGATCAATCAGCTAACTACCAAAAAGATTTTGAGAGCGTTGATTTTCGTGGAACTGCAAACAGTTGGGGAAAAACCGCGATGAACTTAATCGGCGACAATACCTGGCAACTAATAGTGAACGTTACCGATAGCCAGCCCAGTTTCAAATTTTACGCCAACGGAAAATGGTATGGCGATGACCAAGCTGATGGAGAAACCCACAGTAACGAGCGCGCCAATATTGCCCTTTCTCAAGGACCGGGTTTGTATCAAATTACCCTCACTGACCATACTCGACAATATCGAGTCACGAAGTTGTAAAACCCCCTTTACCAATAACCAAAAAGCCCAGAGCACAAAGCTCTGGGCTTAAAACTGTTAGCCGTTAACCATTTAGCACTTTTCTTATTTTAGTATTGCGCGCCAAAAACTTGAGTCCAATATTGGCCATAAGTACTGCTGCTGTTTTCGCTCATGCCTGCACCTAGCTCGGTGTAGTTAGCACTCATGATGTTTGAACAGTGACCGCTGCTTTTTAACCAGCTAGACATTGCGTCATCTAAAGTACGGTTACCTGCTGCAATGTTTTCGCCCACGTAAGACGAGTTGTAACCCTGCCCTCTGGCACGGCTAGAAGGGCTAGAGCCGTCTAATCCGGTATGTGAGAAAAAGTTATAGTTTGCCATGTTAGTTGAGTGCTCTTCGGCAGCCAACTGCAAACTTAAGTTAGAACTTAATGGCTCAACGGCTGGGTAATAAGTACCGCCACAGTTACGCCCTACACTTCGCGCTTCATTTACTGCTTCTAGCATTCTAGCTTGAATAGTATCTTCTACTGGATCACTTGGTTCTATTGGGTCAACGGGATCAACCGGGTCGGTTGGCTCAACAGGGTCCACAGGATCTGTTGGCAACACCGGGTCCTCAGGGTCAATGGGATCAACCGGATCGCTAGGGTCAACCGGATTGGTTGGCTCACTAGGATCTTGGCCGCCAGGATCAGTGGGTTCAACAGGATCAGCAGGTCCACTAAGGCCAAGTAATAACAATAAAAATTTAAAAAATGACATATATTTCCTTATATCGTCTGGGTAGTGAGGCTCCTAAACCAAGGGATCATTAACTACACATCAAGCTGATAACAGCTATACACTGTGCTACACGATCCCTCGGTAACCATAAGCGTTCACTAACTATTTGGTTTTACTCATAAAAGCTTGCAATAACGCTCTACTTTTACAAGGGATAAAAATATTACATAACTACAAATCAAAAAACATGATCTTGATTATGTTTATAATTAAATTATCAATAACACCTATAAGCCATTAATATTAAGAAGATTATCCTAAGATTCATTGTAGGGAGCGGATGTTAAACATGAAAAGCGCTACAATTTGCTTGGCAATGTGCTCACCAACAAATGATTAAGCCTCTCGGTACCTTTAAATACTGATTAGAGTTCTGAGCCTACTTTGGTCTACACACTCAATATGTATCAAACAGACTTTTATGAAGTGAAAGCCCAGCTAGCTAGGCTTTTAATCAGAGATTCATTGCTTATTACTTTTCTCAGCGTTGCGCTCCAAATACCTGAGTCCAATACCGGCCATAACTACTGCCGCTGTTTTCACTCATAGCTGCACCTAGCTCAGTGTAGTTAGCATTCATAATATTTTTGCAGTGGCCGGTGCTGCTTAACCAACCAGACATCGCGCTTTCTAAAGTGCGTTGCCCCGCAGCAATATTTTCGCCAACGTAAGACCAGCTATAGCCGTGCGCCGTAGCGCGAGTAGCTGAGCTAGATCCGTCTAATCCGGTATGAGAAAAGAAATCGTAATTGGCCATATTGTTTGAGTGCTCTTCAGCGGCCAGTTGCAAACTTAGGTTGGAACTTAGCGAGGCTACCGCAGGGTAATAGTCGCTACCACAGTTACGCCCTATACTTCGTGCTTGGTTTACGGCCTCTAACATACGAGCTTGAAGGGTATTGTCTGTTGGCTCTGTTGGTTCTGTTGGTTCTGTTGGCTCTGTTGGTTCTGTTGGCTCTGTTGGTTCTGTTGGCTCTGTTGGCTCTGCAGGTTCTTCTGGATTAACCGGATCGTTAGGTTGATTTGGTGTGGGTTCGCCAGAGTCAGATGAACCACCACAGCCACTAAGCCCTATTAACAACAATAATAATATAAAACGAGACATGCACATCCTTATCATGCGTAAAGCCAGTGAAAACAAGCCCTTTAGAGACATTAAGTACTCACTAACAATTAAATTAATAAGGCATAAAAACACATTGAGATGGCAAAATCCATGAATTTTTCATCAACAAAAAATATCAAACTACTCGCCCTGTAAGCTTAAATATACGCTTCTATATAACCTGCAGACCAACGCAGCAACAGCCATTTGAGTAAATATTCGAAGCGACTCAGTAACCGGCACGATGCTAAAAAGTAATCAAAAACTCTCCGCTACTACTTGTAAATAGATTAAATATCTACTGCGTATAAAGGGTGTGGGTGGGCTAATACAAAGTGCTGCCAAACATGCTGATACACCTCGCGTTGATTAGGGAACGGTACCATGGATTGAGCCTCTTCAATTCCCACCCAACGATAGTCGGTATGTTCGTGATTTAATACCACAGCTTGGTTTGGAGGACAGATCACCACAAACACCGGAATAACTTGCATTACATTGCTGTTGGCTTCAAAAAACTGCTCAAGAATCTGCCCGTTGTAAAGCTGTGTGACCTCTATCTGAGTTTCTTCTTTAAACTCGCGCACCATGGCTTGCCACGCCTTCTCGTCGCCCTCTATATGGCCGGCTACATGACACCAATAATTGCCCTTGCTGCGCTTCATCAACAGCATTTTGGTTTGGCCATTAAATTGCGATAAAGCCACTCCAGAAACAATCGACGTATCTAGCGGAATCATCTTTAACGTCTCCTTAAGTCTTAATGGTAATAACCTTAAACCATGGCTTGGCGAATCACTGTTTTCCAGTTTTCTGGTGCGGCGCGGCGAATGTCAGACAAGTAAATTTCATGATGTTTACCCCGCAGTTGACTGCCGCTATCGATAATAAATTGATGAACCCGCTCTACCGTTGCTCCCTCTTCAGAAAACGGCCCCACATGTAGAGTTTGTGCACATTTACCTTCAGTAAACTCAGCAAAGCGAACTAGATCTATAGCGGCCAAATTTTTCTTGGTGTTGACTTGTTTTATCGCCTCAGCTACCCGCTCCGTGGTCACCCACTCTGGCTGCATAATCATCATCGTCCAAATCCAATTAGCCTTGTTGTCGTTTACAAAGTCACTCATATCTTCCGCCCACCACAGGCCTTCCAGCGGCATTACTGCGTAATCAATTCCCACGCTCTTCTTAATCATAAACTTAAGGGTATAGGCGAGTGAAAACAGCGCCTCTACCGCTGCTTGGTAGCGTTCAGAGCCAGGCTCACCCTGCCCATCTACCATTAAAAAATTCATGGTCGGCACATCGACTAGCGCCACTTTTTTAGCTGAAGGGCGATAAAACTGCTTTAATTCTTTTTTAAAGTCTATTTTGCTCATGCTTGTACTCTAAGGGTGATAAACCAACAACGATATGAATACCGTCAGCATACCGCAAAACACAGCTCTCGTGCTGTTACTGTAGTTAAGTAGTTACCTTATGCTATGGCTGATAAAAGCCTGAAACAAAACCGGTGGCCTCGCAATTTGGGCTGCTAAGAATGACCAAACTGGTTTCATCTACAAGGTATTCTTGCTCGCAGTCCGTATAGGGGTGATTAAACTTAAGTTGACCATTATCAGCCAATGTGGCCTGCATGCCATCGGTATTGATGAGGGTTAAATCCGTAATTTCTAAGTACTCTCCTGCAGCGCTATATAAGCCACTATTGTCGGCAGTCGTCATTGTCAGGGTTTGTTTGCTTGGGCGCTTCGTATAGAACCGTGCATCTCCACAACTAGTACTAAACTGCACCGCCTTATCTTGCATCCGTGTGAAACTGTAAACATGGCCAGCCGCATAACCAGAAGGATATTGGCAGGCGCTGTCTTCTGTATACTCGGTGTCTGCTTGCACAGAAATACGCACTAAACCACGCTGTTCCACTTCGCGATCAGTGAAATAGTCATCCCAAAATAATACTCGTCCATTGCTGCTCACCACAGCAACATGATCGTCGACAGCGTCACGGTAAATCCCTGCAGTATTCAATGTGTTGTTGGGGTTAATAGGTTGGCCGCCTTTATTGCCGCCGGTATTGTTGCTGTTACACGAACTCGCGTTGGCATTTTTTGAACAAAGGTTAACGCTCCCCTGTTCTTTACAACCGCTAACAATGGCCAGTAACGCTAAGATTGCAAATGTGATTAGTTTTTTCATTTTGTTGCCTTTGCTCTCATAGCCACTTTCACAATTAAAGTAGTGATGTAGCTCAACGCTGCTTGTCTGTAGAAAAGCATAAAACAACGGTATTTTTTTAGGCAACGAGGACCCTAAAGGCAAACTGTTAGCCTAAGTCGATTAAACACTACCCCTGCTAATTAACGCGCTTCAAGTTAGATTAGCGCGGGTCAGCGGCAATAAACTTAGCTTGGGCTTTGGCATAAATCAGCTGATCGACACATAGCGATGCAGTGAGCGAATAAATGCCTCTGCGCTCGCCAACAAGCTGAGCACTTAAGCGTAAGGTTTGACTCACAGGAATAGGCCTAACAAAGCGAACCTTTAGCTCAGCGGTCATTGCCTCTACTCCTTCAAAGAACAATCGATTCACCATTGCGTCGTCTAATAAAGTGCTGATAACACCGCCATGTAACACCCCACTATAACCTTGATACCTATCCCCAAGCTTTACCGTTGCCCATGCTTCTTTTAGTTGATTAAGTGAGAACGTCACCCCCATAGAATAGGTGTTTAGTTGCGGATCACCACAAGCGGTGCAATGTTGGTGGTTCGCGGGTTGTAGCTTATTCACTGATTATCTCCCTAAGCAATATTCAGTCTCCATTAATAGCATATGCCATAAATAAATCACACCAGTAATTGGCATATGCCAATTACTGGTGTATGGTTAACTCATCACATTAGGAGCAAAAATGCCTAGACCGAAGAAATGCCGCCGTATTGGGGGTGCTCCCGCCCACCGTTGCTTTAAACCTAACGGCGTGCCAATGAGCAAATTAAACAAAATAAACATACTGCCCGAAGAGCTAGAAGCACTGCGCCTAGCCGATTACCACAATATGAGCCAACAAGCCGCCGCAGATCAAATGGGTGTATCACGGCAAACCTTTGGCAACATTGTTAATCAGGCGAGATACAAGGTAGCCGCCAGCTTAATAGAAGGCAGCGCATTACTATTTGAAAAAGAGAATATTGAATAAAAGGAAGCAAACCATGATTTATGCCGTAGCAAATGACCAAGCTTTAGTCGCTAATCACTTTTCTAAAGCAGAGCAATTTTCATTTTTTACCCACAACAATAGCTTAATCGCCAACTGGGAGAACCCAGCGGCCAACGCAGAAGCCTCTTGCAGCGATAAAAGCGCCATTATCACTCAATTACAAACAATGAAAACCGAGGTGGTGATTGTGCGTAATATTGGAGAGCGCGCCTTAGCCAAACTATTAAAGGCTGGCATTAAAGTCTTTCAAGTAGGCCATAAAACCGAGGTAAACGCAGCCACCACCAGTGACTTGTTAGAACTTCACCACCCTAGCCAAGGGCGCGCTTCTACTCAGTACAATAAAAACCATCACTGCGAAGACCGCCAACAAGCCAATCGCTGTTGTGGCCAACCAAATAAACGCCACAACAGATCCGGTCGCTCAAGAAAGGCCTGCTGTAGTTAAACCATTAAACCCTTTGGCTAACTACATGAATTACCCCGTTCCAACAAAGTCTGTCACTTTCTTTGCTTAGCAACTCACCCTTATAAAGTTACAGACTTCCCTTTCTAACCAATAGGTTTCCCCAAATCTATCTAAAAAAAACCAAGTATTTCGAACAGATTTGCCTATTCCTCACAGCTACTTTGATGAGTTTCTCAACATCAATATTGACTCATAACTCACTAGACTGATAGCATCCCCACTTTATTGATTTTGCAGTTAATATCGAACAACAGACAGGCAAGGAATCGCATGTTTAAGGTAGACAAACTAATTAGCTATATAGGAAGCAAGTATGCAGCCACACGCTAATTTCGTTCAGCAATCCAAATTCAACCAAACCTTGTTAGTAGATGCCTTTGGCCAGTCTTACGTTTTTATTCCTAGGCATAGCAGCGCACGTCATCAAGGTGAGCAACTCCAAAGCTGCATAGATGTTTATTGGGCTGAATCCTTACTGCAAAACCATAGCTCCATGTGGGGTTACCAGTTTGACCTAAACAAACTCTATTTCAACATGGCTGGCGATTTTATGGCTAACCATAAAACCGAGCAGCAAAAACATGCCTGGTTAAGTAAAGCCATTATCAGTGGCGAAGTAAAAGTGTATAAGGGTGAAAGCTTTGCAACCAATGCCCCAACAGATACCGAAGGCGGTATTCCTGTAGCGACTTTGCCAGAGAAAACCGCTGCCCCACGAGCTGCTCCAGCCAAGGAAGCTTTAGGCCAAGGGGGTAGGGTTGAGCAGGACTCACCTCAACCTTCAAAACCAGCTAAGCAGAAACCAACAAACCCTGAAGCTAAGCGGTTAAACCCAGCCCAAACAATTAACGAAGCAAGCACTCGTTTAAAAATAGCTAAAACCGCGATTACCGACGCTAAGGCAGCAAATTCTGCTCTTCCCAAAACGCCTTATACTCTAGAAGACAAATTAGCCATAGTAGAAAACGGTCTTAACGAAAATATTCTCGTTAGGATAATTGAAACCGCTCATTCAGGAGACTCAGGAACCATTGGCCAAGTAAAAGGTGGTCGAGCGGTAACATGGACCGCACCAATGAGCCAAGTAGAACATGCCGATAGTGATGCTGAGCTTTTGTTAAACGCTTTTGGCACTCGATATAAGCCTGAAAAAACATACACCATGTTGCTTATCGATAAGCAAAAAGTTGCCGATGCTGGTGATGTTGTTTCTGTCATTCCAACATTTGATAACATGAACCAGATGATTGCAGGTAACCCTGATATGGGGATCGACCCAAGCATTGCTAACAAAGTGATGGATGAAGACTTTGCCCCTAAGTATGAAAGTTTTGCCAATAGCGCTTGGGATGCAGGGGTCGACATGAACAACCCAATGAAGAGGCAAGAATTTGCCGAGGCACTTGGTCACGATGAGGAAACCGCTGGGTTGTTGAGTGACAGGCACGAAATAGCAACAAAGATTAGCGCTTGGGAAATCTTTACTGGGAACGGTATGACTCGTGATACCAATGTTACCAGCCATATTGCTTACGGCCCTGTAGAAGTCTTTACTTACGATAAAAACCCACAACAACTAGGTAAGTTAGAAGACCTAGGTGCAATTAAGCGAATAAACTTATGAGAACATTTGAAAATACAGACCCATATAAGCTTGATGAAGATAAGCGAGTAATTTTTCGTTATTCTCAACCTACATTCAATAATAAAAATACCGATTACTACTATTTGTTACTCGACGATGAATATTTTATTTGGGCAACTAAAGGGTACTTCCCCCCCTTGAACGGAAAACCCGAAAAATGGGTTGGCGGTTCATTTATAGAGTTTCCAAAGAGCGGATTATCATGGTTCATCAATGCTATTGAGCAGAAGTTTATGAAAACAGAAGCTGAAGGCGGCTTAAAAAAAGAAGAACTCACATATAGTGAAGTAATTAACGACGAAAAACTTGTGGCTAGTCGTTGGTTTGGCACACCGGGGTACGGTTTAGCAAACGCGAGTCGTGATAGATATGGAAGTTCAACGTTTAAGAAACAGCAAGAATTTTGTTTCACTGATGAAATGCTATTTGATAAGGGCTTATTGGATAACCTTAAAATAATTGCCAAAAAAATTGATAGTGGCGAGTTATAAACATCCAAGAAACATGTATTGGCGTTGATAGAGCAAAATCAAAACCGTTGTTCTGAGTTGGAAGAGTCAGCTGTTGCTCACTTCTCTATCAAATTCAAAGGGACATCAAGTGAATATTCCAATGCTTACAGTATCATCAAGCCTTGCATTAACTGAGTTTTCCAAGAAAAGCATACCGTCTATTGAGGGTGCTATTTATGATTCAGTAATAGAACAGCTAAAATTCATATTGCATGAAGCGAAGCGTGGACATAACCCTAGAACTAGCCTCCCTAAAGGGAAGACATTTACCTATGGGATCCTTACATCAAGAAACTTTGCCTCTCCAGAAGAACTAAAATTAAAGGCGCTTTTAGATGACGTTACATCGCACCTATACTCCGAGGACTATCAATAAAAACCGCAGCACATAAAATATCATTGTCTATTGCTATACACTCCACAATGACATGAGCACTCAAAGAGTTAAAGTGGATGATAAAACAAGCCGCTTCATCGATATTGACCTGAAAAAAGCTAACAGGCAGGCTAGTGAGTTACATACTCATATTCTAAAAACATATACACCGATTAATGATCAATTTGATGTAATTGGAAAAGTGTTACCTCTGTGCGAGCAACTATTGAATGGCACAATAAAAATAGCCATCGACGTAGATGCCTTGCCTTTAAAGTACCAAACTCGTGAAGGCTTATTACCAAATGAGCTAGATATTTTGTTTTCAGCGTTTTGCACAACAATTACAGGTACTCCGCTTGAGGAGCTAGATATTAAGCGTTTAGATGGTGAGTTTATAACTAAAGTAAACTTTGAATAGCTTATATTTCCTCCTTTAACTTAACAATGGTAATTGATTGCAAAAATCTGATTAAAGATATTACAAGCCTCTATTCGGCGCGTGCAATAGAAGGGCTTAATTACCCTTCAATGCCAGTAAACATCAAGTAAGTCCATTTTAAATATCACCGCGACATAAAAAAGACAAAAATAGTTCATCTAGGATTCATCTACAGTCACTAAGGTCTAAAGTTTTCCATCTAGAAGGATTTAGTAAAGATGAATTTTCGCAAGGAATGGCTTGCCATAGTCCCACTCGGTTTGGTGTTAGCTGCATGTAACGATAATGACAACACCACTACGCCAGCTCAACCGCTTACCATTAACGTTTTGCACGTTAACGATCATCATTCTCACCTGCAGGCTGACACAGGTATAGACCTAACCTTAGCTGGCGAAGCTACGCGTGTATCGGTAGGTGGTTTCCCTAAAGTAGTCGCAAAAATAAATGAACTCGCCGCCAGCAAAGACAATGTGTTGAAGCTACATGCGGGTGATGCAATTACTGGCGATCTTTACTACACCTTGTTTAAAGGTGAAGCCGACGCAGCACTGATGAACGAAGTATGTTTTGATGCCTTTGCCCTTGGTAACCACGAGTTTGATGGCGGCGACGCTGGCCTTAAAACCTTCTTAGAGTTTCTTTACAGCCCAACTTGTCAAACCCAAGTATTAGCCGCGAATGTAGAGCCTGAAGTTGGCGTATCGCCGCTCGCTCCCGTTACCCGTTGGGACTACTTCCAACCTTATATGATTAAGTCTTTTGGTGATGCCAAGGTAGGTATTATTGGTATCGACATAGCGACCAAAACCAAGAACTCTTCAAGCCCAGACGCCACCACCCTCTTTCATGATGAAACCACTACCGCCCAAATGTACATTGATGAGCTAAAGGGACAAGGCGTAAACAACATTATTTTGCTTACTCACTACCAGTACAAAAACGATGTAGAGCTAGCGGCTAAGCTTAGCGGCGTAGACGTGATTATTGGTGGTGACTCGCACACACTATTGGGTGATTTTGCCGACCTAGGCCTAAATACCCAAGGTGATTACCCCACCATGCTAACTAACTTAGACGGCGACCCTGTTTGTGTCGCCCAAGCGTGGCAATACTCTGCGGTAGTGGGAGATCTAGCCGTAACATTTGACGGCAACGGCAAATTAGCAAGCTGTACGGGTACGCCACACTTAATGCTGGCCGACAGTTTTAAACGTAAAGACAGCACTGGTACTCGTGTTGAGCTTACAGGCGTAGACCGAGATGCCGTCACTGCGCAAGTAACAGCAAACGCTAATCTGTCTATCGTAACGCCAGACGCCAACGCAGCTGCCGTATTAGCCGTGTATGCAGAAGAAGTAGACGTACTAAAACAAGCGGTTGTGGGCGATGTAGCGCAAAACCTATGTTTTGAGCGTATCCCAGGCCAAGGCCGCAGCACCCTTTGTGATGTATCAGCCACTAGCGCGAATGGCTCAGACATTTCAAACTTGGTGGCTCAAGCATTTTTAGAGCAAGCGATTCGTGGCGATGTATCAATTCAAAATGCAGGCGGAGTGCGTAACGACGTACCGCAAGGCAACTACACCATTGGTGATGCATACACCTTACTGCCCTTTTCTAATACCCTTGTGTATCTAGAAATGACCGGCGCAGAAATCAAAACAGTACTGAACGAAGCAGTCGATTACGCCCTAGACCCAGACGGCTCTACCGGTGCTTACCCTTACGCAGCAGGCCTGCGTTACAAAGTGGATATGTCGCAAGCAGCTGGTTCACGTTTATACGATGTAGAAGTGAAAGCCAAAGGCACAACTGATTGGGTTGCATTAAGTGATGATGCCAGCCTTACCGTCGTCACTAACGACTATATTGCTGGCGGCCGCGACGGTTACTTTAGCTTTGCCGACATAGCAGCAGACGAGAGTAAGTTTGAAGATAGCTTCCTCGATTATGCACAATCATTTGTTGATTACGTAGAACGCCGTAGCACTATCGACAAACTTCCGCTTGAAAATTACAGCACTCAAATGTTCTACGATGTAGACGGCAACCTGCAAAACTAAGCTGGTTTCCGTAAGTTAAAAAAGCCCGCTACAGCGGGCTTTTTTCTATCGAGTCATCGGTCTATATTACTCAAATATGCAACTAGCTATTTAAGGTTATTGTTTCAGCCAAAAAATCCATTAAAACACGGATTTTTTTGTTGTGTTGCACATCTCTGTGACACACCAAATAAAGCGGCAATGCGGGGAGTTCTATGCCAACATCAAGCTTGATTAAGCCTGCAGCCTCACACAGTGTTTGGTGGCTAACCACAATGCCAGCATGTTGTTTAGCGAGCTCCAATTGCAAAGGTAAACAATCGGTACGCAACAAAAACTGCTCATTTTTCACCGACATTCCCAATTGCCTAGCGCCGTCTTCAAATTGCGGGTCACGATCGTAGCCGAGTATTCGATGCTGAAAAAAACTCGACGGGTCGCAAGGTTTGCCGTGTTGAGCGAGATATTGCGAGCTGGCGTAAAAGCCGAGAGGAATATCAAACAAACGTCGACAGTAAACATCCAGTTGAGTGGGAGGAAACATGCGAATGGCCACATCAGCATCGCGCTTATCTAGGTTGCTGGCTCGGTTACTCACTTCAACTTCGAGCGATACCTGCGGGTAAGTTTGCATAAAACTGGGTAACAACTTAGGTAGGTAGAACAAGGCGATTAGCTCATTGGCAGATAAGCGAACACGACCACTAAGGGTTTGCGTTTGCCCAGTAGCTAAGCGCTGCAGCCTTTGTGCGCTGCTTTGCATGTGTTGGCACTCTTCTAGTAAACCCTGTCCAAAATCGGTCAGGCTTAAACCTTGGGTACTTCTATCAAATAGAGGCTGGCCAAGTTGCGCCTCCATGGCCTGTAGCTGACGACTTAAGGTAGGTTGTGATACCGCTAATTTATCGGCCGCTCGGCTCAAACTACCTTTCTCGGCGATGGCTAAAAAATACTGCCACCATTGCCAGTTATCGCTATTCATATTTGCATACCCATTGCTAATTTTTGGTCATTCTCTATTTGATTATGAATCATATAATTGGTTTATCAACTGGAGAAAAGAAAATGAAAACAGCACTCATATTAGGCATAAGCGGTAACTTTGGATCAGAAATGGCTCACGCGTTAAATCAGCAAGGCTGGCAAATAAAAGCGCTAATGCGTAACCGCGCTAAAGCGCCATCATGGCTAAACGAACAACACATCATAGATGGTGATGCCAGCAACTATAAACAGCTATCCGCTGCGGCAGAAGGAGCAGACTTAATCGTGTACGCCGTTAATCCCGCCTACCATCGTTGGCAAGAAGAAGCCCTGTCGCTATTAGAGCCTAGCGTGCAAGTGGCCGAGCAAATGGCAATAAGGCTATTGTTTCCCGGTAACGTGTATAACTACAGCCCCACAGAGCAAGCCATTGACGAGAGCCACCAGATGCAACCTATCACTACTAAAGGCAAAATAAGAGTGGCAATGGAACAGCGCTTACGCAAAGCCGCTGACAACGGTGCAAAAATTACCATTGTGCGAGCAGGTGACTTTATTGGCCCCAATACCCATTTAAGTTGGCCTAGCATGCTGATTAAATACAAACGCAACCATACCCAAATGGCTTTTCCACATAATGCTCAGCATCAGCACTTTTGGTCTTACTTACCCGATCTCTGTGCCAATACCATTCAAGTCCTCGAGCTTACGCAAAGTGACTTTGAGGTATGGCATGACCCCGGTTTACGCCTAAGCACCAAAGATTGGCAGCAGGCTTTTGAGAACAACCAACAGCCACTGCTCACCCGAAAATTTGCGTGGTGGAGCTTCGCTCTCCTGTCCCTATTTGTACCCACCATAAAAGAGGTACTAAAAATGCGTTACTTATGGCGTCAGCCGGTTTTGCTAGATGGCAGCAAGATGAAGCAAGCTTTAGGTACTCTTTACCAAAGTACCCCACTCACTCAAATACTAAAACAACTGAAACCGGCCTAAAGAATAGGCGGCCTATCCCCAATAAGTCGCCTATTCTTTCTTATACTTAGTTGCCAAAAACCAGCCATTAGACAATCCAAGTCAAAGTAAGATGGCGAGTGATTAACGTAATCTATCCACCTGTAAAGCCTTAGCGTTGATCACTAATAACGCTGATAACTCACAACAAAAGAACAGCCTATGACTGAACGAGACAAAATGCTACATGGCGAAGTTTACGACCCTAGCGATAGTGAACTCACAGCAATGCGCACTCAAGCCAGAACTATTTGCCATCAATACAATCAAACAACCCGCCAGCACGCTGAGCAACGCAGCCAGCTGCTACATGAATTATTCGGCAGCATTAAAGGCGCAATTAAAATTGAGCCGCAGTTTAATTGTGACTACGGCAAAAATATTTCGGTAGGCGACAACTTTTACATGAACTTTGCTTGCGTGATCCTTGATTGCGGGCCTATCACTATAGGCGATAACTGCTTTATTGGGCCACAGGTTGGTATATACACAGCTTGCCACCCTATCGACCCAATAGAACGTAACCAAGGTATTGAATTTGCTAAAGGCATTACCATTGGCGACAACTGCTGGATCGGCGGCCATGCCACTATAAATCCGGGGGTAACATTAGGCGATAACGTCGTCGTGGCCTCTGGCGCAGTAGTAACCAAGAGTTTCGGTAACAATGTGGTGATTGGCGGTAACCCCGCTAAGGTGATAAAAACAGTAGAATAGATGTTATAAGGCATGTTCATCATTTTTAAGCTCCCCCCCATTCAGCTCAGCTTAGGTGTGGCTCTCTACTAATTCTCTCGCAATCAGAAGGAATACTTCACCGGATGACTATCTACCTAATTCAACACAAGTTTACTTAGCAGTAGATGGGTATGCCTATGACTAACTTGTCTACTATCAAAATGCGAATTTGCGAGAACGTGCTTTAAAAAACGCACTACTCCCTTTCTTAACAGCACTTAACTCACTATAAAATAACAATAATTTAATAGTGGCCTAATACCTGCTGTGTTCCCTATGGCATATCACCAACGATAGGGAATAATAATGAAAAAACTGATTGTTACTTTTGGCGTTAGCGTTATCTTGCTGTTTGCAAATGTTGCATCCGCCACAATCATTAGCGATGAAATCTACCTGTCCTGCTCACAAGATTCAGGCTCGGCCAGTGCACTTTGCGAAGGCAAAGGTGCTATGGCAGCAACGGTAAGTGATGAAGTAGAGTTCGCAGACTACTTCAACTTCGATAACTCGCTCAGTATCGATGTATTAGCCGATTCTATATTTGTGAGTTTTGACAATGGTCCATATTGTGGTTGGTTTACTTGTGATGGACAGGGTTTTCTCAGCTTTGTACTGTCTGATTTAGACTGGATAGGCATGCCTGATGCCGCGTTAAACGGTATTGATGTCATCACTAACATGAGTGGCGTACAAACCGGATTTACTGCCGACAGTGTATCATTTGCTTTGCCTGAAACCACCGTAAACAGCTCTATGTACCTGCAAATTGACTTGCTCACAAGCAGTGCTCAAAACAAGCCTAGCGTTAGCGTAACAGAACCAGCCAGTGCAGGCGTATTCGCCTTAGTCGTGTTTGGTTTAGCTGCTAGGAGAATAAAACAACAAAAGCTGAGAACCAATACTCAGTAATGTAGGGTGGTTTATCGGTAGCCTCTGTAGCGGTATCAGCCACACCCGCTAGCGATATAAGCCCACCACTTTTCAGCCGAGTAGAGCCCATTCACTCGGCTTTTTTAACTCACCTACCCGCAAAGCATTTGCCACTGCCAGTGGTTTACTCTTACAGTATACAAAACAAACTGAGTCACTCAGCCATATTCAATTGTTTATTGAGCGTTATGTGAATGTTTTTCTGAGCTGAAGCGTTCTAATGAACAAGCAAGATATAAGTTTAAGCCAACAGAACACCCCCTATATCCATATAGATAGCACCTAAACAGATAAGGAAAAACGATGACAAAGCAATTCATTCCGCCAAAAGTCTGGACCATGGACAGTGAAAATGGTGGCCAATGGGCAAGTATTAATCGACCGGATTCAGGGGCACGCCACCAGCAAGATCTAGTAGTAGGCTCCAATCCTTTACAACTCTATTCTTTAGCCACACCAAATGGCCAAAAAGTCACTATTATGTTGGAAGAACTGCTTCAGCTAGGTGTTGCAGAAGCCGAATACGACGCCTACTTGATTAACATTGGCGAAAGCGATCAGTTTTCTTCAGGCTTTGTTGAAGTAAATCCAAACTCTAAAATCCCAGCTTTATTAGACAACTCTGGCGAAACACCAATACGGGTTTTTGAATCTGGAGCAATTTTGCTTTATTTGGCTGAAAAGTTTGGCCAGCTATTGCCTAAAGATCACGCCAAACGCACCGAAGTAATGAATTGGTTATTTTGGTTACAAGGTTCAGCGCCTTATTTGGGTGGCGGTTTTGGTCACTTTTATGCCTACGCACCAGAGAAATATGAGTACCCGATTAATCGATTCACCATGGAAGCTAAGCGCCAGTTAGATGTATTAGATAAGCAGTTGGCAAAACACCAATTCCTAGGTGGTGACGAGTATTCGATTGCAGATATCGCCACTTGGCCTTGGTATGGCAACGTAGTGTTAAATACCGTATACGAAGCCGCAGAGTTTTTAGACGCCAGTAGCTACACCAACCTAATGCGCTGGGCCAAAGAAATTGAGCAGCGTAAAGGCGTACAGCGTGGTCGTATAGTTAATCGGGCTTGGGGCGAAGAGTGGGAGCAATTAGCCGAGCGCCACAGTGCGGCAGATATTGATGCGGTATTAAGTAAAAAACCTTAAGTACTCGCAACCTGCTTTTAGCTAAATTGACAACCTAGCAAATTAATAAAGCCTCTTTTGAGGCTTTATTAATGTCTCAACCACAGCAACTAAATTAGCTTACTTATTGGCGACTAAAACCCATAAGGTTTCAAATAACTCATTATCTTCCACTTCCAAGATTAACGCCTTCAATGCATGGGGATCCATGTAATTTGCTTGGTGCTGAATATATTCTCGCAATGAAGCATCTTTAATCGGGCCTCTTACTTGCTCTTCTATCCACTGTTTTGCCTGCTTTGGTTGGCGCACTAACATAGCCCTCACAAGCGCCCCGCTGATACTTGACTGTAAGTCTTCTGGATAGCGGTACAACTGTTCAATTTGCTGAGTAAGCTCATCATTGTTCATTGCTGAGGTAGCATTAATTACCATTTGATGAGTGAGTGATGATGGGAGTTCAGGCTGTTCTAGTAAAAACTCTAACGCGAGGTTTGGCTGCACTTGAGCCCATTGCGTTAATACACTTGTTGTTGCATGGTTAGCCGAACTTTGTAGTTCAACAGTTTCTAGCCACTCCAAGGCTAAACCAATATCTTTCGCTGCCAAATCATTAGCAAAAGAGCTAATCAAAAAACTGTGGTTAGTTAAGCCTTCAGGTAACTTGGCAATGAGCTCTGCTAACTGTTGTTTGTCTGCTAGCGGGTTCAACATAGCGCTTAATACGATGGCTTGGTAAAAACTGCCCATTTCTGGGGTATTTTGTCGCTCCAACCATTCCCAAACGGCTATCAAATCATATCTAGCCCATTCTTCTAACAAAGCCATTGAACGGAGGAAGTTTTCTTTAGACGCCGCACTACCAATTTGCATCGCTAATTGACCAACAAAATCTTCACCGCTGTTTTGAGATTGCTGATACTGAGGTGCATCTCCCATCGGTGATGTAGCCCCTGAGGAAGTCGCTTCAACGACAGTGCTATTAAAAGGCTTTAGCTTAACCGGCGCTAGCTGGTTCTGCTGAACAGTCACCCACTCAGATAATGGCTCACCTTTACCATCAAACATCTTTAGTGAAAATGCGCCATATATCAGCAGACATAAAATTGAGACCATAATTAAACGTCGGACTTTCAACATTAATTGGCTCCATCACTGAGTATTAATAGTTAATACGTCTAAGCCACAGCAAGAATTTATTTACCATCAAGCTGTGGCCATATTCATTACAAAAGATCTTTTTCCCATCAGGACGAATAAAACATGTATCAGCAATTAAGATTACACACTTCACTTTAAACCGTTTGGAAAATAAACCTCAAGATCAAACATCAATTAGATAAGCTGGGTTGGCTTACTATATTGTCGGGTCTAAAAGGTTTAACCTCTCCTCGTTTAGACGCATCTATTTCCACTAGGCTATACATCGCTCGACGGTAGTTATGTATCTGGTTAGGTGCAGTGGGTGTATAACCTGAGTTTTTACCGTTTAAATGATCGTGATAAAACGCCCAGTAATTATTTGCCCAAGATACCACCGAGCCATGGTTAGTGCCTGGATTACCAAATGGATGAACCATAATGCCCCGCTGGTCAAAATTCGATAAGGGGTTATTGTTGTTCCATGCCACGGCCTGCTTAATTTGGTACCCACCAGGATAAGGCCATTGAGCAGGCGCAGTAACACTTGCCCATTGTAACCACAGGTCACTACCAATCATGTAAGCATGAGGTCCTTCCAGATAACTGCCCGGCTCTAACATTAAGTCGAGCGGGTTATAAATGTAATTGAAGTTCGCATCAATTTTAGCGGCCCAAATTGCTTTGTTGCCCCCACTTCCATTTTTAGCATAAAAAATGTACCACTGGTTGCCCACCTTGATAACCGATGGGTCAAAAACATGGTCAAAATTATTAGTGGTAGCGATAGGTGCGGGCCTCGCAACAAATGGGCCTGCGGGAGAATCGGCTACCGCAACACCAATGGTTTGATGGTTATTATCACCCCTTACACTTGGGAAAAACATGTAATACTTGCCGTCGTCGCCTTCTACTACGTCAGCCGCCCACATAGTGGCACTATTGCCCCAGCCTTCAGCAGACTTTCTAGCCCAAGGCACATCTTTTTGGCGCAATACCGAGCCGTGCTTCTGCCATGTACTTTGATTCAGTGAGGCATCTGCAGAAGAAAAAACTTGATAGCCCGGCATACAAAATCCGGTATTAGCCCACGGCGCATAAGCATGTTTTTGTAGTTTGTCACTGCGTATTTGGCAAAGCTCTTTACTGTCTGTTGAGGTGTATACGTACAAGGTACCGTTAAAAACTTTAGCGGTAGGATCTGCAGAACCTACTGGTTGCCATTTATTAAAATGTGGATTATTACCTCCATCCCAAATTAAATTTGGCGCCCACACTTCAGGCAATAACGTTCTATTTCTTAATGTTTCAGCATATGAATTTACGACTAGTATTGGTGTAAGCATCACACCAATCACAATTTTATTAAAGTTCGTGAAATTATTTTTATTTATATTCATTACTTCACTTCTCCTTGTAGAGCAATTGCATTTAGAATTATATTTCTTCAGTAATAGCTAATTAATTCCGACAACCACGCCGATTAAAAAACCATCAACCCGAGTAAAGCTCACCTTCCGCTAAAAACCATAATCCTTTATTAGATAAATAAAGAGTCATTCACAAATACAAAAAAACGTAAGAGAGTTGGAAAATTAAACACTAAAATAAAATCCACTTAGTGGTTATATTTTGTTCAGTTAATTTTCCGTTTTTAATAACACAGCTGAAAAAAGAGCGGTATGAAATAGTCGAAAAGCTTTGTTTGCAGAGAAGATGGTGCCTCTAGTTACACCTAAAAGTGAGCTAACTAGCATTAGCTGAAATGGAGCGAAGAAACGGTATAAGTAAGGCAAGCGGAATGACTATGACACCTTTATGCTAATAGCCATGTTAGCAAGGCGTTTAGAGAGTTAGGCTGACGGTTTTTAGGCTGTACAAAATAGTAAGCATTGCCTGAACTCATTTGCTCAGAGTTTGGCGAGATTAAGCGACCCGTTCAGTCTTTAGGCAAAGATGTTCAAACAGTTACAAGCTTAGAGGCAAGCATTTTCTGAAAAATATAGAAGAGTTCCACCTCGACTCACGTTAAGTAAACATTCTGAATTTTCAGTAATAGTTTGCACAAAAAAGCCCAAGCATTTTGCAATGCTTGAGCTACTTTATGTTTCAAAAAATGTCTCGCGAGTAAAGCTACACGCTATTAGGCATTTTTCTTCTTACGCGATACACCAAGACCACATAAGCTCAAACCTAGCAATAACACTGTTGCTGGCTCAGGAACGGTTACCGCATCAACAATAGAAACTTCAGAACCGAAACCCACAACACTTGTTGGTGCATAAGTACCAAAACGCTGACTTCCATCAGAGAATATGGCTAATGCAGTGGCACCAAAGAACTGGTTTCCGTTTAAGCCAACGGCGTCTGGCGCACTTAAGAAGTCAGTGTCCACACCAAAACGGAAAAATTCACCCGCATCAAAATCACTAAAGCTAATCGTTAAAATACCCGAGCCATTTAGTGCATCATTAGTAGGAAAAACATGACCTACAGACGAAGAAGAGCCTAAAGTAATTGGGCTGCTGCTGTTACCAGGGCTAGTATCAGTTGAATCAAAGAATGCGCCAATTGAGGTTAAGTCCCAAGTAATAGATGTAATTTGCTCGCCATCTGTTGAGTTGTTAAAAAACTGAAAAGCATTGTTGCTACCAAAAGTGGTGCCTTCAATAATTAAACCACTAGAAATTGGGGTGGCTTGTACAGCCGCACTCAGCAATAAAGTACTTAGTAATCCGATAATCTTTTTCAAAGTCATTCCTTAAGTCTTGAAATAAATATTTGTTGATAGTGTTATTAACGTGGCGACATAAAGCACAAATCAAGCCAGTCAGTAAGTAACTGATATTTATAATATAATTTATCATCTCACCCGTACTATTAGCTAAAGTGTAAATAAACTTGACGGTTTAGCACCGTATATTTTTAGGAGAATATGGAGGCCGTAATTAGCCACAACGTAAACTAGCCAACCAGCAACAAACGCTGAATAGCCCCCAGAGCTGCTCAACTAAAAAACGATTAACGCGCTTAAGACTTAAAAAACACCAAAGAGTCATATGGACTCCAACTCGCATACCCAACAAGGAGTCACAAAGACTCACGCAAACATCATTTTAAAAATAAATGCAATAAAAAACAAATACTTAATATCATGGCACAGGCTATGCAATAACCTGATTAGCAAATCAAATTAATAGTTATTTAGGTAGTAAGCTATGACCATTCATGTAAAAAACAACATTCACTGGGTAGGCCAACGCGACTGGGAAGTACAAGACTTTCACGGTACAGAATATAAAATGACTCGCGGAACAAGCTATAACAGCTATCTCATCCGCGAAGAAAAAACAGTATTAATCGACACCGTAGATCACCGATTCAGCCTGCAGTTTATTCAAAACCTAGAAATGGAAATCGACCTGCAAAGCATCGATTTCATTGTGATCAATCACGCGGAAGAAGATCACTCTGGCGCGCTCTCTGCTTTAATGGAAAAAATTCCTAATACGCCAATTTATTGCACCGAGGCGGCGATTGATTCAATCGTAGGACACCACCATCATCCAGAATGGAACTTTAAAACCATAAAAACCGGTGACAGCCTTGATATCGGTAATGGTAAGCAGCTAATTTTTGTAGAAGCCCCCATGCTACATTGGCCAGACAGCATGATGACCTACCTAACAGAAGACGCGGTGCTATTTAGCAACGACGCCTTTGGTCAGCACTACTGTGACGAGCATTTGTTTAACGACGAAGTCGATCAAAATGAGTTAAAAGAACAGTGCCTTCGCTACTACGCAAACATTCTCACACCGTTTAGCAGCTTAGTGACAGCCAAAATCAATGAAGTACTCAGCTTTAACTTACCGGTTGATATGATTGCCACCTCGCACGGCGTAGTGTGGCGTGACAACCCAGCTCAAATCATTCACCAATACCTTGAATGGGCCAACAACTACCAAGAAGACAAGATCACTATTTTTTACGATTCTATGTCTAACAATACACGCATGATGGCAGATGCTATTGCCCAAGGTATTCATGATGTTGATCCCGGCGTTGCGGTAAAAGTATTTAACGTATCCAAGCACGACAAAAATGAAATTCTCTCTCACACCTTCCGCTCTAAAGGCTTATTAGTAGGCTCATCCACCATGAATAACGTAATGATGCCTAAAATTGCAGGCATGTTAGAAGAGATTACCGGATTGCGTTTTAAAGAAAAGAAAGCGGCTGCTTTTGGTAGTTATGGCTGGAATGGCGGTGCGGTAGACCGTATCCATACTCGCCTAAGCGATGCGGGCTTTGAAACAGCAATAAGCTTAAAAACCAAATGGCGACCAGACGGCAAAGCCATGCGCGAATGCCGAGAACATGGTCGCCAGATAGCCAAGCAATGGGCGCTACATCCCTTAGACAGTGTATCGGCCCAAGTACAAAACTCTGGCACAGCAGCGGCTGTTAATCAAATTGCTCCTGCTAGCCATGCCATCAGCGAAACCAACACCACCACCGCCCACCCTGCAGATTGCCAGTGCATGATCTGCACCGTATGTAACTGGGTTTACGACCCGGCAATAGGTGAGCCAAACCAAGGTGTAGCAGCCAATACGCCCTGGGCCAGCGTGCCTGATTACTTCCTCTGCCCTGAGTGTAACTTGGGCAAAGATGTATTTGTTGAGCATAACGGATAATAAGAGGAGCAATGATGCCTGCACCTATCATCATTATTGGTAGTGGCTTTGCTGCTTACCAGTTAGTAAAAACACTACGCAGAACAGACTCTCGGTTGAGTATTCAAGTCTTCACCTCAGACGAGGGCAATGAATATAACAAGCCTGACCTTAGTCATGCCTTTAGCAAACAACAAAGTGTTGAAGCCTTAATTCAACTACCTGCAGCAGAGTTTGCCAAGCGTTATCAGCTTGAGTTGTTTGCCAATACTAAAGTAGAGAACGTTGATACCACCAAGCAAACCATTACGGCCAATGGTCAGCTTTATCCTTACTCAAAGCTTGTTTTCGCCACTGGCGCCAGCACCTTTGTGCCTGAGATCAAAGGTAATAATGCAACCAGCATTATTACTTTAAATAGCTTGGTGGAATACCGCCAAGCTCAAGCAAGCATTAACGCAAGCTCTAGCGTGTTAATAATGGGCGGCGGCTTAATAGGTGTAGAGCTCGCGATGGACTTACGCACCAACGGTAAAGAAGTCATTATAGTGGAGCCCAACAGCCGCTTACTTGCCAATGTTGCTCCCGATTTTGTTGCCCTACGTTTAGAGCAACAACTGCATGAAGCGGGCATAACCCTCGCCCTGTATGACAGCGTAATGTCTTTAAATACAACCGAGGGTGAAGCAATAACAACCGTGACCAGCAAACAAGGAAAAACCTTTAAGGTAGATACAGTAATTTCTGCTGCTGGTTTACGTGCCAACAGCCTCCTAGCAACTCAAGCAGGTATTGCTGTAAACCGTGGAATAGTCGTTAACAAGCAGTTAGCAACGTCGGCCAAAAACGTTTATGCCATTGGGGACTGTGCAGAAATAGACGGCAAGGTTATGGCTTACCTACAACCGATTATTTTAAGTGCCAATGTGTTAGCCAAGCAACTGCTCGATCAGCCAGCACAATTAGCACTTACCCCAATGATGGTGAAGGTAAAAACCCCCGCTTATCCTATTCAATTAGGTGGCAGCTTTGATGCTGATTCAACATGGAAAGTAGGCTTTGAGAAGCAAGGCCTAGTCGCAGAGGCATACAACGCTCAACATCAAATGACTGGTTTTGTCGTCACCGACCAACAACTTAATCAAGCCTTCCCACTTTTACGCAAAATATCTGGCCAATAGCCTTACTTAGCGGCAACAAAGAGGAGTAAATACTATGTACCAATTGTTTTTAGAGAACCAAACGGCAGAGCACCATCTAGAAGAAAGCCGACATAGTTACCAGCAACTAGGCATAACTAAGCAAGCAAGATTGCGCTTATTAATGTCTGTTGTCTTATCTCTGGTTGCCGCTTTACAACAGCAAACCAACAGATTAGTAGCAACAACTAAGCCCTAGACCAATTATTCACTACCGAGAGGAAATGATTATGAGCCATCTGCGAATTCCAGCCACCTGGACGATTCAACGCTCTACGCCATTTTTCACCAAAAACAACGTACCTGCAGCATTGCTGAGCCACCATAATACGGCGGAAGGTGTATTTGGCCAGCTCTGCGTAATGGAAGGTACGGTAACCTATTACGGCTTTGCTGATGCAGAAGCCACTGAGCCAGAGGTAAAAGTAGTAATAAACGCCGGCAGTTTTGCCACTAGCCCACCACAATACTGGCACCGTATTGAGTTGAGTAACGATGCCCAATTCAATATCAACTTCTGGTCGGCTACCGATAAAACAGGTGAGAAGATGTTTAATAGTAAGTAAATAAGCAAAGTACTAATAAGTACTAACTTACGTGCTTAAACCCAATAATACCGAAGGCATTAATGCCTTCGGTATTTTATTCAAGCTTTAACTCAAGCAGCAGTTGTCAGCTTAACTCCCCAGCTGATGCGCGGTAAGCATCGCAGACAACACTGCCTGAGCGCTTACCGGGAATGGCATGTTGTGAATGGTTTCACCATCGGCGCAAGAAGCCTCTGCCACACTCAACAGTTTATCTCGGTTAATTTCTTTTACGCCCATGTCCGTGAGGTTGGTTGGTAAACCAATCGACTTACAAAAATCAATCACTTGGGTAATTTCTTCCAGTGGTGCATTTTCTAACACGAGCTGAGTCAGCGTGCCAAAGGCGACTTTCTCGCCGTGGAGTAAATGATGACACTCTTCCAGCTTGGTTAAGCCATTATGAATCGCATGCGCAGCGGCTAAACCAGAGCTCTCAAATCCAAGACCACTTAAGTAGGTATTGGCTTCAATAATGTTTTCTACCGCTTTAGTGCTGACTTTGTTCTCTACCGCTACTTTGGCTTTAAGGCCATCGGCCAATAAGGTTTCAAAACACAATTTAGCCAAAGCTTGAGCGGCGCGAGTAGGTGCACCACCCGCCATGGTGGCTTTGCCAGAGTGCATATTTGCGCGCGCTTCAAACCAAGTAGACAGGGCGTCTCCCATGCCGGCAACAATTAAGCGAACCGGCGCCGCAGCAATAATGGCGGTGTCCATAATCACCATGTTAGGGTTTGAAGGGAACATCAAGTACTCGCTAAACTCGCCTTCTGGGGTGTAAATCACCGCTAACGCGCTGGTTGGCGCATCGGTAGACGCAATCGTCGGCACAATCACCACAGGCAACTTAGAGTAAAAAGCAACGGCCTTGGCGGTATCTAAGGTTTTTCCGCCGCCAATGCCAATAATGACATCGGCATTAACTGAGCCTGTTTTATCGATCAGGCGGTTAATTTCGTCGCGTGAACATTCGCCATTAAAAACATCAAAATCTACTGCCTGATCATTGAAGCTAGCTTCAACAGTGGCTTGAGTTAAGCCCATGACAAAATCATCGGCAATCACTAACGGTTGCTTACCGTAAGTGGAAACATACTGGCCAATGTTATGCAGAGCGCCTTCACCTTGAATGTATTTACTGGGTGAAATTATAATCTTATCCATGTTGTTCTCCTTACTTGTTCAATGATTCAAATACTTGCTCAACGGCAAATGCACCAGGGTCTTTAACCCCATTCAAGGTATCGCTGTTTAAATAAGAAGAGCGACCGGCATTGGCTTTAGTCATATCTAAAGTGCTATCTGCGCCAGCTTTGGCAGCTTCAACCGCAGCGGCAAAACCGTTAGCTCCCCAAGCCTCAAAAGCAGGGTAAAGCGCATCAATCATGGTACGGTCACCTACCGCGGCACCGCCGTACTCCATCATTCGCGCTAAGCCAGATTGGAAAGCAGCAACTAAGTTATTTGTCGCGGTGAACTCGCGACCGGCAGCAGTGAAGAAAATGGATAACAATACCCCTGAAGATCCGCCCATTACCGTGGTTAACTGTTGGCCAATCACGGTCATTAACAGTCCCGGCTCATTTAGCGGTAGTTGATTCGCGTCTAACTCAGCCAGCACTTTACGTGCTCCAGAAGCAAAGGTAGAACCGGTATCACCGTCACCTACAATGGTATCCAAGTGATTCAGCGCTGCTTCGTTCTCGATAATGGTGCTGCACACTGTGCGTAATGCGTTTGCAACAGCCTCATTTTGCGAAGGGCTAAATGCAATCTGCGAAGATTGAGATTCACATTGGGTCACCGCCACAGTTTGTTTTTTACTTACGCCAGGCCACGCAGCCGTTACGGTATCGCTAAGCAATGCTTGGCGCTTAAGCTCATCAAGTTTAATGATAGAGATCGAAAAACCCTTCATATCAATGGCGGTCATTAAGGGCGCAGGGCCAATAAACAACTCAGCGTTTTTCCCAAGGTTAGATTCAACAACATCTTTGGTCACCACGTTCATTTCAATCGGTGACAAGCCGCCTAAGTTATTAATTAACACCGCATGGCGTTCACTTGGACAAGCGGTGAGTAGCTTGTCAGACATAATGCTAACCAGCTCTTTGCATTGGCGTAACTCAATGGTTTCAATGCCCGCTTCACCATGAATCCCTAAACCCAACTCTGCTTTGCCAGCCGCAATGCGGTCTGCACTATCATCACCAGGCAATGTGCAACTGCTTAAAGCGATGCCAATACTGGCGATAGAATCAATGGTATCTTGCGCAGCTTTAGTCACCGTCGCTAAGTCTTCGCCTTGCTCGGCTACATAACCGGCTACCTTATGAACAAATAGGGTACCGGCAATGCCACGTGGTTTAGGGTTTTCGGGAATAGAGATATCGTCACTCACTATCACCATCTCTACGTTGCGGCCCATTTCCTTGGCTTTCTCACAAGCCAAGCCGAAATTAAGGCGATCTCCGGTGTAGTTCTTAATCACCACTAAACAACCGGCATCGCCAGTCACATGCAAAATAGCGTTTAGTACAGCGTCTACACTGGGAGCCGCAAATAAGTCACCGCATACTGCTGCGGTTAACATACCTTTACCCACAAAGCCTGCATGGGCTGGCTCATGCCCAGAGCCGCCGCCACAAATAATGGCTACTTTGTCTTTTTGCCAATCAGATCGAGCAATCACCTTAATGTCATTACCAAAATCTAAGCGAGTTAAGTTGTTGTGCTGCTGCGTATACAAGGTGCCGTCAATCGAGTCATTTACCCACGATTCTCGTTCGTTAATCACTAAATCAGCCATCTAAAATCTCCGTAATATGCTGCTATTCTGAATCTCACAAAAACTGTTTAACTGTATTGCTAACCGTTTCACCGCAAAAATAAGCGCTTGATAAGGCTGTATTGCTTGCCTACCCCAACATGCCATGATCAGCGATTTTTTGGTGGCAAACCTAAAATGGAAACGTTTACATTAAAATGTAAAAAAACACCTCATGCAAGCTAATTTAGTGGCTTCATCCAATCGAACAGCAAAGCCCACTTCCGCTACCGAAGCGCTGATAGAAAGCCCAAAAAAGCAAAGCATATGCTTTAATATTGGTACATAAAGCAACCAAAGGCCTAAATACAAGGTCTGCAATAATTAGGATCATAATGTGTTCCTGCTCGGCCTTTAAAGCAAATAGTTTAGTGTAAACGTTTACAAAAATGTGAGGTTTGGCAAAATTATGTGATGCTAGGGCTATGCCCCAAAGTAAAATATGGAACCAAAACTGGCGTTAAGAAGTGGCGCATCGGTGGCCTGAGCCACTAAAGATTAGCGGAGGGATTCACTGTTGCTTGTTTACATTACTGCTAAAAAAGGAGGGCACAGAAGCCCTCCTTAATTCGCTAAGATCTAGTAAATAGCTTCTGGTTTTTCTTGCAAAGCAGAAGGTTTTTCAGATACTTGAGCAGGCGTACTTTCTTGCTCTGTCACGCTTAAAGCATCTTGAATAATATTCGAATGGCCTGTCAGTAAATCTTCCAAACAGCCATTGTTCTTATCCACTAAACCCACCTCTTTAAGCATTGCGTCTACCAATGGCGCATTAGCGCGGTAACCTAAAGCCGCTTCAGTCACTTGCTCAGCAAGGCCTTTATTACCGCCGACCGAACCACCATTTACTGCTCCACCCTTGCCAGCACCATAACCCTGTAAGATTTTAATGCCTTCGATATTCTCTAAAGGCTTAACCGCACTGGCGACTAACTCTGGCAGTATTTTTAAAATGGCCAGAGATTTTTGCAACTCTACCTGCTCGTCACGCAGAGTATTCTCAGCTTCGTACATGGCTTGCTTACCGGCAGCCTCTACTGCATAAACTTTCTCATCAGCATCGGCCAATAGTTTCTTAGCATCGGCTTCGGCTTTAGCTTCAATTAAAATGGCTGATGACTTATCTTGTGCTACTTGCTTCTCAGCTTCTGCTTGAACGGTAATACCCACCGCGTCACGCTCTGCTTCTTTAAGTGCGTCAATTACCTCAATCTCTTTACGACGATTGGCTTCGGCAATTTGGCGAGCAGTGGTTACCGCCTCACTCTTTTCAACCATCAGTTTTTCAGCTTCGGCAGCTTTAGCACGAGCAGCTGATTCTTCTTCTGACTTTTGCGCAACCGCAATTTGTTTATCTTGCTCAGCCACTTCTAAATCTCGTTCACGCTGAATCGAAGCCTGCTCTAACGCCTTACTCTTATCAATTTCACGGGTTTCAATATCGCGTGATTTTTCAATTTCTGCAGACTCTAGCGCACGCTCTTTAGCAATCTCGGCTTCACGCTCTTCTTGCTCTTTCATTTCGCGGCTTTTGGCAATCTCGGCTTTTTGCTCGGCACGTTTAAACGCCAACACTTGCTCTTGGTTTAGCTTGGCTTCTTCTTCTTGTTTATTTACTTCAAGAGATTGTTTCTCAGCTTCTAGGTTACGCTGCTCAATCTTGATGCGGTTCTCTTGCTGAATGTCGTTGGTTTCTTTGCGCTTCTCTTCAATGATTTTAGTTAATCGAGCGCGGCCTTCGGCATCAAAAGCGTTGTTTTCATTAAAAAACTGCAAGTCGGTTTGATCGAACCCCGTTAACGAAACAGATTCCAGTTCTAGACCGTTTTTCTCTAAATCGTTCATCACGTTCTGTTGTACTTTTTGCACAAAATCAGAACGCTGCTCATGCATCTCTGTCATTGACATTTCTGCCGCTACCGAGCGCAGAACATCAACAAACTTAGATTCCATCAGCTTTTTCAGCTCTTCTACTCGCATGGTGCGCGTACCCAATGTTTGCGCCGCCATCGAGATACCTTCGCTGTTAGGCGCTACTCGTAAGTAAAAGTCAGCTTTAACATCTACCCGCATTCTGTCTTTAGTAATCAAGGCATCTTTCTGAGTCTTTTCTACTTCAATACGCAGGGTATTCATATTCACCGGGATGGTTTCGTGTACCACCGGCAACACAATAGCACCGCCATCTTTCACCACTTTTTCACCGCCTAAACCGGTACGTACAAAAGCGGTTTCTTTGGTCGCTCGGGTATACAATTTGGCTAAAATCAAACCAATGGTGAAAAAGGCAATAAGCCCCACACCGACCCAAATTAAGTAAAACATTATGCTATTGCTACTTCCTAAAAAATCCACACTTTATCCTTAATGATCGTTTAACAATTCGTTGAGTTTGCTGGCGGTCCAATATTTTTTATGGCGCTCTAGTAGAACAATGGTGGTGCCCATAGGAAACGAGTCATCGCTATCTATAGGTTGCACCATTAAATAGTGTTTTTGCCCATGCTGGTCTACACACACTGCTTCGGCTGGGCTGCCAATGGTAGCAGTACCAATAGTTATTCTGGCTTGCAGACCTTTAAAACCGTGTTTAGATACCGCGCTAGATTGGCTTTTAGGGAACACCTTTGCGATGCCTCGTCCTAAAAACCGCGTACTTAGAATCGCAAACACCAGTGCTGCTAGATGGCTAACAAAAGAAGGAAATAACCAATTCCCATTGGAAAGGCTTAAATAGTTAACCGTGAGACCAGCCAAGCCAAAACTGCTTAAAAACAGAATAAGCCACACCAACAATGGCAACTGATGTAGATACAACCAACCCAACACACCAGAGAGCGCGCCGCTATTTACGTCGGCATCCATATCAATATCTATATCAATGGGCAGTAAGTCATCCAGAGTATTTAATAAGCTTAGGCCTATTAAAGAACCCAGTATTTCAAATAAAGCTAAGCCTAATACAAAGGCTAAACAAATTGTAAAACTGGTATTAATATCAGCAACTAAAAAATCGTACATTCAGCATCCTTTCTGCCGTAAACCTACATGTTAAAAAAGTGGCACTTTACGAAACAAGATTAACCGCCAGCCATTAAAAAATTATTATGGCCACTGTTAACCTTGGTTTTTAATGACCATATTTTCCCAAAAGAAATATCATGGTTAAATATTCCACAACGCATTTGAGCGATATACATAACGATAAGGGGGAATTAAGGTAAGCGGACAAATTAGCAATATAAGTACTGAACCTAACAAGGCGACAGAAACACCACCTTCACCCGCTAAATAAGCCACTTGGCCAATCACTGCAAACAGCAGAACAAAGGCCATTAGCAAGGCTTCTAACCACAGCAGTATCTTCCACAGTGTTACTGTTGCCAGCGCTTTTTGATAAGCATAACCGTAATAAGGAACTAACAGTACCGCTGTTATTAGTGTTGATAGCAACACTCCAATAGCCGGTTTATCTTGATACACACTAAGCAAAACATTAGCAATGGTGGCAATGACACCAAGCCAAAAGAATACTTTCCATTTAAGCAACGCACCGACTCCCTTCGAATGTTTTACCTTGAGATTAGTAACATTTAAATCACTAACCTTTATTGACCAAGATTCTACTAAGATAAGTACGGCCTTAATAGACTTTTTTACTGTTAAGGCCATTTTTGCAATACAGCGCTTACCCAGTGAGTCGCGCGTAATTTTTATAAACTGATGAATACAAAAAAGGCGAATCATATTGATCCGCCTTTATGGCTTGTTTTAAATACTTATCGTCATCAGTAAAGGGCTATTACCATCACCAAAAATACTGAAAAATATTTAAGCGCTCGCTTCATAAGAAAAGTGTTTACCTAGCAGCGCATGGTAGAAATCATTGTCAGCTAATACTCCCACCAGCACACCTTCATCAGCCAGTAACACCGGTAACCCTGTTCTATAGCGAATTTCTAAACCTTCACGCATAGACACATCAGCAGGAGCAATCACTTGGCTATCTTTACTTAGGGACTCTATGTTGTCGCCCTCTTGCCATCGATGCAGAGGCAAAATTTTGTTTCCGCGTGTTACCGATACCACCTGCTTTAGATGATTCACTTCAATGTAGCTTTGATCATACTCGCTCAATACCAGCTTATCGTTTTGGGTTTTAAGCTCACTGGTTTCGGTCATTAAAGAGCGGCCACAAAGCACATTTAGCGGATTAGTATGCGCAACAAACTCCCCTACGTATTCTGTTTTTGGGTTAAGCACTATATCTTCTGGTCTACCGTGCTGTATTACACGGCCCGATTCCATAATGGCAATTTTGTTGCCCAGCTTTAGCGCTTCGTCTAAGTCGTGGCTTACAAATACGATGGTTTTGTTTAGCTTACGTTGTAGCTCTAACAGCTCATCCTGTAGCTGGGTTCTTATCAAAGGATCCAGCGCCGAGAACGGCTCATCCATTAATAAAATATCGCTATCCATGGTAAATGCTCGCGCCAGCCCAACCCTTTGCTGCATGCCACCCGATAGCTCATGCGGGAAGTTATCTTTCCACTCGGCTAAGCCCACTAGCTCTAGAGTTTCTTCGGCCAGGCGTCTGCGCTCTGCTTTAGTGATGCCTTGCATCTCCAAGCCAAAAGCAGCGTTATCTAACACACTTAACCACGGCATGAGGGCAAACTTTTGAAACACCATTGAAATGCGATTGGTACGTAAGTGGCGCAAGGCCGCTTTATCACAATTAGCCAAATCAATTGGCTGTTCGCCATCTTCAATAGTGAGTGAACCACGGGTAACCGTATTTAACCCATTAATTGCCCGTAACAAGCTCGATTTACCCGAACCAGACAAGCCCATTAATACGCAAATCTCACCCTTTTTAATATCAAGGCTAACATCGTGAACACCTACCACGTCGCCAGTGGCATCAATAATCTCTTGGCGGCTAGCGCCTTGATCTAGCAAAGCTAAAGATTTGGCGGTTTGAAAACCAAACAGCACATCTAAGTTTTTAATACTAATTGCACTCATGCCTATCCCTCTTTGTTCTGGCTAGCGGGGCTTTTACATAAGCGGTCTAAAATAATCGCCACCAATACAATCGCTAATCCCGCTTCAAAACCTTGGGCTATATTCACCGTGTTTAACGCGCGCACTACTGGTTTACCTAAGCCATCGGCCCCTACTAGCGCGGCAATCACCACCATCGATAAAGACAACATAATGCACTGGGTTACCCCTGCCATAATATTTGGCATTGCCGCCGGAAGCTCAACCTTAAGCAATAATTTCAGTCGGCTAGCGCCGAATGCTTTACCGGCTTCAACCAGTTCATCTGGTACCCGGCTAATGCCTAAATAAGTGAGACGTATTGGAGCAGCAATGGCAAAAATAATGGTAGAAATAAGACCCGGAACCACCCCTAAACCAAATAACACTAAGGTGGGAATTAAATAAACAAAGGTGGGAATGGTTTGCATCAAATCGAGAATGGGCCTGAGTATGGTGTATAACCAAGGTTTATGTGCGGCAACAATGCCGATTGGCACGCCTACCAACAACGAAATAGTGGTAGCACTTAGCACCAGTACCAGCGTTTCAAGCATCTCTTCCCAGTAGCCTAGGTTCATAATCAGCAGCAAGGCAGCTACGATAAATATCACGAGAGAAATACTGCGGTGTAAAAACCACGCTAATAAGGCGGTAACCACAATGGGCACCGAAGGCGGAAACCACTTAAATAGCTCCACCAAAAACATAATCACTGATTCCAGGGTATATGACACTGAGTCAAAAAATCCGGCGGCGCTGTAGGTTAGCCAATCCACGAAGGTGGCCATCCATTCACCTAATGGGATTTTATGCTCTGTAATAAAGTCCACTGTTACTCCTTAATGGTCTGTATTGTGTTGATTAAATTAATAAAATAACGCTAGCTCGCTGTGGCATATTTGCCGCAGCGAGCTAAAACATTGACTAGATGTTTAAGTAAGTTTGTAGCGCTTTGCTAGCATCGCTACCGTCACGTGCAGTCACTTGCTTAAGCCATTCAGCCAAGGCTTCAGGATTAGCTTTTAACCAGGCTTTGGCTGCTGCATCAGGCTGTTGTTTGTCATCTAAAATGCTCGCCATCAGTTGGTTTTCCATTTCCAAACTAAAGCTTAAATTTTTAAGCAACTGACCTACGTTTGAACAAGTTTCTAGGTAGCCTTTACGCACGTTAGTGTAAACATTAGCGCCACCGTAGTTAGGGCCAAAGAAGTCGTCGCCACCGTCGAGGTAAGCCATATCAAAATTGCTGTTCATTGGGTGCGGCGCCCAGCCTAAAAAGGCCACCCATTGCTCGCGGTCAACGGCGCGTTTTACTTGCGACACCATGCCCGCTTCGCTTGATTCAATCAGTTTGAAGCCTTTTAGATCAAAAGCATTTTTGTCGATCATGTCTTGAATAAGGCGATTACCATCGTTACCTGGCTCAATGCCATAAATACGACCTCGAAGCTGCTCTTTATGCTTGGCCAAATCGGCAAAGCTATGCACGCCCGCATCGTAAACATATTTAGGTACCGCTAGGGTGTACTTAGCGCCTTCTAAATTTGCGCGTACCGTTTCAACAGTTCCTTGCTCGCGATACTTGGCAATGTCGGCTTCCATGGTTGGCATCCAGTTACCTAAGAACACGTCGATGTCGTTGTTAGCCATCGACGAGTAAGTCACTGGTACAGACAACAACTGAGTCGTGGTTTGGTAACCCAAGCCTTTAAGTACTTCACTGGTTATTGCGGTTGTGGCGGTAATATCTGTCCAACCTACATCAGAAAAACGCACAGTGTCACATTGCGCAGCAGCAACCGTTGAGGCTGAAAAACTCAGTAGTAAAGCGGTACTGCCTATAATGGCGCGTTTAATCGGTGTATTGTTCATGACTCTTCCTTTTTAGTCCGTAGTGAGTGTTACCGAGGCACGCTTAGCGCCCCTAACAAATTCTTGCGTGTAACAACGTACTGGAGCGATCTTCGTCTCCAGTAAACTGTCATGTGTTTTTAAGTGTTCTTTGTCAGCGAAAGGCGGGGCGTTGTGCACTACCTGTGCGTTGCTCGGTGTCCCAATTGGGAGCAATCCATGTTGCTGCATCTGAGGCAGCAAGCGGTGTATTGCCTAAAATAGCGTCTGCGACTTTCTCGGCGACCATAATGGTAGGAGCATTAAGGTTACCGTTAGGGATGGTTGGGAATACTGAAGAATCTACCACCCGTAAACCAGCAATGCCCTTTACCTGACAATGCTGATTAAGCACCGCCATTGGGTCGTTATCAGCGCCCATTTTGCAGCTACAAGAAGGGTGATAGGCACTTTCTACATTTTGCCTTACCCAAGCATCTATCTCTTCATCGCTATCAATATCTACGCCCGGTTGAATCTCTTCACCGCGGTAGTCATCCATGGCTGGCTGTGCCAAAATCTCGCGGCTTAAACGGATACAGTCGCGCCAATCTTGTTTATCTTGCGCGGTACTGATGTAGTTAAATTCGATGCTTGGTTTGCCATGTGGGTCGGCAGAAGTCACTCGAATGCGGCCACGACTTTGCGGTTTATTTGGCCCAACATGTAACTGAAAACCATGCCCGTCAAACGCTGCTTGCCCGTCGTAACGCATAGCCGCAGGCAAAAAGTGATACTGAATATTCGGCCACTTTAAGCCTGCTCGCGAACGAATAAAGGCGCAGGACTCAAAGTGATTAGTCGCCCCTAAGCCATCTTTTAATAGTATCCAGCGGGTGCCAATCAAACCTTTGCTAATTAGCCCCAGCTTACTGTTGAGGGTAATCGCTTGGCGACAAGCATACTGAAAATACACTTCTAGATGGTCTTGCAAATTCTCACCCACGCCAGGTAAGTCATGCTCTAGGGCAATACCAGCATCTTTTAGCACCGCTTTGGGGCCAATGCCAGACAGCTGCAATAGCTGTGGTGAGCCAACAGAACCCGCCGACAATATCACCTCGCTGTTGGCATAAATCGATTGAATTTTTCCACCGACTTCAATTTCAACACCTACCGCACGCTTGTCTTTTAGCAGCACTTTGCGGGTCACCACACCTTGTTTTACGCTAAGGTTTTTACGCTTGTTGGCGCTACGTAAATAAGCATTAGAACTTGAGGCGCGTACGCCTTTGTCTACGGTCATATGCATTGGGCCAAAACCCTCTTGCTGGTAACCGTTGTAGTCGTTGGTTTTTGGGTAGCCTGCTTGCTGCCCTGCATCAATAAAGGCTTGGTAAAGCGGGTTCAGGGTCATGTTATTGCCATTACACGTGGCTAGTGGGCCATCGCCACCTCGGTAGGCATCTTCGCCACCGTTCCACGATTCCGCACGACGAAAATACGGCAAGCACTCTTGGTAACTCCAGCCAGCAGCGCCTTGCTCTACCCACTCATCAAAATCGCAAGCATGGCCACGCACATATACCATGCCGTTAATCGATGAGCTGCCGCCCAGCACTCGCCCTCTAGGGCAATGTAAGCGGCGATTATCTATGCCTGCTTCTGGCTGGCTTTCAAACTGCCAGGCATATTTATCACTGTTCATGGGGTAAGACAGCGCAGTCGGCATTTGAATGAAAATACTGCTATCACTGCCACCAGCTTCAAGCAGTAAAACCGAGTGCTTGCCCGAGGCACTTAAGCGGTTGGCTAATACACAGCCCGCAGAACCCGCGCCAACAATAATGTAATCATACTTGGTGTTCATTTCTTTCCCTGACGTTCCAACCAATAAGGTGTGCGATTTCCTAGGCCTAACATAACCACTGTATTTGGCTTACTCGTAAGGACACTCAAGATCACCCAGCTCAATCAACACACTCTTGTTTTGAGTGTAATGATTAAGTGTTTCAATACCGTTTTCTCTGCCAATGCCCGATTGCTTGTAACCGCCCACTGGCATTTCTGCTGGCGAGCCACCCCAAGTATTTACCCAACAAATACCGGCTTCTATTTGCGCAATCACCCGATGGGCACGTGATAGGTTTTGGGTAAACAAACCCGCGGCTAAGCCATATTGGGTAGCATTGGCGCGCTTAACCACTTCATCTTCATCACTAAAACGTAGAATCGACATTACTGGGCCAAAGATCTCTTCTTGCACTTGCGGCATGTCGTCACTGCAATCGGCAAAAATGGTGGGCTGTACAAAATAGCCTTTGTCTAAGCCATTGGCGGTTTCGCGTTCGCCACCGCATATCAGGCGTGCACCAGATTGCTTACCCGCCTCAATAAAACCCAGCACCTTGTGCATGTGTTCTTCAGAGATAAGTGCGCCAATTTGTGTCGCCATATTGCTGGGATCGCCAATCTGCAACTTGCTTGTTCGGTGGGCAATTTGCTCAACAAATTGCTCATAAATAGCATCATGTACAAATACCCGCGTACCGTTAGTACATACTTCACCTTGGGTATAAAAGTTGGCGAGCATGGCAGCCGATACCGCGTTGTCTAACTTAGCATCGTCAAACACAATCAATGGCGATTTTCCGCCCAGTTCCATGGTGATGTCTTTAAGGGTGCCGGCTGCATCGGCCATCACTTTTTTGCCGGTGCCAGATTCACCCGTGAAAGACACTTTGGCAATATCGGCATGGCGAGAGAGCATTTGGCCAACGCGGTAGTCACCTTGCACCACGTTAAATACGCCGTCTGGTAGGCCTGCTTCGGTAAAGATCTCAGCTAATTTTAATACTGATAAAGGCGTTTCTTCAGAGGGTTTAAACACCATAGCGTTACCAGCGGCTAATGCTGGGGCAGATTTCCACATGGCGATTTGAATAGGATAATTCCATGCGCCAATACCGGCGCAAACACCTAGCGGCTCACGGCGCGTATAAAAAAATTGGCCATGGCCTAGGTCTTGTTGCTGGCCTTGAATAGCCGCCGCTAGCCCCGCGTAATATTCAATCACATCGGCGCCTGTCACAATATCCACTTCAATAGCTTCTTGAATGGGCTTGCCGGTATCTTTTACCTCTAGCTCTGCTAGCTCGTTGTTACGTTCGCGCAATATAGCAACTGCACGCATCATAATGCGGCCTCGCTCCATGCCGCTCATCGCCGACCACACTTTAAAGCCCTGTTGCGCCGAGGCAACCGCACGGTCTACATCATCAGCCGATGCTTGGCCAACTTCCGCTAATGGCTCACCAGTGGCAGGATTAGCCGTAATAAACGTGTCAACTGATGTGGCATCAGTTGCCTGACCATGGATGTAAAGAGACTTCATTTTCATCAAAATGCCTTGATAATTAATAGTGATTGCATGGTTAAAGCGTTAGCTCAAGTATGGCGCGAGCTGTTTTTCGAGATAATCGGAAATGATTTTTTGCGCGTTTTCTGGAGAAATACCATCGGGATTTAGCGCGCCCCGTAGCCAAATGCCGTCAATTAAGGCAGCAATACCCTGTGCCACAAACAGCGCTTGCTCGGTGGGTAAGGCTTGTTTTAGTTCATAACGAAGATGCGACAACAAGCGGCGCTCGTTAACCCGCTGTAATCGGTGTAAATCGCTGTCGTGCATCGCCTGCGCCCAAAAGGCCAACCAGGTTTTTACCACTTTGCTTTCTACTTGGTAGCCATCAAAATTAGCTGCCACAATCGCCATAACCCTAGCGGTAACGTTATTAGGGTCTGCGGCTTGTAAGTGCGCAATAGACGTAGCAGATAATCGGCGTAACACGGTGCGCATGGTTTCTTCTAATAAACCATGCTTGCCACCAAAATAGTGGTGAATGATCCCTGAAGACACCCCCGCTTTTTTACTGATTAAGGTAACGCTAGCGCCCGATAACCCCACCTCGTCAATCACCGCCATAGTGGCTTCTACAAGTTGCGGTCGGCGTATTTCGGGCATTCCTACTTTTGGCATATTGTTACTTAAATGTTTCTTAATTGAACGTGCAATTAAAAATAAATTTACAGCAATTTAAATAAAAGTCAAAGTTTGCTCAGTGTGTTCAAGGGCAGGCGGGGTGGCTTTCATGGCTGATTTACAGCGAATTTGGCAACGGCTTTTACTCGCAGCCAAACAAGCCAAAAACAGAGGTTTAAAGCGCCAAAATAAGAAGTGGGAATGATTTCTATTTAGTTATTTCAAGTAGATAGCGAAGTAATTGCCGAATGAGAGACCGGCCCCAGATAAGCGCTACACAACCGAAAAACACCAGCAACTAGCCACGCTTAGCCCAGCTAAAAATAAATACATCTTCACAAAAAAATAATTTGTAAGAAGCGCCTAAAAGATCAAAAACCAAGGTAACAAGGGCTGAGGTTGCTTGCTAAAACAGCAGCCCTAGCGCCAGTAAAGGTGCCGTAACCACTCAGTTCAAAATGCCCTTTTTATGCATCTCATTAAGAATGGTCTCGGTTTTCTTTCTAAAAAGATCGCGCAATAAACGCACCGTAGGCGTAATAGATTGACGACTAGGGCAGACTAACCATAGCTCGGTAGGGGTGGCTTGGTATTGCGGCATAACACTCAATACTCGGCCGGCTAATAAGTCGCGCGACATATCAAGACAAGACTTAACGGCAATGCCCTTGCCTGCCACACACCAGCGCCTGACTAAGTCACCGTCATTAGATGCTCGGTTACCTTTTAGCTTCACTTTGTGCTTTTGCTGGCCATCGTCAAACTGCCATTCGTCTTGCAAAATATCGTGTAGTTGATACAGCAGAACGTTGTGTTCAATTAGCTTCTCTGGCCCGCTAGGTGTGCCATGTTCAGCTATGTATTCGGGGCTTGCACATACCAACCTGGGTACATCACAAATCTTAAAGCCATACATGTTGGCATCATTCGGTGAGCCGTAACGCAGCGCCATATCTACCGAGTCACGATAAAAATCAATGTTGCTGTCACTAATGCTGCTGCGCAACTCCACCTTGGGGTACTCAAGTAAAAATTCATCTAACCAAGGGGTAATTAGGTTTCGACCTAAATCAGACGACAGAGAGATTCGAATTTCGCCATCAATAATGCCTAAGTCTTCGCGCATATTTAACTTGGCCTGCTCAAGCATTTTTAAAGCTTGCTGGCACTGCGGCAAATAACGTTCACCCGCAGACGACAAACGAAGGTGGCGAGTGGTGCGTATAAATAGTTCTGCGCCCAGTGATGCCTCAACTCTTTTTACTGCCGCACTGGCCGTGGCGGTACGCATATCTAAATTAGTGGCCGCTGCAGTAATACTGCGAAACTCCGCCACTTTTAAAATCACCTGCAAATCTTCAAGAAGCATACTGTCTACCAGAATTTGATAATCAACTATTTATTGTATCGATATTAGCAGCTAATCAAGTCAATACAGCAACAAGAGCTAAGGCAATAAGCCCGCTTAGCAGAATAACCCTCAATTATTATCAATTAATATTTGATAATAATTCAAATTAAAGCCTGTTTTTCATTGTTAATTTCACCACTACTATACATCCATACCAACAAGGCACTGCAACCGCAGCGCAAAATTAAACAACTGAGGAATACCCTATGACTACATTAACTATCGTTGCAAACATTGTTGCCAATGCAGACAAAATTGAATTGGTAAAAGCAGAACTACTAAAACTGATTGAGATTACCCGCGCCGAAGAAGGCTGCATTAACTACGACCTTCACCAAGACAACGAAAACCCAGCGCACTTCACTTTTTACGAAAACTGGACCTCGCGTGAACTTTGGCAAGCACACATGGGCAACCAACATTTAGCCGATTACATGGCTACCACCGACGGAGCAGTAGCTAGCTTCACCCTAAACGAAATGACAAAAATCGCCTAAACGGCACACCTACATTTTAAATACGACACACCAAGCCCTGTATTAGTGGGGCTTAAAAGGAAAGAGGCTTCACATGAAAAAGCTAAGCACATTATTGGCACTAAGCACCGCATTGCTCATTAACACCGCACAAGCAGCCAACATAGAAGTGGTTGCGCAGCTAGAGGGCACTCGCCCAGGTAACATTACCGTTACCCCACAAGGCCGCACCTTTTTATCTATGCAGCCCCTAGATGCGCCAGAGTTTAGAGTGGTTGAGCTAATGAAAGACGGCTCAACCCAGCCCTACCCCACTCAAGATTGGGCAAACGGCCCCGAGAAGGGCGAAGTCGGCTTTTCGTCGGTGATTGGCATCGACAGCACTAAAGATGGCGTAGTGTGGATTCTGGATATGGGCAGCGCCGACTCACCCGCCCAAATTGTTGCCTGGAACAGCGTAAACAACACCCTGTTCAAACGTATCGAGATAAGCAAAGACGTAATGGTAGGCAACTCTTTCCTACAAGACTTCGCCTTAGATACCCAGCGCCAGCAAATGTACATTGCTGATACCAGCTTAGGAAACCTATACGGCGAAGCGGCGCCAGCCTTTGTGGTGGTTGATTTGGTGACTGGCGAATCTCGCCGCGTACTGCAATCACATAAAACACTATTATCGCCAGAACATGAAGTGCGAATAGATAACGCGCCAATGGCCACCAAACGTGAAAACGGTAATGTAGATGCGCTGTACCTAGGCTTAAACCCAATCACTATTGATGCCAACAACCAGTGGTTATATTTTGGCTCGGTAAACGGTAGCGCTATTTACCGCATTCCCGCTCAAGCCTTAGCGAATGAAAAGCTAAGTGCTGACAAGCTTGGCCAAAGTATCGAGTTCTTTAGTGAAAAGCGCCCAAGCGATGGCATGATTATCTCTGACAACGGTGATATTTATGTGGGCGACATTGAGAAAAATGCCATTGGCATTGCCAACCAAAATGGTTACAAGCTCTTTGCACAAGACGACAAACTATTGTCTTGGGCCGATGGTTTCTCAATCCAAAATGGCTATTTGTACGTAACTCAAAACTCGCTGCACCTCCACCCTGCTTTCAACCAAGGTGAAGAAGGTTCAAGCAAGCCTTACCATGTGTTGCGCATCAAGTTAGATTAGAAGAATGAATAGACAAGATATGAAGTGGTCTTCGTATCTTGTCGCTTTTAGAGAGTTCGAATCATACTAGTGGAAAAAGAGTACCGCTGCCTAGTACTAGTTGTTACGTGGGTACATTCTTATTTTTCTAGCTTTGAAATGGATAAACGACTTGGCATGAATTTACTTACGTAATAACAACCAGCCTCAGAAAATAGACGAGGGAAACATAACTTTTTATCTTTCCCTACTGCTACCTGATGAGTTTCCTCAGCCCAAAACTCAAATTGAATACTGCTATCACCCATAACGACCTCGTTTAAAACTCCCGGCGTAAAAGGTTTATAAAGCTCAAGCTTATCTACCACTAAGTTTTTAGAGTTAACAAGGCTTACGTACAAAGTTTCTTCGTAGGGAGAGTCATTGCTGGTTAGCCAAAGACTCTCACCATTAGCAAGCTTAAACCCCTTCTCTACCAGCACACCCGGTAAAAAAAATTGCTGTTTAGAACCCTCCAAACTAAGTACTAAACCGCTCTCTTCTTCTCGTATCAGATAATCATGTATTTCTTGCATATTCCATTCTCACCTTTCTTGCTAAGGTACGAGGCTTAACGACTCAGATTGCTTCTAATAAATGGGTAATTCAACTTTGAACGATTACGTTGAAATCACCTGACTAAGGCCTTTGGATAAGGGTGATTTGGGTTTGTTTTTAAGAGCGGGATACCAAATAACTAAGAACAAAAAAGCCTTATAAGCTATGAGCCTTTTTCACTAAGCTAATGCAGCTACTTACCTTGTTGCATACTCTTCAGTATTTCCTGTATCTCTTGCTCAACTTCCAGCTTTACTGCTTTCAAGCTTTGTTGAGCATCGTACTGAAACTGAATAAATGCTTGGTATGTTTTAGAAGATGTGAGTTTTAGAACAAGTAGCCCACAAACTAAAGTAAATACCTGCAATAAAGCTCGTACCTTGTCCTCAAAGGGGTCGTAAGTTAGCCATAAGGGCAGTGAGACAATAATCACAGTTAAAACATACAGTTGCAATAACTTTTTACACCTAAAAGAGCCTCGGGTAATTCGAAAGTTAATCACACAAAATATAACCATAAATATCGCTCCGACTCCCCAAACAAGCTCAGGAGCAATGTCTAACATCCCCCAATTTCCCATGCTTGAACCAAAAAAGATCATCGTAAGCAAAGTGACAAGTAAGAAACAAAGCGTCGAAGCTAAAGGAGGAAACCAGCTAATAAGTTCTTCGTCATTCAAGTTTTTTTCAGTCACTCAATTGCCGCCAATTATTGATTTATTCAACTTACTATCGCCTCGAAAACTATTGAGATAGTGCTACGATTACTTCTTCGAAAAACTAGAGACACATAACCGTCCCTAATGAACTAAAGCCCGGCGCCTTTATTTACTTTTAACTCATTAACATGATATACCTCTGAATTATCGAGTTAAAGCCTTAAAAGATGAAGTAAGAAAAGTTAAAACCATATGATAAAACGCGGTTAGCCATGCCTTTAAGTCAGCTTATTTATGAATCACTGCTCTTAATTACCTGTTTTCTACTGGTCATCAATTGGGCTGTGGCTACCATCACCTTTAGGAAGATAACCGTTGACTACCTGAACAAAATAAACCGCTCAGGGGAAAGAAGTACTAGCAACCAGATTACCGGCTACGCGTTTGACATAGTTGCTGAAGATATTAAACGGCGTAGAGGCTCCAGCAATTATTTACCCATACATCACCTTCGCCCAAAAGATATAAAACTCGCTTGGTACTTCCAGATATCATCTTTGCTTATTTTCCTACTTGCTGTGCTTATTTGTTATTTCGAAGAGTAGGCCACAACTTGGTAACAAAGCTTATTTTCAAACAACTCAATAATTGATTTTGCATTGATAATACAGCAGTATAAATACTCTAATTGATAGAGAGCGGCTTAGAGTATGACGGTAAATTTCGCTAACAAGATTCTCGGTACTCGGCCCTACCCAGCTAAGCCAGAGCTTAATGCCGACTTAAAGAAATTTGAGAGCGATCGAGGCCGAATCATTAACAGCGCTGCGGTTCGGCGATTGCAGCAAAAGACCCAAGTATTCCCCTTAGAGCGCAACGCTGCAGTGCGCAGTCGCCTTACCCACTCTTTAGAAGTACAGCAAGTGGGTCGCTATATTTCTCAGCTCATTTGTGAAGCCTTAGTTGACGAAAAAGATCGCTACCAACTCAAAGGGCTAGAACGGCAATTAGAAAGCATTGTTGAAATGTCCTGTTTAATGCACGACATAGGCAACCCGCCCTTTGGTCACTTTGGTGAAGAAGCCTTAATTGATTGGCTAAGCAAAAACCTCAATAGCCTTTACCAAAGCTCTCAAGCAACAGAGTTAAACGAAGACCAGAACAAAAAACCGAAACAAACTCTGCCAGAAGCCATTCACCGAGACTTAGTCAGCTTCGAGGGCAACGCCCAAGGCATTCGGCTTATTCACTCCTTATTAAAGCTCAACCTCACCTACTCGCAAGCCTCTGGCATACTCAAATACACTCGTTGCGGAACAGAAGTTAAACCAGAAAAAAGCGCTCCCTTTAGTTACTTAAAAAAGAAAGTGGGTTATTACCTTAGCGAGAAAAACTACATTCAAGACATTCGCAATAGCTTAGACATAGACCAATACTGCCGCTCGCCCTTTTCTTACATTATGGAAGCGGCCGATGATGTGTCTTACGGCATCGCCGATTTAGAAGATGCCATAGAAAAAGGCGTGCTAAGCGTAGATGAGCTAAAAATCGCCTTAACAGAAAAATTCGCAAGTTTAGCCGCATCACTGCCAGAAGCAGAGCAGGCAACCATGAGCAAGATGCTAGATAAAGCCTCTACGCGCGGGCACGAAAGCAACAGCATGTTTTTTGTATTTTTAAGGGTAGAGGTAAACCAACGCTTGCCCGAACATGCCAAAAACCAGTTTGTAGCAAACTTAGAAGCCGTTTACCAAGGCAGCTTAAACCGTGCGCTTATCGAAGATGGCAGCGTAAACCACCACATTGTAGAAACCTTTAAAAGCGTCGCGCTAGAACGTTGCTTTTGCCACCCAGAGGTAGAAGCCCGCGAGCTACAAGGCTACCAAATCATCTCTGGTTTAATGGCTTGTTACCAACCACTGTTAACACTAAGCCAAGGCCAGTTTGAATACTTGGTAGATAACACAAAACCCAAAGAAAAAAGCTCTGCTTACATACAGCGCCTATTCAAAAAGCTACCGGCTAAGCATTTAGCTGCCTATCAAAAAGCCATGACGGAAGAGCCAGTGAGTAATGAGTTTGGCAACGGGCAATGCCGGGAGTTTTACTACCGCACGCGGCTGATTATTGACTATATCAGCGGCATGACCGACCAATACGCCTACGACGAGTTTAGAGCGTTTAATGTGATAAGTGATTTTTAGGCAAATAAGCGGGCTTTCAAATTGCACTAACTTGAAGCTTAAATTTTGTAGTTAACCAAAAGAATTAGAGATGCTAGAAAAAATAATAAAAATTGAAAACATCAAGCAATGGCAACACAAGCGAGCATTGTCTCAAGGGTTTGATAAGCTGAATCTAATCTACGGGCGTAATGGTTCAGGAAAATCTACGTTAAGTAAGCTATTTAACTTCATCAACGAAAACAACAAAGCGGCGATAGATGCACTCAAACCTTTAGAGTCTGATGGTTTACCTGCTCTCTCTCTTCGAGTAGGCGGTGCAAACGTAACACTAAACTCGCTTCAAACGCCGTTCAATTTCCAAGTATTCAATCAAGAATTCATTGATAGTAACCTTTATATTCCTAATGCTAAAGATCGTAGTCAACTCACTAATTATTATGAGTTTTCATTAGGTAAAGTATCAGTATTAAAGGAACAAGACATTGATACGCTTAAAGCAGAAATTGACGCTATCAACATTCAGCTAAGCCCAATTGACACGCGACTTACTACGAAATTTCCCAGCAAAACAGTTGCTAAAATCCGTGAGATAAAAGCTACTCCTAACGCTAATACTGAGATTGCAAGTCTTGAAGCTCAAATACAAGATTTGAAAAGTGTAGAACACTACAAGAGTCGTAAAAAGCTTTCTCCCTTGACACTGACTAGGCCAGATATAGATATAAGCGTCTTCACACTGAACATTGAGAGTCTTTCAAAAGAAGCACAAGAAAAAGTCGAGTTGCACATTACTAATAATCTTAAAGAGCGTGATGTTATGTGGCTTGAAACTGGCACTCAACTGGTAAACGAATCAGATAATTGCCCTTTTTGCGCTCAACCTCTTGCAAACTCCAATATCTTTAGTTTGTATCAGGACTTCATTAGTGAATCGTACACCATGGCTAGTGATAAGTTCGAGCTTGATAGTGACCAGTTCGAATTAGATGTAAGAGCGATTGGTTGTAACATTGAAGACTTAACAGCTCTAGTAAAATCCAATAATGAGATTATCAAAACTTGGTCAGATCGTATCAAAGGCTCCAATCCTCAATATGACTTTAAAGACCTTGATTCTTTATCAACATCAATCGAACTTGAGTGTGTCAACCTGATCAATGAGAAGAAAAAAGACTTATTGTTAGAAACTGATTTCACCAAGTTCAATCAACTATTCGATAGTATTTTTGATGGGTTTGATTTCTCAGCATATAACAGTGAAGTGCAAGAATTTAACGAACAAGTTACTAAGTTTTTGAATGAATTAGCAACAGGTTCAACTCAAACTCTCAAAGCCAAGATCGACAGCATTAAAGAAACCCAGAAGCGTTTCGAGACAGAAGTAGTTGACGATTTGGTTAATCACAAATCTCTGTCTGATGACAAAAAAGACAAGACTAAGAAAATCAAAGAGCTAAAAGAAGAAATTGATAAAGATCAGGAAGATAGCATTAAAGAGCATAAAGATTCTATTAACCTGTTATTGAAAAACTTTCACTCAATGATAAGAGTCAAAGAGCTTGATAAAGACAATAAAGGTAAAGGCGGTTCAACTCGTCTTAAGTATGTAATAACCTTTATCGACAAAGAGCTTTCAGTTGAAAATGTGGACGATAACAAACACATTTTTGAGCGCGTTCTGAGTATCGGTGATAGATCTTCTCTCGCTCTAGCATTCTTCTTATCTAAGTTTTCCAAGGCTAATTGCGACAATTCTATCGTTGTTTTAGACGACCCTATGTCGTCATTAGATAACTATCGCAAAGACGCAACTATCGTTGAGATCGAAAAGCTGATTAACAACAGCTATCAAACCATCGTATTTAGTCACGATCCATTCTTCTTATCTGAAATTCAGAAACACTCGATATTATCTCAACATACTAAGTGCTTTGAGATTGATGTATCGTATAAAAAATCAGATCCTCATAAGGCTAACAGCTCTCAATATATATCGAGTCAAATGATAGAAAGAAGCAACTATGATTCTCATGTCCTTCACTCGTACCACAAAGAATATAACAAACTCTATGACTTTGTTGCTGACGCTAAAGATGAATCAAAGGTTGAAATTGCTCGTTCTATTCGCCCTATTTTAGAAGCTCACTTACGCTTCTTATACCCTAGGGAATTTAATGAGGGGGTTTGGTTAGGTGATATGATTTCGATGATTCGAGATGAGACAGATCCAACTAGTCACTTCTTCGATACGCATAATCGAATAAGCCAAATCACTAAAATTAATGAATTTTCTAAGGCGTTTCATCACGCAGAAGGTTTTAATACTAAGATTCAAAGCTTAGATCTACAAACAGTTCAATCATATGCTCAAGAAACGCTGCAATTCATCACTGGTATATGAAGAGCAAATCAGTTTCCCTTGAATAACTAAGGTCAAAGTAACTTTAAATTCTATTGCTTAGACTCTCTATCGGCTAACAAAAAAGGCGAAGCATCGCTGCTTCGCCTTTCCTATTAATCCATATCCTTAAACGTGCAAACAGGCTCACCAATTGTTGTTTCGGTAAGCTGAATACGGCAATCCAAGTAATAAGAGATTAAATCTAAAGTCACTTCTAAACCATCAGCGGTAAATGTTGGAGAAAGGTAGTCTATAGCCGCAACATCTGTTGTTACGTCTACGGTATTACCTTGTTGGTCGGTGTACTTACATAGAGTTTTAGAAACATCTGCATTCTCTAGCCGTAGAGTGATACATGGCTGCTCTTCTGTGTTGTATCTCATGTAGGTCACGGTTTCGCTCCCTACAATGCCAACAACTTCGTCCCTTACTTGCAAAGATTTATTGTCTTGGGTGCAAGCCGCGCCAGAAAATAATACTAAGCTAAGTGTTATGGTTTTTAATAGGTGTTTCATGGCGTAACCTGAGCTGTTGAAGTACTAGAAATTGAATTGGCAAATTTGCTTCGAGCTTTAAATCGTTCGTGAGGTACTGAAGCCCATTTAGAACGGTCACTAAATAACAACTTCAAGGCTGCTATGTCTCCTTGAGCTAAAGGCTTTTGTAAAAACTTACGCGTTGTACCCGAATAATCTCCCCGATAAGTTAAATCAATAAATAGCTCTAATAAAGAACCAGGCAAAGTCCCCCAATCAACAGTGCCATAAGCCGCAACCGTATCAGTTTTTTTGCATATACGAAGTACTGTTTTCTCCTTCTCTCCATATGCAATATTAAACAGTGCAAGTTGAATTTTGGGGCTGACTTCAAAGTCTAAAAGGTCGTTAGTGATGATGAAGTCTTTCGCTGCCTTTCCTTTCAATCTAGCACCTGCTGCTACTTTCATCGCCTCTGCAGAGCCAATGCCAGCTTTCATTAGCTGGGAAGCTACCAAGCTAGACGACTTATCTTTCATGTCGTACCCTCGACCTATTGTTAAGCCAGAGTTGGTACTTGGAACATGAAGTAATCGGCTATGGAATAGCCCTCCTTCGTGTCCCTCTGCCGCCCAAGTTAATAAACCTTTTTTAGGCGCTGTAAGCGATTGAACTGTAAATCCAGTTTTAAGGTGCTCTACCAATTTCTTAAAAGTACCGCCACCTACAGAAACCAATCTATCGGGCTTAGCCATTCGTACAACTTTTTTCTGAAATTCTTCTAACAACCCCAAAGTTGCAGCATCGATACTACCATTCATAGGTAACACAGTTTTTTTAGTTTTTCGTGCGTACGGATTTAACAACGCTTTGATCAGATAAACATCAGAGGAAGAGTTCTTGCCTCGTTCTCCCACAGAGCCATTCATTAGTAACGAAATCAAGAGTTAGTCCTAAGTATCTTATTAATAGCAGTTATTCTGACAAACTACTCATTACTATTGATGCAGTCAACAATAATTTAATCAAGTCATAAAAAACATCTGACGAAACCAAACAGACACAAAAAAAGCGAAGCATCGCTGCTTCGCTTTCTACCATAACACACTGAAAAGGTTTCGATTTTTACTCTTGGTACGCTTCCATTGGCAGGCAAGCACAAAAGAGGTTCCTATCCCCATACACATCATCAATGCGGTTTACCGTCGGCCAGAATTTGTTTTGCTTAACCGCTTCACATGGGAACACGGCTAGCTCGCGGCTGTAGTTGTGGGTCCACTGGGCGTCGGTTAGGTCATCTAGCGTATGCGGGGCAAATACTAGTGGGTTGTCTTGCAGGGTCCACTCGCCGGTTTCTACTTTGGCTATCTCGGCGCGTATCGATAACATCGCATCAATAAAGCGGTCGATTTCGGCCAGCGATTCCGACTCGGTTGGCTCTACCATTAAGGTGCCCGCTACTGGGAAGCTCATGGTTGGCGCGTGGAAGCCATAATCGTTTAGGCGTTTGGCTACGTCCATTTCGGTAATGCCGGTCGCTTCTTTAAGTGGGCGCATATCAATAATACATTCGTGCGCTACGCGGCCGTTTTGTCCGCTATATAAAATAGGGAAGCCTTGGCTTAAACGGCTAGCTAAGTAGTTAGCGTTTAGAATGGCGATTTCTGATGATTGGCGTAGCCCTTGGTTACCCAACATGGCGACGTACATCCAACTAATTGGCAAGATAGACGCACTGCCATAAGGCGCTGCCGATACCGCGGCGTTAGCATGGCTGGCTTTGCCATTGCTTACTACGCTGTGGCCAGCTACAAATGGTGCCAAATGGGCTTTAACGCCGATTGGTCCCATACCTGGGCCACCGCCACCGTGTGGAATAGCAAAGGTTTTGTGTAGGTTTAAGTGGCTTACGTCTGAGCCAATAAAGCCCGGTGAAGTAATGCCCACTTGAGCGTTCATGTTGGCGCCGTCCATATATACTTGGCCGCCGTTGTCATGAACAATGTCGCAAATCTCTTTAATGGTTTCTTCGTATACGCCGTGAGTACTTGGGTAGGTAATCATCACACATGAAAGCTGCTCGGCTAGCTCTTCCGCTTTGCTGCGCATGTCGGCCATGTCTACGTTGCCCTCTTTGTCACAAGCTACCACCACCACTTTTAAGTTAGCCATTTGTGCCGAGGCAGGGTTAGTACCGTGCGCCGAGCTTGGAATTAAACAAATGTTACGGTGATGGTCGCCACGGCTAGCATGGTATTTTTGAATCGCCAGCAAGCCCGCGTATTCGCCTTGCGCGCCCGAGTTAGGCTGCATACAAATAGAATCGTAACCAGTGATGTTTACTAGCCAGTCTTCTAGCTGGCTAATCATGGCGTGGTAGCCTTGTGCTTGGTCACTTGGGCAGAAGGGGTGCATGCTTGAGAATTCTGGCCAAGTTACCGGGATCATCTCGGCGGTGGCGTTTAGCTTCATGGTGCATGAGCCTAGCGAGATCATTGAATGATTAAGCGCTAAATCTTTACCCTCTAGCTTACGAATATAACGTAATACGTCGGTTTCGCTGCGGTAACGGTTAAATACTTCGTGCTCTAGAATTGGCGTATCACGCAATAGCGTTTCTGGTATGCAGGTTTCGCCCTTCACAATGTCATCTAAACGCGCCGCGTCTAAGCCGTGGCCTTCGCCAAGCAGCACGGTGAATAAATCGTTTACGTCTGCAGCCGTAGTGGTTTCATCTAAGCTAAGTGCCACTGCGCCTTCTAAATCCATACGCAAGTTAATGCCTAGTGCTTCGCTGCGCGCTTTAACTGCGTCTTTGTCGCTCACTTTAATGCTTAGAGTATCAAAGTATTGCGCGTGCTCTGGGCTTAAGCCTTTGGCATCTAGGCCATGGGCAAGTATGGCGGTTAAACGGTGAATGCGTTGGGCAATGGTGCGCAAGCCATCTGGGCCGTGGAATACCGCGTAAAACGAGGCCATGTTGGCTAGCAATACTTGCGCAGTACAAATGTTTGAGTTGGCTTTTTCGCGGCGAATATGTTGCTCGCGGGTTTGTAGCGCCATACGCAATGCTGGCTTGCCGCGGCGATCTTTAGATACACCAATAATCCGACCCGGTAGTGAACGTTTGTAAGCATCACGCGTAGCAAAAAATGCCGCATGTGGCCCACCATAACCCATTGGTACACCAAAGCGTTGGGCACAACCTAGCACTACGTCGGCACCCATCGCACCCGGTGATTTAAGCATTACCAAGGCCATAATGTCGGCAGCAATTGCCACAATGCCTTTATTGCTATGTACTTGTTCGATTAGCTCGCTTAAATCGCGTACACGGCCTGTGGTGCCGGGGTATTGCAACAAGGCGCCAAATACATTGTGTTCAACCACGCTTTCGGCTGGGCCTACTTCAATATCAAAACCAAAAAAGTCAGCGCGCTCTTTTACTACGTCGATGGTTTGTGGGTGCACATCGTCGGCAATAAAGTAGAGGTTACATTTTTTGTTTTTAGAGACACGTTTAGCCAAGGCCATCGCTTCGGCCGCTGCGGTGGCTTCATCTAATAAGGATGCGCTAGCTAGCTCTAAGCCGGTTAGGTCCAAGGTTAACTGTTGGAAGTTAAGCAGTGCTTCTAAGCGGCCTTGAGCAATCTCTGGTTGGTAAGGCGTATACGCGGTGTACCAACCTGGGTTTTCAAATACGTTACGCAAAATAACATGCGGTACATGAGTATTGTGGTAACCCATGCCTATGTAACTGCGGTAAACCTTGTTTTGTTTCGCTAACTTGCGCAGCGCCGCTAGGGCTTGTTGCTCGGTAAGGCTGTCGCCAATATTCAGGCCTTCGCTTAAGCGAATTTGCTCTGGCACTGTTTGCTCTATAAGTTGCTCTACAGAGTTTAAGCCAAGCTGCTGGAGCATGGTGTTAACTTCGGCTTGATCGGGGCCAATGTGGCGGCGAATAAAGTCTTGGTTTTGCTCTAATTCGCTTAAAGGCAAAGAGGGGTTCATTGAACGATTCCTGTATTACTGAAACAAAGTGCGTTGCGTTGTTTGTTAGCTATTTTTATTGCTGTGTTTTAAGGTTTTACAGATAAAAAAAGCGCCCCGACCAGCGGAGCGCATTATTCATCAAAGCTTATTCATCTTCTTCGATGGTGGCGGCGTAATCTTCGGCCGAGAGCAAATTCTCTAGCTCGGCTTCGTCGCTCACTTTTACTTTAAACATCCAACCATCGCCATAAGCATCGCTGTTTACTAACTCTGGTGAATCTTCTAAGTCTTCGTTAATTTCTACCACTTCGCCGCTTACTGGTGCGTAGATGTCTGAGGCCGCTTTAACTGATTCTGCTACTGCGCAATCGTCGCCAGCATCAATGTCGTCGCCTACGTCTGGCAAATCGATAAACACCATGTCGCCAAGCAGCTCTTGAGCGTGCTCGCTAATGCCAACGGTGTATACACCGTCACCTTCTGAACGTACCCATTCGTGAGTACTGGCATAACGCAGTTCGGCAGGGATAGTAGCCATAATTCCTTTCCTCTATAAGTTCTTACTTAAGGTTTTAATTTAAAGTTAAATCTACAAATAAAATTCTGTTCTTTTGGCTTACACTTTGGCGCCATTACGCACAAATACAGGTTTTACTACTTTCACTTTAACCTGTTTTTTGCGCATTTCCACTAAGGCTTCATCTACATCGCAATTGGCGATACGCGCTAGCGCAATACTTTGGCCTAAAGTAGGAGAAAAAGTGCCGCTGGTCACTATACCTGGCAGGGCTTCACCGTATTCATTCACTACAGTAACCGCTTGGCCGGCGCGCATTACGCCTTTGGTTTCCATAACTAAACCCACCAGCTTATCGGTGCCTTCGGCTTTTTGTGCCTCGAGTGCTTGGCGACCAATAAAGTCGCGGTCTTCGGGTGCCCATGCAATGGTCCACGCCATGTTGGCCGCCAATGGTGAAATGCTTTCATCCATATCTTGACCATAAAGGTTCATACCCGCTTCTAAACGTAGGGTATCGCGCGCGCCTAAACCACAAGGTTGCACACCTTGCGCTTCTAGCGCTTTCCAAAGAGCTACTGCTTTATCTTGAGGAACTACAATTTCGTAGCCTTGTTCGCCGGTATAACCAGTAGTGGCAATAAATAGATCGTCAGCTTGAACACCAAAGAAAGGCTTCATGCCTTCAATTGCTGTGTTTTGCTCGGCGTTAATAACCTTGGCGGTTAACGCTTTAGCTTGTGGGCCTTGCACAGCAATCATTGCCAACTCTGGGCGCTCGGTAATGCTTACTGTGTAGTCGGCAGCCACTTGATTAATCCAGGCTAAGTCTTTTTCGCGAGTAGCAGAGTTAACCACCAAGCGGTAGTCTGTTTCGCTGAAGAAGTAAGTAATGAGGTCGTCAATCACTCCGCCTTCGTGATTTAACATGCCGCCATAGAGGGCTTTACCTTTTACGGTAAGTTTGGCGACATCGTTAGCCAGTAATTTACGAAGGAAGGCTTGGGCTTGCTCGCCCTGCACATCAACAATGGTCATGTGGGACACATCAAACATGCCCGCAGCTTGGCGAACAGCGTGGTGTTCTTCAATTTGCGAGCCGTAGTTAATCGGCATTTCCCAGCCGTGAAAATCAACCAGTTTGGCACCTGCATCTAAGTGCGCTTGATGAAGTACAGTTTGCTGTGTCATGTGCTGTTCCCTTTATTATGAGGGCGCGAAGGACAATCACCTTCTGCCAATGCTGAACAATTATAGCCAGATACCGACAACAAGAAAGTCTTAATCACAAGTTGAACTAATCCATGAGCTATACAATTCGCTTACATTTGCTCAACAGCGCAATGACAAGAATCGCTTAGCAAAGCCAAAAATCAGTAAAAAACACCAATAAACGCACAACACAACGCGTGTTTACGCTAGCTTAGACCAAGAAATTCGACTTTAGCCACTAATCACAAGGCAAAGGAAAAACAAGCAATCATTAGTTAAACTAATCCACATTAAAAAAATCTATAAAAATAAATCACTCGTTTGAGTGAATCACTTGTACAGCAATAACAAGCCTAGCAAGGTTTAAACACCAGAGTTTTATGTAACACGCTCCTGCAGACGTTTATGTTACAACTGCACGAAAAGATTCCCTCATGTTGCCCGTCAACGCTGCGATCCACAGTGCTTATCTAAAAGCACAACGCTGGCCAGCGCCTAAAAAGGCATATTGACCACACTATACAAAGCCTCTCTCTCGCAAACGCTGTCGCACCAACATATTGCCACTGTTCAAAATAGTAACGAAAACGAGCACATTTAACGCGTTGCTTAACTGCAGGTATTTAGATGGCACAGCCTGCTTATAAGGCCTTTAATAAACATCACCTTTTTATGATTTAGATCAATAATAAAAATCGAGTTTATTAACTAGATTTAAAATAAGGAAATTATTAAAGGGAATTAAAGTGATTTCGTTGAATAAGCTAAAAAGCAAAACCGGATTAATATTCACATCCCCCAAGCTAGACATCTCCTTAAAATATAATCAGGCAAAGAATGAAGGACCGTTTTATGCCAGATTCACACTCTCATTTTTTAAAGAAGTAACAAGACGGCATCCTAGAATGCCTATATTTGGCCGAATGACCAGAGGAGTCGCAGTGTGTAAATTAGATGCTGATTACGACTCATACTTTAACTCTCTTGAAAGCTCAGCACGTAGAAACGTAAGAAAAGCATTACGCAAGGGCTACTCCTTCGAATCCATTAACTACAATGATCACCTTGATGACATCTATGAAATTCGCTGTTCAACCAGCATTCGTCAAGGAGTGATGGACGCCAATTATGTTAATGAAAAACCCAAGCCCAACGCCGATCCCAAGCCAAACAATGGCTCACATAACTATCCCTATTTCGGCGTTTTTGATAGCAACAGAAAGTTAGTCGCTTATGCTGGCTGCATTGTTGCGGGAGAGCTATTAGAGCTGTCGCATTATTTTGGACACAGAGATTACCAAAGTGATGGCATTGTACCTTTACTGATTACCGAGATTGCAAAAAGAAGCATCGAAGGCTATTCGGGGGTTAAATATTTTGTATATGGTTCATATGTAAATTCATCCGAAACATTGGCTCGGTTTAAAAAGAAATTAATGTTCAAGCCTTATCATGTTCACTGGATACTAAATGAATGAAACAATTTATATATTCACTCGATACCAATAACGTCACACCTGCAGAAATCAATACCTCATTCAAAAGCAACATGGTGATGATTGATAGTTTTGGGTCATTTATTAAAAATGCCAAAATGTTGAGTAGTCATTTTGGCGCAGGCAAGGAACTGTTTAAACTTCTGTTAAAGATCTCTTTAAAAAGAAGTTCGATGTATTGTTCTGGTACACCTAAAACGCTTCATAGCCATGGAGTGATTACTTATGGTCGATGCAAACACTACCCTGTGGACGTTACCGATGCGGTTATTGGGCCGGTATTTACTCACCCAAATATGCGCGGTCAAGGGCTTGCAACTCAGGCATTGGTTTTTGCAACGCTCCACATCAACGCTAACAGCCAATCTAGAAGGATTATTATAGACACCAGTGAAGACAATTATGGGATGCAAACAGCGATAAAAAGAGCCGGGTTTACTGGCCCTATAAAGGAGTTTCAGCGCAACGATAGTTAAGCAGCAATGCCCAGACCATGCAGCCAGCCTAATTTATGGAGCATTGTCAGCCTAGGTTTCAGCTAGAATTTTTTCAGCGTAGCCAACGCGAACCCGAATATTGAAAATAATGGGGTAGCCGTAGGTTCAACTCAGCCGTTTGTGTTGCCTTAATGTTTGCATTAACGAATGTAAAAGTTCTATGTCTTGCGAAGGCATGCTCATCATTTCATCCATCAGTTTTAGCACGCTAGCAGGCACCGCTATTTGTCCACCTTGCTGCCTGTCTATCTCGTCTACCGGAAAAAACTGCAAAATACTCACATCTAGCACTTTGCCCATTCTAAATAGATCAGACACGGTGAATTGGCTACTTTGAGCTCTATCCATTTTGCTGTAAAAGGCGGTTTTACCTATGCCCGCTTTATCGGCCAAGGCGCTTTTGGTGATTTGATTGTGCACCATGTAGGCCTCTACCCGCTCGATTAACATCATTCGAAAACGCTGTTCATCTTCGCCAAAAAACTCAAAACCTTGGGTATTTAACTCGGCCATGCATTTCTCCTTTAATCTCAGCATTAAGCATATTTCATATTATGAAAATTAGCATGCTTTAGTTTTCATATTTTGAACTACAGCTAATTTATAGTTGGTTGTGTTGAAACCTAAACACACGTTAATGCCGCTTAAGGACAGTGCAGCAAACCCAAGGGCGAGAAGCAACCCTAAAACCAAAAGGTGAAATTATTATGCGAACCACAACATTTAAAACTCATATTATTGCTGCGGTAGCTGCCGCCCTATTAAGCTCAGCCAATATAAGTGCGGCACCTTCAAACCAAGTGCCCTTAACCATTGATACTTGGCAGCAGCAGCGCGCCGAAGGTTTAGTTAACCTACCATCTATTACTCCCAATTTATTGGCGGTAAATGCTCAAGATAGTTTTAAGATTGACCATCAGAAACGTCATTACGGCTTACATGAGATTGAATCTGTTGAGCGTTTAATCAAGCACCCTGCAGTGGCAAGCATTGTAGTAATGAGCAAAGACGGTGATGTAATGCTAGAACATTACCGAGACACAGATCGCTCAACCATTTTCTCTAACCAATCGTCCACTAAATCAATGGGTTATATCTTGCTAAGCCGAGCACTTAACGCTAAGAAAGTTAAGCTAGATGACAAGGTAGAAAACTACTTACCCAATATTGGCAAGGGCTTTAAAGGTCGCACAGTAGCTGATGTAGCTAATATGGCCGTTAACCATAATATCTCTGAATTAGCCGCATACACCGGTGACCCAGAAGCTTTAGAGATGTTCGATAACGACGAACGTGTGATTGGCCTGCAGCGTAACGATCAACGCCAGACCCTACGCCAGTTTACCAGTGAAATAGAAGCCATGGGGCCAAGTAACCAATGGAGCGGTAAACAAGCTAATTACGCCACCGTGAATACCAATGTTTTGATGCTGATTCTTGAAGCCGCTACCAATACTCCAGCAGATCAATTAGTCCGCGAATTAATGCATGAGATAGGCGGAGAAAAGACCGTGTACATGGGCACCGATTTTGAAGGCGTACCAATGATTGGTGCATCCATGATGAGTGCCACACTAGACTTTGCACGCTATGGCCGCTTGTTAATTGAAGATGTAGACGCTGCTAAGCAAGACATTAAACAAGCAAGTAAAAACGGTGAAGTGGTACCGGCCGAACTGACCGCCATTGAGTCGCGTTATTACAAGTCAGCAATCATGAATCAATACGGTGTGGGTCATAGTGGTTGGGGTGGTCAGCTTATCTGGGCAGATCCAGAGTCTAGTACTATTATCGCGATAAACAGCCGCGTAGCCAGTGAATTACCAGCCCCTTACGATCACTTTAACAAGCTTTACCAAGCTAGCTACGACATCATCGACTTACTGCGTAAACAGCAATAAGCAGAGCTAAAGCTGAGCTGTTAAGTTAGCTAGCTTTATTCAGCGATGCTCGAGTGGGTAAATCTCCGGCTAACCCTAAAGCTCGACGCATCGCTTGTTGCTTAAGAGGTTCGGCTTTATCCACCAAGCTCATACCCACTCCGCGCAGCAATTTAAGTGCGGGGTTGGTATTACCAAACAAACGCTTAAAAAATTCCATTGAAGCAATCATTTGACTGGCTTCACTTTTACGCCAGCGCTCAAAGTGGCGCAGGTTGTTGTACTCACCAATGCTTTTGCCCGCTTGCTGTAAGGCTATTAGCTCTTGGGCTAAGGCAGCGGCATCCATCAAACCAAGGTTAACGCCTTGTCCCGCTAAGGGGTGAATAGTATGAGCGGCATCGCCAATTAAGGCATAACCTTTACCGGCGAAATCACGCGCATAACGCATTCGAAGTGGGAAACCCGCTATATCGCCAAGGCGCTCACACAAGCCTAGGCGATTATCAAAGGCCATAGTGAGCTGCTTATTAAATTCGCTTTCAGACATGGCTTGTAGCTCTGCCGCTCTGTCGGGTGATACCGACCAAACAATTGAGCAGGTATGGCTATCGCTTAACGGTAAAAAGGCTAAAGGCCCTTCGGGAGTAAACACTTGTCTGGCGCAATCTTGATGCGGCTCGGCGGTTTTAATGCTAGCCACAATGGCAGTGTGCTGGTAATCCCAGTAGGTGAGTGGCACATCTAATTGCTGACGCAGCCAAGAGTTAGCGCCATCGGCGGCCACCAGCAGTTTACAACTTACACCTTGACCATTTGCAAAGCTTAACCATGATTCGCTATCGCCACGGTGTAGTTTGTCTACCCCCTGCTCAACAATCGTTACGTTGCTTTGCTGGCTAACTTGCTGCCACAGAGCATGGCGAATAATGTCGTTCTCAACAATATGGCCAATATTCGGTACTAATAGCTGTTCCGCTTGAAAACGGATGTTCGCGAAGCTGTCTTGCTCCCAGACCTGCATGTCGTTATAAGGCGCAACACGCTGCTGAACAATACTGCTCCAAACGTCTAACGATTCTAAAAATTGCTGCGACGATAAGCTAATCGCGCTCACCCGCAAACTGTATTGGTTTAACTCAGGTTGTTGTGAGGGTTTAGGCTCTACAATGGCAATACGCAAGGGGCTGTCGGCCAATGCACTCGCTAAGGCTAAGCCAACCATTCCACCACCAATAATTGCTATGTCTACTGCTTGCATATGCCTGCCTTTACGCCAATTAACGAGAGAATAAACCTAAGCTTTGTTTGGCTAACAAAGACTTAAAGCTTGGGAAGAGTTGCATGGCCATTAAGCCCACATTACGTGGAACAACCGAGCTTTTATCGCTACTGGCGAATAAGCTGGCGAGGCTTGAGGTCATTGAAATGGTACGTTCTATATCTGCTTGGCGCTGCTGCTGATAGGCATCGAGCATAGCGTGTGCGCCTAAATCTTGCTCTTTATGCCACTGTTCTAAAATCAACGGTGCTAAAGCGGCTACGTCGCGCAAACCTAGGTTAAAACCTTGCCCTGCGATGGGGTGTAAGCTGTGGGCGGCGTTGCCTAAAATTAACATCCGGTGGGCAAAGAAACGCTGGTAGTAACGCAGCACCAGTGGGTAAGTAACACGAGCGCCTACGCCAACAAAACGCCCTGCGCGGTAACCAAAAGCCTGCTGTAGCTCGGCTAAAAAGGCATCTTCGTCAAGGTTTTGTAGCTGCTTGGCTTGCTCAGCATCAACCGACCATACCACCGACCAACGCTGGTTAGTCATGGGCAATAACGCTAATGGGCCATTATCGGTAAAACGCTCAAAGGCACGACCAGCTAACGCTTGCTCTGCTTGCACATTGGCTATCAATGCAAACTTAGCAAAATCATGTTGCTGCTGAGTACCTATCTTCTTACCGACTAAGGAATCGGCACCGTCAGCACCAACCAGTAAGCTTGCAGTGATGCTTTGCTGATTATCCAGCTCAACAATCACCTGCTGTTGTTGTTGCTCAATGCTTTTTACTTTATGCGGGCAAAATAGCGTTATTTGTTCGCGTTCGGCCAACAGTTGATGAAACTCTCGCCCGGCGTGTTCAAGCTCTATCACTTGGCCTAAGGCACGCAATTGGTATTCATCAGCGTCGAGGGTTGTCCAGCCGCAATGGCCACGATCAGAGACATGAATATGTTCAATAGCGCAGCTATGGGGAGCCAGTGATTGCCATAGGTTTTGCTGCTTAAGCCAACGCTCTGAGCCCGCCGACAAGGCAATGGCTCGTCCATCAAAACCAGGGTGTTGACCAAAGTTGAGCTCTGCGGCCTCTATCACTGCTATTCGCAGAGGCTTAACGCCGCTCTCTTGATTGCTGAGTGCTAAAGCTAAGCTGGCACCAGCCATGCCAGCGCCAACAATCGCAATGTCGAAATGCTCAAGCTTGGATTGCGGCATTACACTAACTCGCCATTAATGCTTCGATCTCGGCGATCGTTTTTGGCACATCGGCAGTTAATACTTCACAGCCATTGGCGGTAATAACCACATCATCTTCGATGCGAATCCCCACGCCTTTATAAGCGGCTGGAACATCGGCATCAGCCGGAATATATAAACCAGGCTCAATGGTGATGGCCATACCCTCTGCTAATGGGCGAGTGCGTTTTACATCGTAGTAGTCACCTACATCATGCACATCTAAGCCAATCCAATGGCCAAGTCCGTGCATGTAGTATTCTTTGTAAGCTTCTTCTTCAATTAAAGTGGCAACATCGCCCTGCATAATGCCTAGCTCAACCAAACCACTTACCATAATGTTCAGCACAACTTGGTTGGCCTCAAAAATAGAAACGCCGGGTTTGAGCATTTCAATCGCCGCCACTTGGGCAGCCAACACTACGTTATACAACTTGGCTTGTTCGGGGCTAAACTTGCCGTTTACTGGAAAGGTGCGAGTAATGTCACCAGCATACATTTGGTATTCTGCGCCAGCGTCAATTAAGACTAAATCGCCATTTTGCATCGCGCTTTGGTTTTCGGTGTAATGCAAAATACAGGCATTGTCTCCTGCGCCAACAATGGTGCCATAAGCGGGAGAACGGGCTCCCGCCATTAAAAACTCATGATGAATTTCTGCTTCAAGTTGGTATTCGAACATACCCACTTTGCTGCCGCGCATGGCACGTACATGGCCAGCCGCAGATATCTCTCCGGCTTTGCGCATTAAGGCCACTTCATCGGCAGATTTAATTAGGCGCATCTCGTCAACAATCGGTCGCCAATCTTCAATTTGGCTAGGCGCTTTAAAGCCTTGGCGCAAACCGTTGCGTAAGCTCTCAATGGCTGAGAATATAAGTTGGTCGTAAGCTGGGTAACGGCCTTGCGCTAAATACACTTTATCTAAACTATCTAGTTCTAGATGCAGTAGCTCGGCAAGGTCTTCAACCGCTAAAGCTTTGTCTATGCCTAAGCTCTCAACGGCCTGTTCTTGACCTACACGGCGGCCTTGCCAAATTTCGGCTAGCTTATCTTTGCTGCGATTAAACAATACAGTGCGGGTTTCGCCGGCTTGTTTAATCAGCAATAGCAATGCCTTGGGTTCGTTAAAACCTGAGAAGTAATAAAAGTCGCTATCTTGGCGAAACGGGAACTCGGTATCACGACTACGGGTTTGTTCTTCTGCTGCGCAGAAAATCGCAACACTGTTGTCTGACATAGCAGTAAATAACTGCTGACGACGCGATAAAAACACAGCAACTCCTTAGCGTGTGATATTAGTGCAATGTAGGTTGTTGTTCGTCACTATCACTGGCAGTGAGGTGAGCAAAAATGGTAATTGCACCAATCCGCACATACTCCACTACTTGGAATAGTGCTTGTTCATTCTCTTCTTCATCGTCATCTAAATCTGACGATAATTGGCTAATTTCGGTAAAGTCTTTAACCAGCTCTTGCACGTCTTCGGCAAGCTTTTTCAAATCGCTTTGCACTACACCAAAGCCTACTAAAAAGCTTTGTACCCATTGCGCTAGGGCTTCGGTGCGTTCTTCTACAACCACTTCGTCATCAGGCAACATCAATTGAAAGCCCAATAAGCTATCGCTCATGCCGCTATGGGTGGCTTCCATCAGTACTTTAAGCTGATTTTTAATCTCTACGGGTAAGCCTTGGCCGTCGTTGATTAACAGGTTTAGTTGCCCCATCCAATCGCCGTCACTTGGCAAACCAGCGGCCAACAAGCCACTTAATAAACCGTGTACTTCTGCTGGGCTTACTAGGATTTTAGAACCGATCAACAGTTCACCCAGATCTTCGTAATCTGGATATGCAATTTTAGTCACGTTGAATACCTACCTACTTTAATTGGGCTAATCCTAACACTGCTTAAGTTTAGCAGCCATGTTAAACACACAATTAGCTGGAGCATTAGGGCTATTTTTGCTGGGCGTCTTTCAATTGTTTGCGGCGCAATCTCACCCGCTCAATGTATTGGTCGCGGAACAGCTTAATCAGAGTACTTTCTTGCTGGCGAATAAAGCGCGCTGAGATATGGGTATTCTTAGTAAACTGCAAACAAAGTTGAGGGTAAGGGTCACGTTTGTTTTCAATTTTGCGACAAATACGCGCTTCAAACTGGTGTTCGTAACCTTCGGTGCTGTAAAGCAAGCTTAAGTCTTCAAACTCTTCTTGAACGTCTTTAGGTAAGTAATCAACAATTTTGCTGAGATCTTGATGAAAGATAAGCCGACCAATCAAAATCTTACTAGAAATAGGCAAAGGCTCGGCTGAAGAGCGCCATTGAATACGGCATCCGCCTTCGGAGACATCTAATACAGGAAAAACGTGATCGCCCAAATACATCATCGGCATGAACTGCGCTGCAAAGGCATCTTTCACGTCCGACTTTTGGCGGCCTTGAGGGGCAACATTGGCAATTTTAGTGTTGACCATTTTTATGAGGAGCTGAATCAAGCGCACTGGATAAACAATGCGATAAAATCTGCGACGTTCATCGGCAAAACTGCCTGCTTGCGTCATTAAATATTCTTTCCTGTTACGTAAAAACTTCGCTACAACCTGAGTTAGCTTAACAAACCTAGTGATTATTGGCCGCTATGGTGGACAATAAACTTATGATATTCAAGCATGACAAGCAGGTTTTATGAGCCAGATAGCGCAGATTTGCTTAGCTTTACAACAAACTGCTCGTTAATGCCGCAGCTTGCACAATACCGCCCCAACAATGGTTGCAAGTTAAGGCGCTGCGCTATATATTCAGTTCGTAATAGAGTTTAGCTAAGGCGAACCATGGCGCAGGGCGTAGACATAATACTGTTAGGCAAAAACTACCGAGTAGCTTGCCCGGAAGGTGAAGAAGATAAACTTCGCCAAGCCGCAGATGAATTATCTCAACGCTTAGAAACGCTGAAACAAAAAAGCAGTGTAAACAGCACCGAGCATTTAGCCATTATGGTGGGTTTACATCTCTCTTATGAGCTGCATGGTGAACAAGCTAAAAACCAGAATTATGCTGATAATATGAATCAGCGAATAGTAGATCTTCAACACACCATAGAACGCGCGTTGCTTGACCAAAGCCAACCTGCTGGGAATGTTGAATAGAGCCCTCGCACAGGTCTCGATGTTTTACTACAGTGTATAAAGAGTTTAGTTTCCTGGGGTGTTCGCCAGTTGGTGATGTCCCTGAGCCGATAATTGTATCTTTAGGGTAATTTTTCTTTGCTATTGAGCATGCTCAGCCCGACTGAGAAGCCTACGGTAGAGACTTGTTTCCCGCCTTGAACCTCATGGTTCAAGGGCTAAAATCAACAGCGGCACTCTGGGTACTTCTTTACTTTTAGAAAAAAGCATTTTCCCCTTTCCATATGAACCTCAAGATTCAAGAGCTAATACCAACAGCGGCACTCTGGGTGCATCTTTACTTTTAGACAAAAGCGTTTCCCCCTCTCCATAAGAACTTCAACGCTCAAGGGCTAAAATCAACAACTAGCGCCATAGACCTTTCTTCACGCTACTCAAAGGCTGCCCTGTTGTTCATAAATTTGCTAGCTGGCGCAGCATGTTAGCCGCTGGGGTCCCTCGTTTCTAGATACAAAAATGCCGTAACTGAGGTGTATTAAACACCTCACGTTACGGCATGTTGAACGAGATTATTTACACTTTGAAACGTTTGATATTCACCACTAAATCATTGTTATGCTGTTCTAGCGATATCACTTGCCCGTTAACACTTTTTGCGTTGTTGGCAATTGAGCTGGCTAGGCCATTTAACACCGTTACGTTTTCTGCAATGGTTTGGGTAACGCTATTTTGTTGCTTAGCGGCTACCGCTACATGGGTGTTCATTTGATTAATATTTTCAATGTGTTCGGCTATATCCCCTAAGGCTTGAGATAAAGACTCAGCCGCGTCGTCTACTTCTTTGCTCGATTGCAAACTGGCTCCCATAGAGCTAGCCGCATTTGAGGCATTGTCTTGTAAGGCTGCCACTATCGATTCAATCTCTTGGGTTGATTCTTGAGTCTTCTGAGCCAGCGCCCTGACCTCATCAGCCACTACCGCAAAACCTCTACCTTGCTCACCGGCTCTAGCGGCCTCAATCGCAGCGTTCAATGCCAGCAAGTTTGTTTGCTCGGCAATATTGCGAATCACCTCCACCACAGAGCCAATCGCAGAACTCGATTCAATCAGCGTATCGATGCGCAGCGAGGTATCACTAATGCTGCTAGATAACTTGGCAATCAGTTTGCTGTTTTCATCAACCAAGCCAACACCAGCAATGGTTCGTTCTCTGGCATTTTGCGATTTCTCAGCGGTACTTTCGGCGTTAACAAACACCTCTTCAGCTGAGGCGCTCATTTGTTGTAGCGATGTAGCCGCCTGCTCCATTTGGTCTTGCTGAGAAAGAGAGTCACGCTGCGACTCACTAGACGAAGAGCTCAAGGAGTGAGACACCGAGCTCACCTGCTCGCTCACCGAACGAATGCTCACCAGCAAGTTAGATAGGTTATCCATGAGCAGATTGAAGTTGCCGCTCAATACGCCAATTTCGTTGCTGTTGTGTACCGGAATACGGCGGGTAAGGTCACCATCGCCGGTGGCAATTTGGTGCAGAGAATTTGCCACATCGTTAATCGGAATTACCACCAGTTTTCTTACGTAGAAGAACACCGCGCCCACCACCACCGCCAGCACCAAAATAATATTCAACATTACATTGGTGATTTCGCTATTTAGTGTGGCTACCACTGTAGAGTCATCAAACTGCAGCTTTAAGCTACCAATCAGGTCTTCGCCGCGCTGTAGCTCTAACTGTCTAAACTCTTGCTTACTGCTGGCAATACTTGCTTGAGCAATCGCTTTACCACGTTGATCCACAACGGTGACCGCGTTAAGAATAGGTGACTGCACTAGGGCATCTACAATGGCTTGGGCTTGCTCAAAGTCGTACACAAATACAGCTTCAATTAGAGCGGCTTTGGCCATTTCGGTAACTGCTTGCTGCTCTACTTGGTAAGCCTTCGCCAATTTGCTTTTAGTGTTGATGTAACTCACACCACCACCTAACAAAAGGCCTAACAAGCCAAACAACAACAATATAATTATCAGAGATTTACTTAAACTTGCTTTCACGTTTAGTCTCGCTTATGTCTATCTATCTTGAATGTCTAACCACAGCTCTTTACGGTGCAAAGGCGCGTCGGCAGGCAACAAAGGATTATTTATTTTTATTATTTGGCGCTCATTTAGGCGCGCTGTTTTGAAGGTGTTAGAAATGAGGGGAGATTGATAAAATAGTTGGTCGTAACTGCCGTCTGCTATTGCGGCTTCTAAACCATTATTAATTGCGTCGTATAGTTCTCGATTTTGAGGGTCCACGTAGAGATACATCGCCATGGGGTATATCAATAAAATGTTGTCTTCTACGGCTAGGTTTACTTCACTTTGGGTTTCAACCACCTCCCAGGCTTCGTGAACCGCTAAAGGTAGGTAGTCAAAGCGGCCACCATCTACCATATGGAATAAACTCTGGGCTTTAACTGGCTTTACCACTTCAAGGCCCGCATTTTCCAAAATCTCTGTATCCCCCCAAAAACGCCCTAAACCAGCTTTTAAGCGCTTTAGGCTTTCTAGGCTCGATACTCCTTCAAAGGCCGCTTGATTGCTTTGTTCAATCACAAATACCCGGTGACCTAACAAGCCCTTAAAAATAGGAATTTTGATGGGTTTAAGTTGTTGCTGCATGGCATTTGATGCGCCCGCCCAAATAACGCTAACTTGGTTTTGTTTTACTTCTTCAACTAAGCGCGCCTCACTGTAGTAGGTATCAATCGGTTGAATGTCTTGCGAATAGTTACTCTTTTCAAAAGAAAGCTTAATCAGATCAATCACTAAACGGTCACGTTCGCCCAAAACCATGGGCGTAGTTACTTGTGCTAAAACGGTGTTTGAAAGGACTAAACCACAGATTAAAAATAGACTGGCAATAGGGTGTTTTTTCATACTTATTCTCTTACCAAAACGCTATTACATGCGGCTAAAAACCTTGGTGAAATACCACGCTGTTTTTAAGATTAATAATTTGTTTGAGCACCACATCTTCTGGCGCGTCACGTTTGTATTCTTCGCTATTTTGGTTTTCCATTACCAAAGTGAAGACTTTGTATTGATGCTGCTTGGCGGCCTCTATATAAAAATCTAAGTCACTAGATTTAGAGAATGAGTTGGTTACCGCAATCGTATTCGCACCCTGCTCCATAAATTCCGATACGCTACTTCGGCAGTATTCATCAGCATGGGGTTTTAACTCTTCATTCCATTTGTTTTGTCCGTATTGAGAGTAATAATCCCAACATGACACAACATTTTCGGTAATGGTTTTAGCAAACTCCGTTTTGCCGCTGCCAAATGGCCCGCGAACGATATATAGATACTTCATATTTGTTCCTGAAATTAAAAAGGCCGCCTGCAATACAACTTAATTTGCGAGGCGGCACAGGTCTTACACTTTACGGCGTCTTAGTACTAGCACACCCATTAAGCCCAACAGCGATAACCAACCAGCACTACCACCGCCACCAGTTACATCGCTAGGAGGCGTAGGTGGGTCAATCGGTGGATCAACTGGCTCACCTGGTTCTGGTGCGTCTGGCCCTGAATGGCTTACGCCAATATTGGTGCCGGTATACAATGCACCCGCTCTAGATGCGGCTTCTGCTGCATTACCAAGGCTTGAACAATCGTCACCATACATGCCACAGTTAAACTCACGCACGGCATCAGTCATTAAGGTGTAAGGCGTATCAGTGGTAGATACAAAACCTACGTTGTAGTTTTCGCCATCCCAAGCACGACCAGTTAGTGGTGAATCGATGTATTGGAACCAATGTGCACCAACAAAGTTTTTGTGAGCGTTTACTGATTCAAAAAAGTTCACCATTTTGTCAGCACGGTCTTGTTGAGAGTTTGCATTAACTACACCCTCTGCAAACGAGCCACTATCAAGTGCGCCGAAATGGAATTCACCAATAATCACTGGCTTATCAATAGCCTCGATTTGAGACAAAGCGTCAGCATCCCAATCGGTGGCTGAAATGCTGTCTTTGTAGATGTTATAACTCATTACATCTACCACTGCAGACGCAGCACTGACTACATCAGGTGTACGACCCCAATCAGCAAAACGCGAACCTAAATACAGGTGATTTGGCAACTCAGCTTTCAAAGCTGTTTTCACCGTATTGAAGTATTGGAAAGCAAACTGCCATGACAAGTACTGAAGGTCTGCAGCCATTGCCGAGTTATACACCAACTCTTCTGCTGGGCGCATTGCGTCCCACGAGGCGTAACTAGTACCCCAAACTGCATTCAAGTCAGCAATACCATCTGGGTAGCGATCATTTGATAAGAAGTAAATGAAGCTATTTTTAGCCGGGCTGGTACCTGCGTCCGTACCGTCGGTATTAAATACCGCTAGTGTTTGCTCATAACGTGAACTTTCGACCTCAGCATTTACATTGCCCCAACTCATTTCATTATCAACAAAGATACCTAACAAGTAGCCTTCGTTGCCTGCTACCTGAGCTTTGATCTCTGCAGCCATAGTGGCAGCGTTGGTGGCAAAGTTAGCATCCCAAGGATCTGGAAGTGGCCCCCAGTAACCGTCACCGATTTGTTTAACGGGTAAACGATCTGCACCTGACGTAGACCAACCATTCGCCACATATGGCACGCTGCCATTGTCGTAAAATGCAGGGTCAGTCCAGTTACCTAGGGTGTTGAAACCCCAATCTTTCATACGTTTAACAGTAATATCACGCCATACATCTTCACCGGCGTGGCGAGTTACCAAATTGTTTCCGTAGTAGCTTACTGCCTGACCAGTGGTCACCGGTCCGCTATGAACTGGGCCGTAGTTTTCGTTTACGTAATCACTCGGGATTTCGGTAAACATAGATTGACGAAGCTCAGAAGGCGTTTCATTTGATACGCCAGTTAGCGTGTAAGTGTCTGCTAAGCGAATATTATCAACACCCGTTGAGAAAAACGCATTGCCGTCTGGATCAACCAGCTGCCAGTTACCGCTATCGTCTTTACAGGCGTTAAAGGAAGCAGGCGTAGCTAATACACAATCAACACTTGGTGATACGTTAGTATTACCACCGTATTGGTTGCGATTAGTTAACTCACCTAGCGCCGCAAGTTCTGGAGCGCTTAATTTGGCCAGTTCTTCTTTATTGGCCACTTTACCTGTGTATGTCACCAGGTTGTTTTGACCCATTGGGTCTGACATTTCAGCATAGGCAGACGCATGGTTTAAATCTTTAATAACACGCATGTTATCAAAGACCAGTGTTTGGCTCGTTTCACCTGATGCTAATTCACCAATGAAGTAACGAATAGCGGTGATTTGAGATTTATCTAGCGCAACAAAATCTCCCCAACCATTTTGTGCACTCATTGGGTCTGCAGGAATATCACGCAGGCCAAGCGCTGTCACTCGCTCCTCTTGAGTTAATAACGAAGGGTTATCATTCAAGCTTGTGAAAATCGTTTTCGATTCGCCGGCTTTAACGCGAGTACCACGAGTTGCTGTTTCACCTTGGCTATTCACATCTTCGATGCGTGAATATAACCAAATATCGGCATCGCTGATATTGCTTACATCAACGGCTACCGCTGTGTGCTCACCTAGTTCAGCCCAATTCCAAGTACCTGCAAACACTAAACCGTTCCAACCGGCAGTGAACTCTGCCGCCATCGCAGCAGCGCCTTTTGTCACAATTTCAGTGGTAGTTGAAACGTTTACCCCACCGTCCGGCGTTAAGTAATCTGGAATGGTTTCGAAGTCGGCAATCTGTTCTAGAGTAGCAACTGGCGCGGTATGCGTATTCACTGCACCATCACTTGGTGGCGGAGTGACTGTTTCGCCATCAACCATGATGTTGTCAAAGTACAACACTTGAGGATCACTTTCAGAGAGCATGAACTGCACACCGATAACTTTATCTTTACTAAAGTTTTCGCCATGAGTTTGGAACTCGTTCCCGCCATTTAAGTTAAAGCTAAAGGTCTGCGTGGTATTAGCTGAAACCGTAAAGTAGTCCAATGAGGTTTGAGACTCGTCTACCCAATCAGGAAGAATATCACTATCAATTAGTTTAATAGCGAAGGTAACGTCAGTGTCGTTAGGGTTAACAACATCTACTGACATAATATCTTCAGCCCCCCAGTTCCAACTTCCCCAGTTCCAAACAACCATAGGTTTAAAAGCTGCATCGAAAGACGCTTTTATCGATTGCGCTCCGTCGGTAGCTTGTTCGGTTGAAAGTTCAGAAGTTGCATCTCCAGACACTTCTAAAAATTCAGCATTATTTTCTGAGCTGCTGTAGTCAGCTTCTTCAAACGAAGTCACCAAACTTGCAGCACTTAGCGGTAAGGCTAAGCTTGCAGCTATTGCTGCGGTTAACAATTTAATCTTCATATTTCCTGCCCAATCCTTGTACCTAGCAGAGGGCACTCCCCCACCTGTTAGGGGAGTGCTAAATCGTATTTGCGATTATTTCTTGTAACGAAGTTTATAAACGTCTTGGTTGAAAATTTTAGCGGCATCAACCAATGGAACGTATGGGGTATCGGTCACTGATACAAAACCAACGTTGTAGTTTTCACCATCCCAAGCTCGACCCGTAGTTGGAGAGTCGATGTATTGGAACCAGTGAGCACCTACAAAGTAAGGATTGTCAGCAATACTCTTCATGTAGTTGGTATATTTAGCAGCGCGATCTTTCTGACTCGCTGCCGATACGATACCGCCATGGAATAAGCCCGAATCAGTAGAACCGAAGTGGAACTCACCAATAATGCTTGGCTTGTCTAGCTCGGCCAACTTGCTCCAATCACCTTTAGAGGTAAGGTCTTCGGCGTACAAGTTGTAGCTCATCACATCTACGTATGGTGCTGCGCCTTTAGCGATTTCAGGAGTTACTCCCCAATCGGCAAAACGTGCGCCTAGGTAAAGGTGATTAGGCAGTACTTTCTTAAGCTCAGCGCGAACTGTTGAGAAGTATTTAGCAGAAAGCATTTCCAGCATTTCGGCATAATCTTTCTTCATGTTTTTGCTTAAGCGCGAGCGGTGGTCGAATGATTTCTCAAAATCAGCCCACGACGCCACTTTCACGCCCCAGCTTGAATTAAGATCTTCTACTGCCCAGTACTTGGTTTTTAGATGCTCTGTAAAGGCAGCTTTAGCAGGGCTTTTCTTAATGTCATAACTTAAGGCATTTACCACTAAGCCATAATGGTTAGCATCGTTTTTGGTATTACCCCAGCTGATTTCGTTGTCGACAAATACGCCCATCATCCACGGGTCATTTTTATCTACTTCGGTCATTAGCTTTTTGGTCATCGCTTTCACGCTAACCACAAACTCTGGGTCAAATGGGTCGTGAATTGGGCCCCAGTAATCGTTACCGGTGCTAATACGAGCGTGGTCACCAAAGATCCAACCGTTTGCTGAGTACGCAACTTTTTTGTTGTCGTAGAACATTGGGTCAGCCCAGTTACCTAGCGTGGTGAAGCCCCAATCAAGCATGCGGTCAATGGTAATTTCTTCCCACACTTTTTCGGCTTCGGCAAAGCTGCCACCATATTTACGCTGTAAGTTAGCGCCGTAGAAGCTAAACACTTCACCTTTTTTCAACGCACCAGAGTGCACCCAATTGGCGTAGTCATAGTTATCTGCAAGGGTGTCACCGTCTTCTGGTAACCAAGTAAACATTGAACGTCTCACTTCAGACGCTACCTCTTTACCACTGCGCTTGTCTTTATCTGCAAAGTCGTGACCGGTAATGGTTACCGTATCGTCCATGCGAATATTGTCTAAACCAGTAGCAAAGAACAGGTTACCTTGAGGGTCAACCAACGACCATTTACCGTCTACTTTTTCAGTACGGAAGAAACCCGTTGCTTTTAGTTTTGGACCATCGGCCCAACCACCATAAATGCTACGGCCTTCCATTTGGCTGCTTGATTTAAGTGACATCAACGACAACTTACCCATAACAGCAAGTTCTTCATCTTCTGTTACTTTCTTCGGCCAATCTGCACCCGTAAATTGACCGTATTGGTCAATCAAACCTTCATAGCGAGTTGTGTCTGCATCAATGTTAGGAATTAAACGGACACTTTTAATAGTAAATTCAGCGTCTTTAGTCGGGTTTTGTAAATACAGCTGGAACGACACAATATTAGATAAGTTCAGGTTCTTCTCACCCCAACCGTAACTAATAGCCTGTGCGTTATAAGACTTTTTAGGTGGCTCTGCTCGCATCCCAGATACGATTTGATCACCAGTTTGTCCCAACGGTAAATAGAAGGTCCCGTCATCGCCAGAGGCTAAAGTGACATAGCTAGACATACTGTCGACTACACCGTTTGCGGTACCGCCCCAGTTTTCGTTTTCGGCGTCATCAACACGCACAAACAACTGTAAAGGTTCATCTGTTTGGCTTTCTAAATCAAACGCCAAACTAAAGTCACCATGCTCACTCCAATCCCAAGGTTGAGGTGCTTTAAAAGTAATATTTGGGTAGGCATTTGACGCAGATAACTTAACCGCTAACTCGCCGCCCATGTCAGTTTTAAGCTCTGTTACGGTGGCGGCAGCGCTACGGTCGAAGGCTACAAATGTAGGCTGGCCTTCATCAAAACTCGTAATTGAGGCAACCGTTGGAATAGGCCCCGTCACCATTACAGCTTGCCCAGAGGCTTCAATAAAGTCCCCTGTAGCATCCACTAAATCAAAGTTATCAATAATTACACTTTGTGCATCCATAGGGCCCTGCACAAAAATTTGGAACTCAACAATGTTGCGTAAGTTAAGCTTCTCACCGCCCCAGTAGCCATCTAACTTACGCTTGGTGCCGTTAAATAACATTTCTACCGGAACCGTTTCACCAGCAGGTACATTAACCGCATAGTTTAATTGGTTATCACCCGATCCCATCACGCCCACGTTGTCAGCCAATTTTAGAATAATGTTGACTGGGCTATCTGTTGGGTTGGTTAAGTCTAAGGTTAAGCTACCTTTGGCATTCCAGTTCCAAAAGCCTGCATCAGGATGCACCTTAACATTTGGCCAATACTTAAATTTGTTGGCCTCAGAAACTGAATCAAAGTCGACTTTAAGTGCGCTTCCACCATTGGTAACACCTTGATCGGTGACCACTTGAGTTTTAGCATGATCTTTCTTTATTTTTTTGAAAAAAGAGGCTGATTCAAAATCAGGCACTGTACCGCCGACATCTTCAACGCCACCTTCGGCGTCGACAGAACTTGGGGTTGAACCACATCCGTACACACCCAGCATAGCGAGCGATAACAGAGCAGCAATTTTATTTTTTGTAAATTTCATAAGTTCTACCATTACGAGTGAGAGGCTCGTAGGCCTAAGCCTGCGAGCTCTAGTGCTAAGTGGGTATTACTGTGGTTGGCTTACCACCAAGTTTCGAATTGAGCACCCACTGTGGTCGCTGAGTTTTTACCTTTCTCAGTAACGTATGGGTTATGACGCCATTCCCAACTAGGGTTATCTACACCTTCACCGTGGCGGTTGTTATAAACCGTGGTGTCAGTATCAGATTGACCGTAGGTCACAAAGAAGCGCAATACAGGACGGTCCCAGAAGGTGCCACCAATATGTACATTTTGCGATAAGGTCACTTTGTACGATGAGTTAGTACCACTCTCACCATAGCCTTCACGGGCATCAAGCTTGATTTGGTCGTAGCTTAATTCTAGGTCCGTTGAAAAACGGTCATCCCAGATGTAAGTAGGACGAACAGTAATGTTGCCCCAATCAGACTTTGTGATAGAAACAAGATTACGTTTTAAAGCTTCGTCATCAAACTTCTGACCTTCGTATACCACGGCATACTGTACGCGGAACGAATCACCTAGCTCCTGCATACCTTGGAAGAAAGCACCAATCTGCGTAGATGGAGTGTCTAACCAGTCTTGGGTCATCGACTTACCAATGTCACTGCTGTAACGCACAACAAACTCGTTGTAGTCAGCCCATTGGCCTTGCTTGATGCTAAAGCCTGTTTGGTAGCTATTTGGCTGCATATCTTTGGCAGTCATGCTGCCGCCTTCGCTCAATGTCGTATCAGAGCCAGCGTAGAAGCCGTAGTTAAAGAATAGCGAGGCCGCAATATTGTCGGTCACTTTCATGTCATGCAAACGGGTATTTACTGAGTGGTAACCACCACGGTAGCCCGAGCGACCGCTGGTATCACATTCGTAAGTTGGATCCGTGGTTGAACAGAAGTCTGAACCATAAGTATCACCATTTTCTTGCTTAGTGATACCAAAGTTAAACTTGGCAAAACCGAAATCCCAATCGTCGATACCTGCGCCCACGCCATCGTTTTGTAGCATGTGATAATCAAGAATTTCTGCTTTATAACGTTGGTAGTAACGCTTACCTACCCAAATAACCGCACCAGGGCTTGATTTAAATACGCCTTGGCCAGCTACCCACCATTCGTCCAGATTGAATTTTTCCATATCTGTCGCAATGTTGGTTTTGATTACCCAGTTCATGTCGTTTAACACAAGACCATAATCAACGTGGAATTCAGCAAAGTTACCTTCGTTACCCAAACGACCCGTTTGAGCGTGTGGGTTACCTGCTGTTTCAATAATATTGAAACCGTTGTTGGCAAGATCTGAACGCAGACCTAAAACTTTATCTGTAGAAGTACCTGTACCGCCGCGGCCGTAACCCCAAAAGCGCGCGCCTTCTACAACTTGCGCACCTAAATAGTCTAAAGCAGACTCTTCTTGTGCGTGGGCCATACTGCAAGATATAGCCAAAGCAGATAGTGCAAAAATACGTGTTTTCATACGTTTACCTAACATCCTTATCTAAAATATAATTTTGATTACTTAAGCTGCTACTGTTTCTTGTTGATCTGTTGTAGTCAGCTTCTTGGTGGAACTTAGCGTGAACATTGCTAGCACTGTTGCCGCAGCAGCGAACACACCAAAATAGATATAACTGTGTGGGAATCCATGTTGGTCATACATCACGCCCATTACTGGCGCAGCAATCGCGGTCATTAAGTTGTTAACAACCTGGAAACCAAACATGTAAGTGAATGAATTTACTTTCTTATCAAACTGCTCAGCCGTGTAAGCAAACACCGACACAATGAGTAAGGGATTAACAATGCCGAACAGCAACTTGGCAACAATCGCCAAGTACAAGTTCTTCTCGCCAAGGCCAGCAAAACCAATCATTAACAAGAATGAGGTAATACCCACAGCAGTAAGAATTAAGCTACCTTTCGCGCCAATTTTACGAATGATGAAAGGCACACCCGCACTAACAAAGAACAGGAATACAGCGGTTAAGCCGTCCATATTTGAGCTAAAAGAAATGCCTTCTTCTTGGGTAGGGAAAAAGCTAATAAAGTAACGTGTGAACTGGCTCATCGATGTCCAGAACACCACCGAGATAGTGCCCGCGTAGGTCATGAAGGCCCACATTTTAGGGTTCTTCAACAGGCGAATAACGTCTTCTTTTTGAATTTTGTCTTGCGATATTACGTCGTTATCAACGTCTTCTAAGTGACTAACTTTTAGTGTCCAAGCACAAATCAGCATCAACAGAGCAGCAATACTACAAGCGTAGAAAATAAAGTCAGGGTTGATGTTATACAGGTAACCCGCCAATACTGCAGATACACCCCAAGCAGCAATACCAAAACCGTTCACCAAACCGAAATCGTTTTCATGACAGCGTGCAAAACGGTCACTGTAAGACGCAATAACTCCGCTTCCTGCTTGGAACAACATGCCTAAGTAAAGCGAGCCGGCGACAATACCTAATACAAAAGTTGAATCGTTACCCAATAACGGGCCGTAAACGTAGATATAAAACGGGCCAATCAATAAGCTGAGGAAAGAGATAAAATAGATGAGGTGTTTTTTAAGGCCCAACTTATCAAGAATGTAACCAAAGGCCGGTTTAAATAATACCGCTATGCCCGTTTGCAAACCAAACAACACGCCAATTTGAGAACCGTCAATGCCTACCTTGTCATTCAACCAAACGGCGAATAAAGAGCCAGAGCTTAATGACCAGAAGAAATTGTAAAAAAAGTACATAAGGCAAACTTTGCCCATGGCGACTCGGTTAGAATCGGTTTTCATGTTTACTCCATTAACTTTGCGATAGCTACTCAATGCTAAAACCACACTGGTAAACCAATATCTAAATAACTGGAGTAATCGTACATAATGATCAACCAATTTAAAGTGACACCGCTAACATTTCGGTATAAATCAGTACTTTGGTTGGCAGAAAGTCATACCAAAACAACAATTGGTTAATAGGTTAATAGTAGGTAAAATGCTTGAGCCCTTTGGCGGCGGGGCTCACAGGCCAATAAACTTGTCATACAAAACCTTTGCGTTTTTCAGTATGGCTATTATCAAAGGTTAAAAGTAAGTTCTTAAAATGTGCTTTTGGTCACTTTTCTTTCATATTGATCCTAGAGAAACAGCAAGTTAATGTACCATTAAGACAAATTGGTTTACCTTTCATACCAATATAGATTAAACATTTTAGATTAATGACGCATAGAGGTAGATATGTCAGGGATAAACAGCAAGCTAAGCTTGGCCAGTAAGCGTGCAATTGAACGCGGTTACGACAATAAAGGGCCAGAGTGGCTGATTGAGTTTGACGAACAAACACTAAAGGGAGACTTTGCTTTTGAAGAAGGCGTTATTCGCCGTGACCCCACTGCAGTAATAGAAGTAGAGGGGATTTATCATTGCTGGTACACCAAAGGTGAAGGCGAAACACTTGGTTTTACCGGCAACCCACAAGACAAAGTATTTCCTTGGGATTTAACTGAAGTGTGGCACGCTAGTTCTAAAGATGGCATCACCTGGAAAGAGCATGGTTGTGCTATTGCTCCCGGCGAAGCCGGTGCTTACGACGACCGCGCAGTGTTTACGCCTGAAGTATTAGCTCATCAAGGTAAGTACTATTTGGTCTATCAAACAGTACAAGCGCCCTATACCAACCGCCAGTTCGAAGAAATTGCCATTGCTTGGGCAGACAGCCCATTTGGCCCGTGGAACAAATCCCCAGCCCCCATTGTTAGCCCTGCTAAAGATGGCAAATGGCGTACCGAAGAAGACAATCGCTTTTTAGTGGAATCTAAAGGTAGCTTCGATAGCCATAAAGTTCACGATCCCTGCTTAATGTTTTTTAAAGGTGAGTTTTACCTTTACTACAAAGGCGAGACCATGGGAGAAGAAATGAACATGGGCGGGCGCGAAATTAAACACGGTGTCGCCATCGCTAAAGATATTCTTGGCCCTTATGTGAAATCAGACTACAACCCAATTTCTAATAGCGGTCATGAAGTGGCGGTATGGCATAAAGATGGTGGCATCGCCTCTTTGATTACTACCGATGGACCAGAAAAGAACACCGTACAATGGGCAGCAGACGGCATTAACTTTGAGATAATGTCGCAAATAAAAGGCGCTCCCGAGGCCTTAGGTATTTTCCGCCCTAACCAAGCCAGTGATATTGATTCACCCGGCTTGGAGTGGGGATTGTGTCACCAATATGATGCCTCTTGGAACTGGAACTTTATCTGCCGTTACCGAGTGAAAAAACAAGTGCTCGACGCCTCAACCTACCAAAACTCTAACTAACAAAAAACGGCCCACTTAATTGTGGGCCGTTTGTTTACATCTCAACATATCATTCTCTCAGTGAATCGCCCCGGCCAGTAATAAAATGTGTCCATCAAACCACTTAGCCCGCAGCGCCTAAACCACTAACATACGAAAGTTCGTTTTCTGAATAACATGCTTCTAACTGGGCAACAAATGCTCCACGCACTTCTGCTTGCTCGGCAAACAAAAATGCCAAGGCTTGGCGTGCCATCGCCTCCACCGGATAAAACAGCGTACTGTAGCTGAGCTTGCCTCCAGGGGCATTGTTTGAAGCGCCGATAAACTCAATCTGCCGATTTAATTGCTCAGTTTGCTGTTGCACTTGTTGCCATATTGGCCAACTTAAACGGGGTGATAAACACACCAGCGCCGAGCACTTATCAGAACCAATAACGCTCGATATACGATCGCTAGGGTCATGAGGCAAACAGTTCACCGTGAGCGTTGCCTGGCTAAAAGGGCTGTCAATGTTGACTAATTGTGGGCTTATTTCCTGATACTGCTGTGCATCACAACATACCGTAATATGCCTATGCCCACGCTCAACCAAAGATGTGATTGCCAGCCATAAACTGGCGATCAAATCTAAGTGCAAACACTGACTAGCAAACTGACTGACATAACGCTTAGCCACCAATAAACGGGGATGCAAGCGCATAAACTCAGCTAGCCGTTGTTCGTCCATATGCTGACTTTCGAAATATAAAGCCTGAACACCTAAAGCAAGATAGTTTTCTAACAGGTGAATTTCCTGAGCTTCTGAGTGCGCGCCAGAGGCTAGGTGCAATGGTTGCGATAAACTTGATGCTCTAGCAGAAAGATCTTTCAGTAAACTGGCACTGAGTGGATCTTGGATTGATTGCACAATCATCCCAGGTCCAGTTTGTGGATTAACGGTGAGGTTTTGCGCATGGTAATTAGGCACAAAATTTAGTGCTTTAATTGCTGCCATTACCTTGGCCACTTTAGCCTCACTCACCGGCGTATTTTTATTAATAATGCGAGATACCGTTGCTACCGAGACACCCGCTTTGTTTGCAACATCTACAATTGTGGTCATCTGCTTCCCTACTTCGCGCTTAGTTATTTATTTTTATAATCAAACAGATAAAACAAAAGACGAGGCCAGCTCGTCTTTTGTTAATCAAGGTTTTAGTGTTACTTAATAAGCTCCGGATAACGCTGCGAATACAGCGTTCGGTTTACTTCGGTTGCGCCTGCAACTAAGTTCTCGTAAGGAGAATCAGCTACCGTAACAAAGCCGTTATTGTAGTTTTCGCCATCCCAAGCTCGGCCAGTAGTTGGCGAGTCTAAGTATTGGAACCAATGAGCTCCCACAAAGTAAGGGTTGGCAATAACGCTATCCATGTAATGGGCGTATTTCTCTGCGCGACCTTGTTGCGTATCGGCGGCAACAAGACCGGGGTGGAACATACCGCTATCGGTTGCCCCAAAGTGGAATTCGCCAATAATGCTCGGCTTGTCTAACTCGGCTAAATGGCTCCAGTCGCCCTTCGACATATCATTGCCGTATAGGTTGTAGCTCATTACATCTACATATTGAGCTGCACTGTTGGCCGCTTCTGGAGTAATTCCCCACTCAGTAAAACGCGCCCCCAAATACAAGTGCTCAGGCATTACCTGCTTCATTTGCTGCTGTACAATGGCAAAGTAACGGTCGGAGTGGTCGGCCAAGAACATACTGTAATCGGCTTTAATCGCGTCGTTCATTTCGCCTTGATGTACATAGCCCTTAGCCAGCTCATCCCAAGAGGTAACTGCACTGCCCCACGCTTGGTTTAGTGCTGCGATATCTTTGGCATATTTAGCTTCTAATAAGTTAACAAACGCTGCTTTGGCATAGCTGTCTTTGGCATTACTCCGTAAAGCAGCAATCGCTAAGGCGTAGTGATTAGCCGCGAACTCGGTATTTCCCCAGCTCATTTCGTTATCAACAAAGGTGCCTATACACCAAGGGTCTTGTTTAACTTCAGCGGCCACTTGTTCAGCCATGGCTTTTACCGAGCTAACAAACTCTGGGTCGTAAGGGTCGTGCATCGGTCCCCAGTAATCATTACCGGTATTAATGCGTTGGTGATCGCCTACAATCCAGCCGTTGGCAACATATGCCACTTTCTGGTTGCCATAAAAACTTGGATCGGCCCAGTTACCTAATGAAGTAAAACCCCAATCAAGCATTCGCGCTAAGGTGACATCTCGCCATACGCCAATCGCATCATCACGAGAATCCGGGGCGTATTTACGCTGTAGGTTAGCGCTGTAGAAACTAAATACTTCGCCATGCTCTAGCGGACCGGTGTGGATCATGGTGGAATATTGGTAATTTTGCGCTAAGGCATCACTGTACTTCGGCAACCAATTAAACATGCTGTTACGCAAATCAGAGGCAACCGAACGGGCGTCTTGATTATCGGTGTAACTGGCTTGCGAAATTTGGCTGGGTCGCAAACTTAAGTCTTCAGACAACACCAAATCGGTAAAATTAACCCCGGTGGTAGTGTAGGTATCATCCATACGAATATTGTCTAAGCCGGTGGCAAAATATAAGTAACCACTTGGGTCAACCAGTGACCATTTACCGTCTACTTTCTCAGTTCTAAAATATCCAGTTGCGTCTAATTTAGGACCACTTTTCCAACCGCCGTAAGGCGTTCTGTCGGCCATAGGTTTAGCTGAGTCGATAAGCGCAACATCGGCTTTAGCATGCTTTTGTAATTCCTCTGCTGAATGAATTTTCTCGGCCCAGTCTTCATTAGTAAACTGGCCAAACTCATCCAACAAACCTTGGTAGCGACTGGTATCGGCGCTAAGATTTGGCACTAAACGAATGTTATCGATGACCAAGCTAAGGTCGCTTTGTAGATCTTGCATGTACAGCTGAAAGCTCACAATATTAGCTAAATCTAGCTTGGCTTCACCCCAGCCAAAATTAATCGCTTGAGCTTGGTAAGACTTTTTAGGTGGCTCGCCACGCATGCCTGAGTCGAGGGTTTTGGCTAGCTCTTCAAGCGTAAAGTAGTAAGTACCCGCTTCGCCTGCAGGCAATTGCACGTAACCTGTTCGGCTATGGATTACGCCATTAGCGCTACCGCCTTGTTTTTCATTTACGTCATCATCAACGCGAATAAACAACTGCGCACCTGCATCGCTCAGGTTCTCCACGTCAAAGGCTAAAGTAAAGTCACCATGCTCAGACCAATTCCACGGTTTATCAGCACTAAAGGTCACGCTTGGATAAGAGGCATCGGCAGCATAATCAATTTTTAGACCTTTCCCCTCACCACGGCTTATTGAAGTAAGCTTGGTGCCATGGGTATTACTGGCAATGCCTTTCGAACCATCATTAAAATCAGCTAAAGTGGCAATGGTTGGAATAGGCGCTGCAATCACTTCTGCTTCACGCGCCTCTGATTTAACAAAATCACCGGTGCGCTCAATAAAATTAATATCGTGAATAATCACTTCTTGCGCGGCGATAGGACCTACCGAATAAAACTGAATTTCGGCAATACTTTTTAGGTTAAGTTTACTGCCGCCTCGGTAACCCTCAATATTCATTTGAGTACCGTTAAACAGAAAATCAACGGTAGTGGTTTTGCCCGCAGGTAAAACAATTGGCAGATCAACTTGGTTATCGGCCGAGCCCATAATGCCAATGTTATCGCTCACCTTCATTTCTATGCGAACGTCTGCTGCACCGGGGTTTTCTAACGCGACTTTCAAACCACCTTTGGTATTCCAATCCCATGGGCCAGCTTTGGAATGAATTTTCACGTTTGGCCATTTTGATTGCGCCTCCGCTTCGGAGATCGCATCAAAATTCATTTTCAATCCGTCTTTGCTTTGCTCGGCTGTTTTCTCTACTACAGAAAACTGGCTATGACTGTGGGTGATCTTTTCTAAAATCGCCGCTTCAGTAAGATTGAGCGGGGTTGCCGCACTAGTCATATCACCCGATGTATTCTCGCTGGCGCTCGACTGCTTAGTGTCATCTGCCATAACCTTTGAAACTGAAACCCCAGCTAGTACAACAGACACTAGGATTGCTAAATTGTTCTTTTTAAACAGCACAATATTTCCTCCCTAAAAGGATAACCAAAACCAATATTATTGGACAACCACTAAGCAATATTGGATAACCAAAATAAAAGTTAGCATACCAATTAGAATTCTTATGTGAGCTATAACGGTATTTTGGTAACAGAGATAAAGATAAAAATTCAATTAAATCAGTAACTAAAGAGATCAGAAGTACGCTGTAGTCAACGAAGAGCTACAGACATAAGGAAGGAAGAAACCTAGGCACTTGCGGAACCATTGCAGGATAGTACCTAGGCTAGTAGCAACACAGAGCGACACTATGCTGCTACCTTTACTGGTTTAGCTCACTAAGTAATCGTGAACTCCCTTGGCAACAGGGATCCCATTACGATCACACTCGGCGCGATAAGCCACTTGTAAATCGTTCGGTGCAAGCACTTTGTCAACACCAGGTACTGGCGGAACTTCGTGCAACTCTTTGACCATTGCAGCCATCATCACTGGGAACAACGCGTTACCCAGTTTAGTTGGGTCAATCACAATCACTAAGCTGGCCAGCTTACGCATTTTGTCGTAGTCGTCATACATACGCACAATATGGTTACCGAAGTTAGCCCCCATCAACATGCCCGTTAGCGCATCAATAGCTAAGGCAATGCCAGAGCCTTTATGGCCACCAAATGGCAGCAAGTTGGCCACTTTATGAGGATCGGTTGTTTCGTTGCCTTCGGCATCAATGGCAAGGCCTTTACCGATCGATTGACCGGTTTCTTTGGCATGTAATAGCTTGCCATACGCGGTGGCACTGGTCGCCATATCAATAATCATTGGCGTAGAACCCTCTACCGGGAAACCAAAGGCAATTGGGTTGGTCCCCAAAAACTTGGCCGCTCCGCCATGCGGGGCAACACATGTGTCGGTTTGCGTCATACCAATGGCAATCATACCTGCGCTTGTGGCTTGCTCCATAAAGTATGAAAGCGCACCACAATGCGAGGTATTCTTGACACTTACAAAACCTAATCCGGTATCAGAGGCTAGATTTATGGCGTGTTTAGTGGCAGCGATTAGCGCCGAATGGCCCATGCCATCATCTGAGTCAAGTACCGCCATTGAGGGTGATACCTGTTCAATCGAGAATGTAGCGGCGCGATTTAACCCGCCTTTGGCTAAACGCTGACAGTAATGCTCTACTCGCATAACACCGTGTGAATGCACACCGGTAGCATCTGCGTGTATTAATACTTCGGTGACTTCCTTGGCCGTTTGCTCGTCAAGGCCTGCTGCAATAAGTTTGTTAAGCGCAAGTCCTTTTAACTCGGCTTCCTTTACGTGTACTGTTGTCATAATTACCTGCGCGACTAAAAGTTGATAACGCCTTTAATAAGGCTTGAGTTGTTTACTACATCCTGTTGGTAAGAAAGGCCGACAGTGTCGAAATCATAATCACGGTTTTTCATGATGTTTTCGTCAATCTGGCCTTTGCTCATCAGCTCAATCACTCGCTCAAAGTCTTCGCGGGTTGCATTACGACTGCTTAACAAGGTGGTTTCTTTTTTGTGGAATGTTGGATCGTCGAGTACTAAATCACCGATATACAAACCAATAAATACGATTTTTCCGCCGTGGCGAATTAGCTCAACGCTGCGGCTCATAGAACCTTTATTGCCAGTAGCATCCATTAAGGTACAAGCTAATTTGCCACCAAATGCCGCTTTTAGATCTTCAACATAGTTCTCTGCTAGCGGGTTTAAGGTTTTAATGCCAAGCGCTTTTTCTACATGTGCGCGACGCTCGTCACTCACATCGGCTACAACTACTTCAGCGCCGTTCGCCTTAGCAATGGCTGCTGCCGCTAGGCCAATTGGGCCTGCGCCAACTTGCAGAACACGTTGTCCCGCTTTCACTTCAGCACGACGCACCGCATGGGCGCTAATCGCAAAACACTCGATCAGTGCGCCTTGGCTATCACTCACTTCTTCTGGCAATTTAACCAGGTTGCTTTCTAATACACTAAGGTACTCACTAAAGCCGCCATCTTGGTGAACCCCATATAAAGAGACATTTTCACAGCAGTTAGTTTTACCTTCTTCACAGGCGGCACACTCACCGCATGGAATACAAGGGATCACAGAAAATCGCTCGCCCGCTTTGGCGCTAGAACAATCACTGCCAACCGCTTCAACAATGCCACTAATCTCGTGGCCTAATACGCGAGGATAACTAAAAAATGGCTGACGGCCGGCAAAGGCGTGAATGTCGGTACCACAAATACCCACGGCTTTTACTTTTAACAGTACTTCGTTAGCGCCGACAGCCGGCTTTTCACGCTCAACGTACTCAATAGAGAACGGTTCGTTACAGATTAGAGTTTTCATGTTGTTTCCTAATTCACTGCAATTGAGTCGATCACCGACGCAATGCCATATTCTTCAATAGATACAAAGGCAGATTCGACTTGCTGACTAAACTTGGCGTTATCGCTTGCATGAGTACCAAAAATTTTGTTTATTGCGAGCAAGGCTTTAGCTTGGGCTAAAGGCTCGGCGTGGCTATCAACGATGTGCTTAAACTCGTCAGCCAATGGGTCGACAATTTGCTCGCCTTTTTTCACTGCACCAATAATGGAGTGCATCCAACCGGCAATTAAAATAGGTAAGCAAGTCACTTTTAAGCCTTGCTTTTGCAGCTGTAACAAAGGGTCAACCGCACGCTGAGGAAGCTTTTGCGAACCATCCATCGCGATTTGTGCAGTTTTGTGTTTTACATTTGCGTTGCTAAAACGTTCGATAAGCAAACCGGCATACTGCTCCAAATCTACGTTCAAATTCGGGCTTAATGATTTAGCTTGCTCTTGGGTCATAAGCTTTAAAGTGGCGGCTTTAAATGTTGGGTCTTGCATACATTGGTAAATGTACTCGTAACCCGCTAAGGCACCGTTATAAGCCAAAAACGAGTGGCTACCATTTAACATGCGTAACTTCATTTCTTCGTAAGGCAAAACGTCGTTTACAAACATTGCCCCGGCCAAGTCCCAATCTGGACGACCCGCGACAAAATTGTCTTCAATGACCCATTGGCGGAAGTCTTCACATACCACACCACAAGGGTCGGCATACCCCACTTCCACTTCAATGGCAGCAAATTCTTCAGCCGTCATCGCAGGACAAATACGGTCTACCATGGTGCTTGGAAAGCTAATATTCTGCTCAATCCAGCTGGCCAATTGTTGGTCCAGTTTTGCGGCGTAAGCGAGTACGGCATTTTTGGTAAGGTGACCATTTTCTGGAATGTTGTCACAAGACAAAATGCTAATTGGCGCTAAACCTTGATCACGTCTCACTCGTAAAGCTTCAGTAATCAAGCCTAAAGCAGATACGGGAGCTTGCGGATTTGCTAAGTCGTGTTGAATTAAGCTATTTGCTTCATCCAGCAAACCTGACTGTGGATCAACGCAATAGCCTTTCTCGGTGATAGTCAGCGAAACAATGCTTACTTGTGGCTCAGCAATTTTGGCAATTGCTGCAGCAATCCCCGACACAGGTGTATGAATAGCCTCGGTAACGGTTCTCACTAAACGCGAACATACCGTGTCTTTAGATTTTTCGATAACCGAAAATAAGCAGTCTTGAGCAACTAAGTTAGCCACTAAATCTTCGCTGCCAAACATGTTTATTTCGCAAATGCCCCAAAGCTCACCAGACGCTTGGTTAGTTAAATCGTTATATACAGCTTGATGGCCGCGATGAAATGCACCAAAGCCAATGTGAACAATCTTCGTGTCTAACTGTTCCCTGTTATATGTCGTTACTGCTTTAAACCTATCTTGAAACTGGCTTAAATGATTACTTACTGCCATTTACCCACCCAACTGTTCAACCAATATGGCATTTATACCGACAAAATAGCCAGATAGCCGTGATTACAATCACAAAATGGTAAACCAATTACCCTGAAATGGCTAACTAAAATAAGTAAATAGTTTATCCAAAGTGAGTTTCTTATAATTAAGCTCTTAAGCATATAGTGTAAATATCAATTAAAAACAACGAGTTAAATAAACAATCGAATGCTAAATGAAATAATTGTATTTAAATATCCGTAAAACTCATTTTGGTTGACCAAAATTAATTCATCCCATACCATCGGTTTCATTAAGGGATTAGCCCTTCTATTAAGCAATCAAATAGGACAGGTCATGTTTAGCGAAATATTAAGTTTTGGCGAGCCGATGTATGAATTCAGTCAGATTAAGCAGTCTCAAGCGATGCAGCCTGACTTTCTAAGTGGTTTTGGTGGGGATGTTTCTAACTTTGCGATTGCTGCAGCGCGCCAAGGTGCCAATGTAGGCATGATTACCCACCTAGGCGCAGATGAATTTGGTGAGCAGTTTAAAGCGCTTTGGCAACGCGAGTCAGTTGCTTTTGATTTAGTAGAAAGCAACGCCTCGGCGCATACCGGCGTTTACTTTATTACCCATAATGAAGAAGGTCATCACTTTTCATTCTTAAGGAAGGGCTCTGCTGCCAGCCTAATAAGCAAGCATCAGTTACCCGTTGAAGCCATTGCTAACGCTAAGTTATTACATACCACTGCGATTACCCAAGCAATTAGTGATACCAGTTGCGATGCGGTATTTGCGGCAATAGAGCTGGCCCGCAAAACAGACACTCTGGTCTCTTACGACACGAATCTTCGCCTTAAGTTATGGTCGCTCAATCGCGCTAAAGCCATTATTAATGAAACCATTTCACAGGTAGACATCTGCTTCCCTAGCATTGATGAAGCCCAGCTACTCACAGGCCTAACACATGCAGATGAGATCATTGACCACTACTTAACACTAGGGGCAAAAATTGTGGTGCTAAAACAGGGTTCTGAAGGGGCAACTGTGGCAGACCAACATGCTCGCTTTAGCATTAAACCACACAAGGTCACCGCGGTAGACGCCACCGCAGCCGGCGACTCATTTGCGGGGTCATTCTGTACTCACTATGTTCGCGGAGCAGAAATTCAAGATTGCTTAAAATACGCCAATGCCACAGCGTCTATCACTATTACGGGTTATGGCGCGGTCGCTCCTCTTCCTACTTTGGCGCAAGTTGAACAGCGTTTGAACCTTAACTAAATTCACAATGACTATACGGATGTACCCATGGAAAATTTAAATGCACTACTAGAAAAATTCAAAGTGATTCCAGTTATTGCCATCGATAAGGCCAGTGACATTGTTCCGCTAGGCGAACAACTCGCAAATAATGGTTTGCCCGTTGCCGAAATCACTTTTCGCTCAGCCGCCGCCGAAGAAGCAATTCGTTTACTGCGAGCCGCCCAACCAGAGATGTTGATTGGTGCTGGTACCATTTTAAACGAGCAACAAGTGGTAGCCGCTAAAGAAGCAGGCGCAAGCTTTATCGTGTCTCCTGGTTTAAACCCAAATACTGTAAAAGCCTGTCAAAAACACAACATTGCCATTGTACCGGGCGTGAATAATCCCTCGGGTGTCGAGCAAGCCTTAGAACTAGGCCTGGATACCGTTAAGTTCTTCCCGGCTGAAGCGTCTGGCGGGATTGCTATGCTTAAATCACTGTTAGGTCCTTACACCAACATTAAAGTGATGCCTACCGGTGGCATTAATCAAAACAACATTGAAAAATATTTAGCCCTACCAGGTGTATTAGCCTGTGGCGGTACTTGGATGGTGGATAAATCACTTATAAATAATGGTGATTGGGATACCATTGGTAAACTGGTTAAAGAGATTGTGGCGCAACTAGCCGATTAAGAGAATACCCATGAATACAACAATTAAGTCTGTTAACACACGTTTGTTTAAGATCCCGCTTGCCGAGATCTTATCTGACGCTAAACACGGTGACCACGACCATTTCGAGCTAGTGACCACCACCATTACCTTAGAAGATGGCAGCCAAGGCACCGGTTATACTTATACTGGCGGTAAAGGTGGTTATGCCATTAAAGCCATGGTTGAACATGACCTAGGCCCTGCGCTTATCGGCAAAGACGCCAGCCAAATTGATGAAATTTATGATTTCATGGAGTGGCACATTCACTATGTAGGTCGTGGTGGTATTGCCTCATTTGCTATTTCATCGGTAGATATTGCGCTGTGGGATCTCAAAGGAAAACGCCTCAATCAACCTCTATGGAAAATGGCTGGCGGCGAAGGCTCTAGCTGTAAAGCGTACTGTGGGGGTATCGACTTACAGTTCAGTTTAGAGAAGTTACTCGGCAATATTCAGGGTTACTTAGATAAGGGCTACAACGCGGTAAAAATTAAAATTGGCCGCGAAAATGCCGAAGAAGATATCGCACGAATTAAGGCAGTACGCGAGCTGATTGGCAGTGATGTTACCTTTATGATCGACGCCAACTATTCGCTAACAGTTGAACAAGCAATAGCCTTATCTAAAGCGGTAGAGCAATACGACATTACCTGGTTCGAAGAACCTACCATTCCAGATGACTACCTCGGTTATGGCCGGATTGCCGACGCCACTAGTATTCCGCTGGCTATGGGTGAAAACTTACATACCATTCACGAATTCGAGTACGCCTTTGAACGAGCTAAACTGTCATTTGCACAACCGGATGCGTCCAATTGTGGTGGTATTACCGGTTGGCTTAAAGCAGCTCGCTTAGCCAACCAGCATAACGTTCCAGCCTGTTCTCATGGCATGCAGGAGTTGCACGTTAGCTTGGTATCATCACAGCCCAACTCTGGCTGGTTAGAAGTGCATAGCTTCCCGATTGATGAATATACCAAGCGCCCATTAGTCGTAGATAATCACCGTGCTATTGCGCCAGATACACCGGGAGTTGGCGTAGAGTTTGATTGGGATAAGATTTCCACTTACGAAGTTTAACTCAGCCCGCTTCTATCGATAAAACACCGCTGTCCTCAGCGGTGTTTTTTTATTCCTTTCTCAAGCACCACTTTCTCATGTTTGCTAATTAGCAACAAATTCATTAATAAACCTCACAAACAACAACCAATTTAAAATAAAGATCAACCAATATCGATCTTGATCGCCAAATTGGTTATCCAAAGGTGTTTAAATAGCTGTCGAATATCACCCCTTTGAGGATAAGAAATGGACATAAAAACATGGAATGCCTATAAATATGCGTTAATCGTTGCTATCGGCGGCTTTGTATTCGGCCTAGATGCAGCCATTATCTCTGGCACAGTGCGCTACATCGCCTCTGAGTTTTCACTTAGCGACATTCAAATTGGTACGGTTGTAGGCGCGCCAAGCCTTGGCGCTATTATCGCGTTGTTTTTTGCAGGCAAAACAGCCGATGCCTTAGGCCGTAAGAAAACACTGATTATTGTGGCAGTGTTGTATTTGTTCTCGGCACTGCTGTCGGCAATGGCAACCAGCTTTATGATGCTGACTATTGCTCGCTTTATTGGCGGCCTTGCCTTTAGCTCATTGTCACTCGCATCAATGTACATTGGTGAAATTGCCCCCGCTAAACAACGCGGCAAGCTTGTATCGGCTAACCAATTCAACATTGTGATTGGCTTATTAGCCGCTTATTTTATTAACTACTATTTAGTGACTAATGTCAGTGAAAACTCTCTGCTGTTTTCGCCTAGCACGATTTGGCGAACAATGTTGGCCTCGGAACTTATTCCCGCTTTAGCTTGGGTAATCTTGTTATTTAGGGTGCCTGAATCCCCACGCTGGCTGTCAATGAAAGGCCAACATGATCAAGCGCTGGTAGTATTAAACAAGATTCTGCCCCAGCAACGGGCCATTGAAGTACAGGCAGAGATCCAACAGAACCTAAATGAGCATAAAGATACCGAAAGCGTTACCCAGCAACTTAAACTGTTGTTTTCATCACCCATGAAAACCGTTTTTGCGATTGGTTTTATTATGGCTGTGGTACAGGGTATTACCGGCATGAATGCCATTCTATTTTATGCGCCTACGGTATTTGAGCAAATTGGCTTTGGTCTTAATGCCTCATTCCAGCAAGCCATTTATATTGGTATAACCAGCGTTGTATTTACGGTACTGGCGATTTTCTTTATCGACAAAGTAGGTCGTAGGCCGCTACTCATACTAGGTTTAATGGCCGTGGTATTAAGCCATGCAACCTGTTGGTACGGCTTTAGCAATGCAACTTACAGTGTTAACCAACAAACTATCGATAAGCTTGAAGAAGTGATTGATACCACCCCGCTCACCGCGCAAATAGGTAAGCAATTTGAAGACGACGTAAGCTTTAAAGAAATGCTCGCCAGCAACTACGACGCAAACACCTTAAGGTTAAACGAAGGGCACATTATTGAAGCAGCCATTAGCGTTAACCCAATGCTGATTTTGATTGGTATTTTGGCGTTTATCGCCGCTTTTCATATCTCAATTGGCCCTATTATGTGGGTATTGTTTTCGGAAATATTTCCCAACTCAGTACGTAGCGTAGCGATCCCAATGTTTGCTTTGGTGACCAGTATCGCGAGTTACCTCATTCAACAGTTTTTCCCTTGGCAACTAGCTACCTTTGGCGCGGCCAATACTTTCTTAATGTATTCAATGTTTGGCTTAATAGGTTTAGTACTGTTGTGGCCACTACTCCCAGAAACCAAAAACAAAACCATTGAAGAGATAGAAGGCACCTTGGTAGGCCAAAGCCAAAGCAAAAGGAATTCAGCCCCCAGTGAACAAGAAGAAGCCAGTTCTGGTGCGCCAGCTGCCTAGCTAGACGCAAGAAAAAACCACAAAAAAAGCCGCTAACGATTAGCGGCTTTCTTCATCTAAACAGGGCTAGCTTAATGGCTTTCAGTAAAGTTACTGTCGAACTCCATCGCAAAGAAATAATCGTCTAAATCCGTGTCGCTATTATCTGAGCTGGCAATTTTAAGTAGCTCTTGCTTACTGTTCTCTATGTGCTGCCATACCGCTTGTTTGGCATCTTCTGGCGAACGTTTTTGCAAAGCTAACAAAATACGCTTGTGGTCGTTAATCCACATTGACTGTAAACGCTCTTCATGTAGAAACTGGTGATTTAGCTCATTCCACAAAGGGTTGGTAGTACGTACCGTACTCCACATGTCTACCGCTTGATTTATTAATACTCGATTCTGAGTGGACTCAGCAATCAAGCTATGGAACTGCTGATCAAGCTCTTCAAACCTTTCACTATCGCCGTTAATTTCGCTTTCTTGTAACTGCAATACACGTTTTAACTCACGCAGTTCATTAAACTTAATCTGGGTGGCGGCAAACCCTGCAATACTGCTCTCGATAATTTGTCGAGCCTGCAGTAGTTCAAACGGCCCCACATCACTTTTTGGTAAAATGGTGCGTTTGCTGACTTTTTCCGGTGAATCGATAAAGTAGATACCCGCGCCTTGGCGCACCACAACTAAACCTTTCAACTCAAGCATAATAACCGCTTCGCGAATGGTTGCCCGGCTAGTTTCAAAGCGCTCGCTTAGCTCTCGCTCCGATGGCAGTCGCTCGCCCGCTTTAAAAACTCCAGAAAACAACAGCTCTTCGATTTGAACGCCAATATCGTAATAGCGTCGCTTGGTATCCATCTTAGCCATAATGCAATTTAACCTTTGAAAAAAATTTAAACCACTTAGTTTTTGGTAAATCAATTCAACTAAGTTCTAGACCGAATCCGGAATAGTACCGCCTTTTAGCGCAAACTTGTAGTCAACCTTATCTACTCAGGTCTCATTTTGTCCGAAATTGTACTACTAATACAAAAATCTACATTAAACACATGATATTTCAAAAATACTTATCAAATCTCAGCAGGGCAAGTGGGCCATTGAAGCAAGATGTGACTCTCATCACTGAAAAGGTTAACCAGTTAAGCTTAAATACATAAATTGGTTTACCAGATTAATTCAACTAACAATCTAAAGGACGTTAGATGAACACAGTTTCACACAAAATGTTTATTGATGGCGAGTGGCGAGTATCCGCAACAGGCAACACCATCGAAGTTGTTAACCCTACTAATGAGCAAGTAGTAGGTTATGCACCACAAGCCAGCCGCGAAGAAGCAGCGCAAGCTTTACGTTCATCTGAGTTAGCCCAAAAAGAATGGGCCAGCTTACCCGCTCAAGCAAGAGCAGACTTAGTTAGCGCGCTAGCCGATGCCCTAGAAGCCGACGCAGAACGCTACGCTGTAATGTTAACTCAAGAGCAAGGTAAGTTACTTAGCGATGCTCGCGGTGAAGTGGCTGGTTCAGTAGGCTTTTTGCGCTACGCAGCAGAATCAGCAAGACGCATCGAAGGCGAAATAGTTACTAGCGAAAACCAAGATGAGCAAATTTGGATCCAGCGTGTTCCATTTGGTGTAACCGTAGGTTTATTAGCCTGGAACTACCCTCTCGCACTGGCAGCTCGTAAACTCGGCAACGCTTTAGTCACTGGCAATACCATGGTAGTAATGCCGCCAGCAGATACGCCGCTAACTGTATTAGAATTTTCTAAGTTAATTGCACAAGTTGGCTTCCCTAAAGGGGTGGTAAACATTGTCTCAGGTTTAGGCGGCGAAGTGGGTGACGAATTGGTTCGTAACCCTATCACCAAGCTTGTGACCTTAACCGGTAGCTCTGAAGTGGGCTCCATTTTGTATCGCTCTGCATCAGAGAACATCACCGCATTGAATTTAGAGCTAGGCGGCAAAGCTCCTTTCATTGTGTTGGACGACGCCAACGTAGATGAAGTGGTTGAGATTGCAGTTAACTCTGGCTTTGGCAACTGCGGCCAAATTTGTACCTCCAACGAGCGTATGTACATCCATCAGAGCATTTACGCTGAGTTCATGGATAAATTCATTGCCAAAGTTAAACAACTTAAGGTTGGCGATCCCATGCTTGAAGGCACTAATGTAGGGCCAAAAGTTAATGCTCGCGAAGTAGAAAAGCTCGTTGAAATGATCGCAAAAGCGAAGGCCGACGGCGCAACAATCGCCTGTGGTGGTAGCAAGCCTGCTGGCCAAGAGTTTACTAAAGGCTATTGGTTTGAGCCTACCGTCGTGACCAATGTTACCAATGACATGGACATTATGAAGCAAGAGGTGTTTGGCCCAATAGTCGCAGCCATGCCTATCGATAGCCTTGAACAAGCGTTGCAATACGCTAACGATATTGATTTGGGTTTGTCTGGTTATGTATATACCAATGACATGCGCAAAATCATGCAAGTAGTAAATCAGTTAGAAGTGGGCGAAATATACGTAAACCGCCCGAACGGAGAACTACTAAACGGCTTCCACACTGGCTTTAAACGCAGTGGTATTGGCGGCGAAGACGGCAAGTACGGATTGGAGGGTTACCTGCAAAAGAAAACCATTTACTTGAACTACCAGTAAGAATTTCTATTCCTTTTTGACAATTGTTAGCACTTTGCCTTGGTAGTAATACCAAGGCCTTTTTGCTTTTAAGCCCTCAGGTTTAATGTCTGCTCCCATCAACAAAACCTTGTTTAGCTCACACCCACAACAAAAGGTTAACAAAAACACAAAATTGATCGACCAAATCACAAAAATAGGTTAATAAGCATGCGATATTTGCTTGCACTTTAACCAGGGAAATAAACAATGAAAGGATTCACCAAACATTCAATCTTAATGGCGTGTGGTATTGGCTTAGCAATAAATGCAACAGCTGCTGATTGGGATAACATCCCCATTCCTGCCGAACTAGACGCAGGACAATCTTGGGAGTTACAACAAAACTATTCTGACTCTTTTAACTACTCAGGCAAAAACAGCACGTTTACCGGCAAATGGAAAGACAGTTACTTTCATAGCTGGACAGGCCCAGGCCTTACTCACTGGTCAAGCGATGAATCGTGGGTTGGTGACGGCAACCTCATCATTAGTGCTTCGCGTCGCCAGGGCACCAACAAAGTAAACGCAGGGGTCATCACCTCTAAAACCAAAGTAAAATACCCCATCTTTTTAGAAGCCAGTATCAAGGTGAGTAACTTAGAGCTTTCTTCCAACTTCTGGTTGTTAAGCGAAAACGACCAGCGTGAAATAGATGTATTAGAGGTATACGGTGGCGCTCGCCAAGATTGGTACGCTAAGAACATGTCGACCAACTTTCATGTTTTCTTCCGTAATAACGACAACTCGATAAAAAATGATTACAACGACCAGACTCACTTCACGCCCACTTGGGGAAACTACTGGCGTGACGGTTTCCACCGCTTTGGAGTGTATTGGAAGAGTCCAACAGACGTTACTTTTTACATCGATGGTCAAAAAACCACAAAAGGCGCTTGGAGCCAAGTGGTAATGAAAGACAAAGATTACACCGGTGCCATTCTTGATAAGAGCCGCTACAACATGGATCAAGAAGCCTTCATTATTATTGATACCGAAGACCACTCTTGGCGCTCTGAAGCAGGCCACATAGCCACTGATGCAGATTTAGCCGACAGTGATAAAAACAAGATGTATGTAGATTGGATCCGCGTATACAAACCAACGGGTGGTTCCACTACCCCACCTACTGGCGATATTACGCCACCGAGTGGCTACACCAATTTACAACTGGCACACAGTAATCGTTGTGTTGATGTCATCAATGGCGCCTTATGGAATGGCAGTACTTACCAGCAGTATTCGTGTAACACGGGCAACAACAATCAACGATTCAAGTTTACTAAAATAGCCAACAATCAATACAGCATTAATGCCAAGGTAAGTCAGCTTTGTATGGAGCTTGCGTCTGGCAGCTCAGCAAATGGCGCTAAGGTGCAGCAATGGATATGTAATCACGCCAACTCTAATCAAACATGGAGCCTAGAAGACAAGGGCAGTAATACTTTTGAAATTAGAAATAAACAAAGTGGAAAATGCTTAGAGGTCGCCAATAGTTCAAACGCAAATGGTGGACAAATTAGGCAATGGGCCTGCACTGGCGCGACTAACCAGCGCTTCAAATTCTTGTAGTAACCCACTAAGTACACTATTGCAACAGATTCACTACAAGCCACTCAACGTCATAAACAGGAGCGTTTGCCTCCTGTTTATGGCGTTTGCTCAGCGCGTTAAGACCACATAACAATGTAACGCCCTTAGCAGCCAAACAGTCAGCTTTATCCCCTTAAACCAAAAACTTAAACCAAAAACTTAAACCAAAAACTTAAACCAAAAACTTAAACAACAGGAAGTAGTAAGATGTTATTTGGAAACGTAAACAAACTCTCTTTAGTGAGTTATGTAAACCCGTCTTTTCCTAAGTGGATTGATGAGGCAATGGCCATTGCTCAGCAACAACCCGATGGAAAATATACCTTATCGGATGAATCAGTTTTTGTATTACTGATGTCCCCTGAAACCGAACCCTTTGAAAAACGTAAAGCCGAGATCCACAAGCAGTATCTTGATATTCAAGTGGTTCTAGAAGGTGAGGAAAACATTGGCTATACCCACGAACTGGCCGAAGACGCTCTGCGCTTAACCGAGCTAGAAAATGATGTCGCTTTTTTTGAGCGAGCCAGTAACGAGCAATTGGTACATCTCTCAAAAGGTGATTTTGCGGTATTTTTCCCAAATGAAGTTCATCGCCCACTTTGCGCGGTATCAGCGCCGATGAAGGTACGAAAAGCCGTGATCAAAATTCCATTAACTGCACTGTAATACCTTGTATCTAGAGTCCCTCTTTAGCACCTAGTTCTATATCTACTTAGAGCATGTGAAGATGCTTAGCTTAAACAAGCTAAGCGCTCTTTCGACTTATCTGGCATCCGCTTTTCTCAACACACCACTGAAATAACTAACCCAAGATTCGCCTACAACGCCCGCCTAACAAAGCCTATCAGTAGCGAAAACCACTCAAGCGACTCGGTGTGAAAAACCAAGTCGTGTCTTGGTTCACATATTATTAAAATTGGTTATCCAATTTATACATTTTGGTTGACACGAAAGCCGTAAAAGCAATTAATAGACTCAGATAATTTTAATTCGCTTTAACGGCAGCACCTCAGCCTTAACAGTGACGAGCCTAGCGCTTATTATTGTTTAATCTTGTGGTTTAGTGACCACCTTAGGCCGAGCAGTAGCTTGCTTATATTACGAGGACAAGTAATGAATACACGCTTATCGGCTGAGGATGCTCGCGTTATCTCTGAGCACGAAACATCGATTTTGATTTATGATTTTGCCGATCAAATCCCTTCAGCGTTTAGCTTCAGTAACGTAGACGCCGAGCTTGTTAGCAGCGGTCAAGGCGTTACCGCTGGTCAGCAAGCACTAAAAGTTAGTACACGCAGTAAAGAGAACTTCTACACCTCTATTTTTATTGAGCCAGAACAGCCATTTGATTGGAGCCAACTACCCCACTTTTGTTTTGCATTTGACGCTACAAACCTAGGCAAACGTTCTACGCAAATATTTATCAACATCTTTGATAAACAGGGGCAAATGCATAGTCGCAGTATTAACGTACAAGGCAACTCATGTAAAACCTACCTTAATGAATTAAAAGGCGAATACCTTAAAGGTGGCCTTAATTATCAATCGGGCTTTCGCTCTAACCCTGCCTCTTGGGATACGCCATTTCACTACGCCACCTGGATGTGGGGAGAAATGAATATAGACCTCAGTGCAGTGGCTAAAATTGAACTGAGTATTCATGGCACCTTAATCGATCACCAACTGGTATTAGACAACTTTAGAGTAATTCTCACCCCCGATAGCAATCCCGACTTTCTTAAAGGCTGCTTAGATAAGTTTGGTCAAAATGCTGCAGTGGACACCGCAGAGAAAATTCATTCTGAAGAACAGTTACTCTCTGTCACTGCCGCCGAACTTAAAAGTTTAGAACAAGGTGCCATGCCGCAACGCTCTCGCTTTGGCGGTTTTACTGGCGGCCCGAAATTGGACGCTAGCGGTTACTTCCGCGCCGAAAAAATTGAGGGTAAATGGTCTTTGGTTGACCCAGATGGCTACCCTTACTTTGCCACCGGCTTAGATATTATTCGCCTAGCTAACTCATTTACCATCACCGGCGTAGATTACGACCACTCTACCGTGGCAGCGCGCAGCAACGATGATGTGACACCTGAAGACTCAAAAGAAAAATTGGAAATTAGCCAGCAAGCTTTTGATTCTGCCTTTGTCGCGAACCAAACCCGTAGAGACTTTTTTGAGTGGCTGCCAGATTACGATGACCCATTGGCGGAACATTACAGCTACATGCGAGAGCTGTTTGAAGGACCAGTAGATCGCGGTGAGATCTTTAGTTTTTACTCGGCAAACTTACAGCGTAAATACGGGCAAGATGGCCAAGACTACATGGCAAAATGGCGCGAAGTAACCATGGATCGCATGCTCAACTGGGGCTTCTCTTGCTTGGGTAATTGGACAGCACCAGAGTTTTACGATAATAAAAAAATCCCTTATTTTGCCAATGGCTGGATCATTGGTGAGTTTAAAACCGTCACCAGTGGGGATGACTTTTGGGCGCCTTTACCAGACCCATTCGACCCAGTGTTTAGAGAGCGCGCCGAAGCCACCGTTAGCCAAGTTAACGCCGAGATAAAAGGTTCACCTTGGTGTGTAGGTATCTTCATCGACAATGAAAAGAGCTGGGGCCGCATGGACACGGTGAAAAGCCATTATGGCATCGCCACCCATACCTTGGGTCGCAGCGACCAAGACAGCCCAACGAAAACGGTGTTCACTCAAGCCTTAAAAGACAAATACAGCAGCATTGATAAGCTCAACCAAGCTTGGCAAAGCGATATTAGCTCTTGGGAAGATGTGGCTGCAGGTCTCACCGACCTTGGCCATAACGAGGCTCAGCTTAACGACTACTCTATGTTATTAGAACTCTACGCCAGCGAGTACTTCAAGGTGGTGAATGAGTCGTTAAAAGCACAACTCCCAAATCACTTATACCTAGGCGCTCGCTTTGCAGACTGGGGGTGCAACCCTGAGGTAGTGAGGGCCGCAGCCAAACATGTAGACGTTGTTAGTTACAACTACTACAAAGAAGGTTTGCACCCTGAACCTTGGAAGTTCTTAGCCGAAGTAGATATGCCAAGCATTATTGGTGAGTTCCATATTGGCGTTAAAGAAGGCTTCTACCATGCTGGCCTAGTCACCGCGAACCACCAAACCGAGCGTGGGGAGATGTTTGAAGATTACCTTAACTCGGTGATTGATAACCCTTACTTTGTGGGCGCGCATTGGTTCCAGTACATTGACTCCCCTATCACCGGTCGCTCGTTTGACGGCGAGAACTACAACGTAGGTTTTGTTGGCATTACTGATGTTCCCTACCAACCAATGGTAGACGCCGCTAAACGGGTAAATGGCAATATGTACCAACGCCGCTTTGGCAAAACCAAAGACTGAGACCTGATATAGACAACAACAAAGAGGAGCTTGCTCCTCTTTTTTTTAGCTCGTTATATCTACTAGGGATTGTGCACAGAAAGAGCTTTAAGGCGAAATTAGCTGCAATAAAAAAGCCCGGCACAAGGCCGAGCTTTTATCTGCTGAATATTTGCGGCAAGGGGCTTAATTTATTGCGCCAGCACCTGGCATCGCCTTACACACGTAAATACTCTCTTTTAAACCCGTCACAGTTTGGTATTGTTGCTCGACTGCTTGGCATACCTCATCGACCAATTGAGGCGGCATAAGCGCCACAATACAACCACCAAAGCCACCACCAGTCATGCGTACGCCACCTTGGTTACCCAGCACCTGTTTCACGATATCCACAATGCAGTTCACTTCCGGTACGGTGATTTCAAAATCATCACGCATTGAGGCATG